>NZ_JBBEYB010000003.1:0-306062 GCF_037482285.1 Aquabacterium sp. G14
CAGGGCCGGTGCCCAGGGCGTAGCTCAATGCGTCGCCATCGGCATCGGAGCCGATGACCTGACCGGACACAGCGGTGTCTTCCTCGGTCGTGACGCTGTAGTTGCCAGCGACGGGGTCGAAGCCCGGACTGTTCGGATCGATCACCGGCACGTCATTGGCCGGTGTCACACCGACGTTGACCGTGGCGGTGGCAGTGCCACCCTTGCCGTCAGAGACGGTGACGGTGAAGCTGTCAGCACCGTTGAAGTTGGCGGCAGGTGTGTAGGTCCAGCTGCCGTTGGCATTGACCGAGACAGTGCCGTTGGCGGGGCCGGTGCCCAGGGCATAGGTGAGGGCATCGCCATCGGCATCGGAGCCAACGACCTGGCCGGACACGGCGGTGTCTTCTTCGGTCGTGACGCTGTAGTTGCCAGCGACAGGGTCGAAGCCCGGGCTGCTTGGATCGATCACCGGCACGTCGTTGGCCGGTGTCACGCCGACGTTGACCGTGGCGGTGGCGGTGCCGCCCTTGCCGTCGGAGACGGTGACGGTGAAGCTGTCCGAGCCGTTGAAATTGGCGGCAGGCGTGTAAGTCCAGCTGCCGTTGGCATTGACCGAGACGGTACCGTTGGCGGGGCCGGTGCCCAGGGCGTAGCTCAATGCATCGCCATCGGCATCAGAGCCGACGACCTGGCCGGACACAGCGGTGTCTTCTTCGGTGGTGACGCTGTAGTTGCCAGCAACGGGGTCGAAGCCCGGGCTGTTCGGGTCGATCACCGGCACTGAATTGCCTGGCGCATCACCGCTGATCACGCCACCAGACAACAGTTCGGTGCGCGCAGCGAGTGTCGCCGTCTCGTACTCAAACTCTTGAGAACCCACCGATTCCTGTACGCGGCCAACGCGCAAGCCCTCTCCAAGCGCCCCTGCTGCCCCGCCGGCCAGTCCGGCCGCAGGCGCGTCATCCTCTCCCGCGTCATTCAGCCGCGCCACAGCTTCATCCAGATTGGCCTGCCCTTGCGCGAGCAAGGTCGCGCGTGCACCAGCCACGCCACTTTCCTCCGCCACGCTCAATGCCAAATCCGCGGGCAGTCCCTCCACCGGCGTGACCCACAGCTGACCGTCTGCTTCTGTCAACTGGAGACTGGCACCGGCCGATGCCAGCACGGTATCGCCCTGATTCAGAGCATCGCCCACTTTCAGAACGCCGGCTGCCTTTCCACCTGCACGGATCACGCGAACCGAGCCCTCAATTTTCGAGACGACGCCGGCGGGAATAGGGGTGGAAACAGACATGCGGACCTCTGCATGTTACATTTGTAGCAATTCAAGCATACCTTATTTGAGGGGTCCGATTCATGCGCTCACCGAAGAAGATTCGTGAAGCAGTTCATGACTGTGGCCGTGCTTTCTCCTATTTGGCGCTTTGCGTCCCTTACAGGGGTGGCCGCCCTCGTCAATCAGGCGGGGCTGTTACATGGAGCCTCGGCGCAAAAGATCGCCCAGCGAACCACTTTGCGTGACCAAGTAAACAAAAGGCGCCCTCGAAAGGGCGCCTATGCGCATTGGGGTGCTGGTCGGACTCAGCGCTCTCTCAGCGCGTATGCATGTGCCTTGAGCACCGGTTTCAGCAGGTACGACAGGACCGTCTTCTTGCCAGTCAGAACGTCCACTTCCGCGGTCATGCCCGGCAAGATGGGCATCTTCTCGCTGAAGTTGGCGGCCTTGGTGCGCACCCTGACCACATAGAACGTTTTCTGCCCGCGCTCGTCGGTGACCGTGTCCGGACTGATGTTCTCCACCACTGCATCCAAGCCGCCATAGATCGAGAAATCGTAAGCACTGAACTTCACGGTGGCGGCTTGTCCGGGGTGGATGAAAGCAATATCGCGCGGCTCAATCTTGGCCTCCAACACCAGGGCATCATCCAGCGGCACGATCTCAACAATGTCCTTGCCGGGCGTCACCACCCCTCCTACGGTGTTGGCCAACAAGCGTTGCACCCGTCCGCGCACGGGCGATTTCACCTGAGACTTGTCCACCTTGTCTGCCAAGGCCACGGCGCCTTCATTCAAGGCGCTCAAGCGGGCCAACACTTCCGACAATTCCTTGCGAGCCTCATTGCGGAAAGCCAGATCCGTTTCCTGGATCTTGCGCGATGCTTCCAAGATCGCGGCCTGCGCTCGTGCACTCTGAGCGCCAGCCTGTTCCATGTCCCCGCGTGCCCGGGTCACGTCACGCTCCAGCCTCAACACGTCCACTTCCGAAACGGCACCTGTGGCCAGCAGTGGGCGAGTTTTGTTCAATTCCTGCTGCGACAGGTCCAGGCTGCGTGCAGCTGATTCACGCTTGAACCGGGCCTCACTCAGCTCCTGCCGCCGCTGAGCCAGTTGCTGCTCGCTGATGCCCACCAGCGCGCTCAGCTCCGAGCGCCGGGCATCGTAAAGTTGCCGCTCTTCATCCACGATGCGCTGCGCCTCGGCATCATCGATGGCGGCCGCGGGTGGCGTGAAGCTGGTGCCCTCTGCCAAGGCTTTCAGACGTGCCTGTTTGACCTGCAATGCAAACACCTGCGCTGCGCTTTCACGCACGCCCGAGGTAGCCCGGGTCTCGTCAATCTTCAGCAGCAATTGGCCCGCTTCGACGACATCGCCTTCCTTCACCAGAATCTGCGACACCACACCACCATCGAGCGACTGCACCACCTGCAGTTGCCGCGACGGAATCACCTTCGCCTCGCCCTTGGTGACCTCGTCGATCTCGGCCAGTGCCGCCCACACGATCAGCAGCACGGTGACCAGCAGGGCAGAGCGCACCAGCGTTTGCGCACGAAAGGTCGCGCCCCGCGACATCACCGCGTCGGCCTCGAGCTCGAAAGGGTGCATCCCTGCCTGCGAGGCCGCTTCCGGCGTGACACGCGCCCCCCCCAATCGGTCCAGAAGGCGGTCGGTCCAAGGTGCCAGGCGAACACGCAAGCGCTCCAGCCCGTCCACCAACTTTTGGCCCATCTTGAGCAAGGTTTTCATCTCTGTGCTCCTGGCCTGATCACGCTGCGCGCGAAATGCGACCGGCTGCCAGCGCCTGCATGATGCGCTCACGCGGGCCGTCGGCCACGATCTTGCCCTGGTCGACCACGATCACGCGGTCCACAAACGACAGCATCGACGTCCGGTGCGTCACCAGCACGACCGTCTTGCCTTCTGTGAAGGCCTGCATGCGCTGCGTCACCAGGGCTTCCGTCGAAAAGTCCATCGCGCTGGTCGGCTCGTCAAGCAAGAGCAGCGGTGCGTTGTGCAACACGGCCCGGGCAATGCCCACGCCCTGACGTTGCCCGCCAGACAGCAGTTCGCCACGTTCGCCCACCGGCATGTCAAAGCCCTGGGGGTGCCGCTGCACGAACTCGCTCAGCCCGGCGACGTCAGCCGCTGCCACGATGGCATCGTCGCGTGCATGAGGCATCCCGAAGGTGATGTTCTCGCGCAGCGAGCCGTAAAACAGCGTGATGTCCTGCGACACGCAACCCAGGTTGCGCCGCACGTCGGCCGGATCCAGCTGACGCATGTCGATGCCATCGAACAAGATGGCGCCCGCGGTCGGCTGATACAGCCCCATGATCAGCTTTTGCAGCGTCGTCTTGCCCGAACCCACCTTTCCGATCAGGGCCACCCGCTCACCGGGGTTGATCTTGAAGCTCACGTCGTCCAGCGAATGGCCCTGCTGACCCGGGTAGGCGAAGGACACATGGCGGAACTCGATCTCCCCCTTGAACTCCGGGCGCTGAATGAAATGGCTGCCCTCAGGACGCTCGACAGGCTGCGCCATGATCTGCTCCAGTGAGGTCATCGCCGTGCGGGCCCCCTGGTACTGCATCAACAGACCGACGATCTGACCCGCAGGCGCCAGGGCTCGACCCGCCAGCATCGTTGCGGCGATCATGCCCCCCATGGTCAGCTGCCTCTCCGAGATCAGATACACCCCGATCAGGATCACGCACACCGACACAAACTGCTGCAGCGTGGCCGTGGAGTACATCGCCGTGGCCGACATGCTGCGCATCTTCACGTTCAGCGCCGAGAGGTACTGGTTCGCCCGCTCCCAGCGCGACTGGATCAGACTCTCTGCCCCCTGGGACTTGATCGTCTCGATGCCCGTCAGGCTCTCGATCAAGGTGGCGTTGCGCTGCGCCGCCGCCTGGTAAGAGCTTTGCGACAGCTCATGCAGACGATGCTGGAACACATAACCCGACACCAGGATCAGCACGAACACCCCGATCACTGGCAGGACCAGCCACGGTGAAATCCAGGCCATCACCACCACGAACAGCAGCGCGAAAGGCAGGTCGATCAGTGCCGTGACCGTGCTGGATGCGATGAAGTCCCGCACTTGCTCGAAGCCCCGCAGGTTCGCGGCGAACGAGCCCACCGATTGAGGGCGGTTCTCCAGGCGCATGCCCAGCACCCGTTCCATCAAGCTTGCCGAAATCTGCACGTCAATGCGGGCGCTGGCCTCGTCCACAAAATGGCTGCGCAGCAGGCGGATGAACAGGTCGCTGCACAACACCAGCGTCACACCAATGGCCAGCACCCACAGCGTCTCGGTGGCGTGATTGGGCACCACGCGGTCGTACACGTTCATCGAGAAAATGGGAAAGGCCAGCGCAAACAGGTTGATCAGCAGCGCGGCCCACAGCACATCGCGGTACACAAAGCGCTGCGCCAGCACCGGTCCCCAGAACCAGTGCCCCGAACGGGTGGCCTTGACCTCGGGGGTGCGCTCGTCAAAGCGGAAATGGGGGCGTGCAAACAGCACCACGCCGCTGTAACGAGACTGGAGAGCCTCGGTGCTCAACGTCACGGCGCCTTGGCCAGTTTCTGGCAGCAGCACGCGCCAGTGCTCGCTGTCATCTCGGCCCAGCAACACACAGGCCTTGTTACCGTGCAGGATCAGGATGGCAGGGAGGGTCAGCGCGTCGATCTCGTCCAACGCCAGGCGTTGCACCCGAGTGGCCAAGCCGGCGCGTGATGCTGCGCGTTCCGCCAGCGAGAGCGGCAGAGACTCTTGCGGTTGAAGCGGCAGGCCTGCCGACAAGGAAGCCCGGGTCGCCCCCTGTCCGTGCAGACGGGCCACCTCCACCAGGCAATCGAGCAGGGGATCCGGACCGACAAGGTCGTCACGCACGCGCGTGGTTGTGGTGGACGCTGAAACGTTTTCCTGGGGTGCGTTCATGACGAAAGGTGTGAACCAGACTCACCGAAGATCGGCACAGTAGACGTCAAACTGACCCCGCTTGCGATCTTCAAAATAGCGCTCCAGTGTCATTCGCACGGTTCTGAAGGCCAGATCGGCCCAGGGAATCTCGTGCTCGTGGAACAGGCGGGCTTCCATGGTCTCAGGGCCGGGGGCAAAGTCGGTGTCCAGCAAGCGGGCGCGGTAAAAGAAATGCACCTGACCAGCGGTCACGACATTCAGCACGCTGTAAAGACCTTGCAACTGGATGCGTGCGCCAGCCTCTTCGTCGGTTTCGCGCGCTGCACCTTCGTCGGTGGTTTCGCCCAGCTCCATGAAGCCGGCCGGCAGGGTCCAGAAGCCCTTGCGTGGTTCGATGTTGCGCTTGCACAGCAGCACCTGCTCACCCCATACCGGTAGCGTCCCCACCACGTTGAGCGGGTTGACGTAGTGGATGTGGCCACAGGAAGGACAAACCGCGCGTTCACGGTTGTCATCGGCCGGCACTTTGTGCTCGACCGGGGTGCCGCAGACCTGACAGTGCTCGATTCGACGTGAGAACAACATGCAGCCAGTGTAGGGCAACAAACCCTGGGCACACGGGCGGAGTCGCCCTCAGCCGCGCTTCAAGGTGAGGTCCACAGTTTGGTCACCCACGGGGCAAAGCTCTCCATCACCTGAACAGGGTGGCCGTTACGCCAAAACACCGAGCGGCGGCACCAGACCGGTGCGGGGTCGACCTCCGTCAGGCCCAGCTTTTGCCACTCGCGCACCATGTGTTGGCGCTCGGCCGAGTGTCGCGGCAGTCGCTCTCCCACCAAGGGGTCGCGCTGCACCTGACGTCGCGTGAACAGCAGCTCGGCCAGAGGGCGTGTGCCGAGTCCTTTCATGGCTTGCCACGGGCCCTTGACGGCGCCCAAGGGCGTCACGCTGCGCGCCCACACCGCCGGTCGCCCGTTGATCAACAACACCACCTCTCGGACATGACCATGGCGCACCCCCAGGGCTGAGCGCTCCTGGGGCCAAAAGGGCAGTCTTCCTTGCCGCGTGACCACCAGCGTCACCGTGCCGTGCGCACGCAGGCGCGCCGTCAGCGAGCCAGGGGCTTGCAGCCAGCGCCGCAAAGATGCGGACACGCAGCCCCTGGGCCACTTGCCGACCGATGTGGCCGACGACGACACGCGCCGGCGCTGCGGGCACGCAGAGGACGCGCTCAAGGCGTTGGCAGCACTGGAGACAGGGCGAGGTAGCATCGGGGCTGGATCATAGCGGCCCTTGTCCCCCTCCATCATGTCGCCTTGTGTCGAAAGCGCCTCGTCAGCCATGCCCTTGCCTGTGGGGTGGACATCGGTCAACCTGGGTGAGCGGGTGGGCGCGCTCATGAGTGCCCGTGCGGGCGGCGTCAGTCAACCCCCCTATGACGCGTGCAACCTGGGGGATCATGTGGGGGACGACCTGGCAGCGGTGGCTGATAACCGAGCGCGATTCGCCGCCATCCTCCAGGCAGATCCGGTATGGCTCACTCAGGTGCATGGCAACCGTGTGGTGCGGCTCAGCCGCACCCCCGATGCTTCTGACCCTGCCCGAGTCTGCTGGACTCCTGGCGCACCTCAGCCTCGTGCCGACGGTGCCTTCACCACCGAGCGTGGCTTGGCCTGCACGGTCATGGTGGCTGACTGCCTGCCGATCTTGCTGGCTGCGCCTGACGGGCGAGGCGTTGCAGCCCTCCATGCCGGATGGCGGGGGCTGGCCGGCGCGGGAGACATGGCGGGGCAGGGCATCGTCCACACCGGTGTGCGTGCGTTGTGCGAGGCCACTGGCTGTGCCCCCGGAGAGTTGCAGGCCTGGTTAGGCCCCTGTATTGGCCCCAGCCAGTTCGAAGTGGGGGCCGACGTGTTGCGTGGGTTTGGTCGAGACCCCGAGGCGACTTGGGCGCAAGAGTGCTTTGTGCCTCGCTCACCCGGCAAGTGGTTGGCCGATCTGCCAGGGCTGGCGCGGGAAATTCTCTCGGCGCAAGGCGTCACGCTCATCCAGGGCGGCGGCGACTGTACCGTCAGCGATGCCTCACGGTTCTTTTCGTTCCGCCGGGACGCCATCACCGGTCGTCAGGCCGCCAGCATCTGCTTGCGCTGATTCCGTTGCGGCTTGTTCGGCTGCCACCTGCGCGCGCCATTCGGCTTCTTCCCTCGCCCGGCGTGCGCGCCGACGTGCTGGCGTGCCCAACAAATACAAGACCAGCGCCAGGGGGCCGATGCCGTACATCACGAAAGTGATGATGGCACCGAGCATCGAGCCCTGAGGGCTCGTGGCTTCGGCCACGGCCATCATCATGGCCACGTACATCCAGGCAATCGCAACAATCCACATGGGAGCGGTACTCAATAAATCAGAAAACCAAGGGTAAACGAGCATGCCTGGCATCGAGCTTGCTGCAATCGATGGAGGCAAGATGGGACTATCGGTCACGCCGGACCACCAGGCGGGCCGCGTGATGGGTCGAGTTGGCGTCTTTGCAACACTTTGATGTCGTCAGAATAACGCCACATGATTCGGCCATCATGTTGTGAACAAGTGGCCAGTTCAAATCAGGAGATGTATGGCTGTACCTCAAAAGCCGCGCGCCACGCGCGGGACCGCAAAAGCGAAATCGGTCCCCCAGGCCGACACACAGAACCAGAAGCCCACAGACACCCAGGCCACCGCCGAAGCAGCCCCTCACGTTTCTGCTTTCGAGCAGATGGGCGCGGCTTTCCGCATGCCCGGTGTCGACTTGGACGCTCTCAAGGCGCAGTGGCACGACCAGCTGAGCAAGTTGCCAGGCTTTTCGCCCACGCTCTTTCAGTCGTGGCTGCAGCAGTCGCCCATGGCCGGCCTGAATGTGCCAGGGCTCCAGCCGGTTCAGCAGGCGGTCGAGGCCGTCGGCCACAGTGTCAGCGACGATTTGAAGTCGCTGGCGGCGCTCAAGGTCGAGCCCGACACCCTCAAGAGCATCCAGAGCGAGTACATCCAGCGCGCCACCGAGCTTTGGAACCAGGCGCTCACCAAGCCTGAAGCCATGACGGTGTCCGACCGCCGTTTTGCCGCACCCGAGTGGACGCAAAGCCCGGTCAGCGCCTTCATGGCTTCGATGTACCTGCTCAACGCGCAGACCATGCAGCGCTTGGCGGACAGCCTCAACGGTGCCGAGAAGGCGCGTGAGCGCGTGCGTTTTGCCGTCCAGCAGTGGTCGGCCGCGATGTCGCCCAGCAACTTCCTGGCGCTCAATCCTGAAGCCTTGAAGAAGGCGGTCGAGACCAAGGGCGAAAGCATTCAGCAGGGCATCCAGCATCTGATGGGTGACATCCGCCAGGGCCACCTGTCGATGACCGACGAGAGTGTGTTCGAGGTCGGCAAGAACGTTGCCACCACGCCCGGCACGGTCGTGTACGAGAACAGCTTCTTCCAGTTGATCGAGTACGCACCGATCACCGACAAGGTGCACGCCAAGCCCTTCCTGTTCGTGCCACCGTGCATCAACAAGTACTACATCCTTGACCTTCAGCCCGACAACTCGGTGGTGCGCCACCTGCTGTCCGAAGGTCATCGCGTGTTCATGGTCAGTTGGGTGAACCCGGACGAGAGTCTGGCCAAGGCGACCTGGGATGACTACATCGAGCACGGTGTCATCCAGGCCATCGAGGTCACGCGCGAGATCACCGGTGCCGAGCAGATCAACGCCCTGGGCTTCTGCGTGGGCGGCACGATGTTGGGCGTGGCCTTGGCCACCTTGGCTGCCAAGGGCCGCAAGCCCGTCGCCAGCCTGACCCTGCTGACGTCCTTCCTCGACTTCGCGCACACCGGCATCCTGGACATCTTCATCGATGAGGCCATGGTGCGCATGCGCGAAATGACCATGGGCCCGGACAGCCCGCAAGGTGGTGGCTTGATGAAGGGCGGCGACCTCGCCTCGACCTTCGCTTTCCTGCGCCCCAACGACCTGGTTTGGAACTATGTGGTGGGCAACTACCTCAAGGGCGAAATGCCCCCGGCGTTCGACCTGCTCTACTGGAACAGCGACAGCACCAACCTGCCGGGCCCTTACTACGCCTGGTACCTGCGCAACACCTACCTCGAGAACAACCTGATCAAGCCCGGTGCGGTGACGGTGTGCGGCGAGCCGCTCGACCTGCGTCGTCTGGACATGCCGACGTTCATCTACGGCTCGCGTGAAGACCACATCGTGCCCTGGGAGTCGGCCTACGCCTCGACCCAGGTGGTCACCGGCCCGCGCACCTTCGTGCTCGGTGCCTCGGGTCACATCGCTGGCGTGATCAACCCGCCCGCTAAGAAGAAGCGCAGCCACTGGGTCACTGGCGCGAAGGTCAAGCAGTTGCCGACTGACGCCAACACCTGGCTGGCCAGCGCAGAAGAGAAACCGGGTAGCTGGTGGACCGTGTGGGCCGACTGGTTGCGCGACCACGCTGGCCCGATGGTGGCCGCACCCAAGCAAGCTGGCAGCCGCAAATACCCTGCGATTGAAGCTGCGCCAGGACGATACGTTCTGCGCAAAGCCTGACAACGTGCCCGCACAACGGGCACCTATCTTGACTGAAGGAGAAGATCTTGACTGACATCGTCATCGTTGCCGCCGCGCGAACCGCAGTGGGCAAATTTGGGGGCACCCTGGCCAAAACCCCGGCCAGTGAACTGGGCGCCGTGGTGATCAAGGACCTGCTACGCCGTACCGGTCTGTCGGGCGACCAGATCAGCGAAGTCATCCTGGGTCAGGTACTGACGGCCGGCTGTGGTCAAAACCCGGCGCGCCAGGCGGTCATCAAGGCCGGTCTGCCGCAAGGTGTGCCCGCCATGACCATCAACAAGGTCTGCGGCTCGGGTCTGAAGGCCGTGATGCTGGGCGTGCAAGCCATCCGTGATGGCGATGCAGAGATCGTGATCGCCGGTGGCCAGGAAAACATGAGCCTGTCGCCCCACGTGGTGCCCAACTCGCGTGACGGTCAGCGCATGGGCAACTGGCAAATGGTTGATTCCATGATCAACGATGGCCTGTGGGACGTGTACAACCAGTACCACATGGGCATCACTGCAGAGAACGTGGCCAAGCAGTACGGCATCAGCCGTGAAGAGCAGGATGCCCTGGCCCTGGCTTCTCAGCAGAAGGCAGCTGCTGCGCAGGATGCTGGCAAGTTCAAGGACGAGATCGTGCCTGTGGTCATTCCGCAGAAGAAGGGCGATCCGCTGGTGTTCGACACCGACGAGTACCTGAACCGCAAGAGCAACGCCGAAGCCCTGGCCGGTCTGCGCCCCGCTTTCGACAAGGCCGGCAGCGTCACCGCTGGCAACGCCTCGGGCATCAATGACGGCGCTGCCGCTGTGGTGCTGATGACCGCCGAGAAGGCGCAGCAACTGGGCCTGAAGGTTCTCGGTCGCATCAAGTCGTACGCCAGCGCCGGCCTGGATCCCGCGTACATGGGCATGGGCCCTGTGCCCGCCTCGCGTCGTGCACTGGAGCGTGCCGGTTGGCAGGCTTCCGAGCTCGACTTGCTGGAGATCAACGAAGCCTTCGCCGCCCAGGCCTGCGCCGTGCACAAGGAAATGGGTTGGGACACCAGCAAGGTGAACGTCAACGGGGGCGCCATCGCCATCGGTCACCCCATTGGTGCATCAGGCTGCCGCATTCTGGTGACGCTGCTGCATGAAATGGCCCGTCGCGACGCCAAGAAGGGCATTGCCTCGCTGTGCATTGGCGGTGGCATGGGCGTTGCATTGACCATCGAGCGCTGAGGCGCCGCGTCAGCCCGCGATAGAAACATAAAGAGGAGCCTTACATGACTCAAAAAGTTGCATACGTCACTGGTGGTATGGGTGGGATCGGAACCGCCATTTGTCAGCGCCTTCATCGTGACGGTCACAAGGTGATCGCCGGTTGTGGCCCCAGCCGCGACTACACCAAGTGGTTGGATGAGCAAAAAGCCTTGGGCTACACCTTCTACGCATCGGTCGGTAATGTGTCCGATTGGGACTCGACGGTCGAAGCGTTCAAGAAGACCAAGGCGGAGCATGGCCCGATTGACATCCTGGTGAATAACGCCGGCATCACCCGTGACGGCATGTTCCGCAAGATGACCAAGGCCGACTGGGATGCCGTGATCAGCACCAACCTGGACAGCATGTTCAACGTCACCAAGCAGGTGATCGACGACATGGTGGACCGTGGTTGGGGCCGCATCGTTAACATCAGCTCGGTCAACGGTGAAAAAGGTCAGTTTGGCCAGACCAACTACTCGGCGGCCAAAGCCGGGATGCATGGCTTCACCATGGCGTTGGCACAAGAGGTGGCCAACAAGGGCGTGACCGTCAACACGGTGTCGCCCGGCTACATCGGCACGGACATGGTGCGCTCGATCCGTCAGGACGTGCTTGACAAGATCGTCGCCACCATTCCGGTGAAGCGCCTGGGGACGCCTGATGAGATCGCATCGATGATTTCTTGGGTGGCCAGCGACGAGGCCGGATTTGCCACCGGCGCTGACTTCTCGGTCAACGGCGGTTTGCACATGGGTTGATCCCCTGGGCCCGGTGCGGCACCACCGGGCGTCTCACCACACCCTCCGGTTCAGGGTGTCACGACCATCCCGCTGCGCAGCAATGCCAGCGGGATGTTTTCTTGGTGGTATCAGGCCGCGGCTTCCTGCTCGCGCACCAGGCGGTCGAGCGCCGCGCAGACCTCGGCAAAACGCCCGGCAATCACGGTGCGGCGCGCATCGCTGGGGTCGGTGCTGATGCGCACTCGGGTGGCGGTGCCGGCACCGCTGCGCAATGGGATGACCTGGGCCGCCCGCGTGCCATGGCCAGACGTCTGGGGTGCACGCCACGGAGTGAGGGGGCGTGGCTTGATGGGGCGCGCAGATGGTGCCGTCGCAGGGCGTGGGTCGTTGGCGTTATCAGCGAGGACGGCCTCGCGGACATGGAAAGCACGGGCCAGGTGATGAATCATGATGAACTCCCAGAAACAACGTTGAAGTTCGGCAGGATTCCATTGAAGGATCACCACGCGGGATTGCATCATCGGCCTGATGATGCGAATGCCCGCCACCCGCATGGTGAGGAAGAAAGGTCTCAGTTCAGGGGTTGGTTACGGATCAGGCCCACGGCCAGTCCTTCGAGCTCGAAATCGGGATGATCGGAGGACACCACGATGGGCTCAAAATCGGGGTTCTCTGGCAGCAGGGTGATGCCCTTTGGCGTCCGCTGAAAGCGTTTGACCGTGACTTCATCGCCCAGGCGAGCCACAACGATTTGGCCATTGCGTGCTTCGCGTGTGCGCGCCACGGCGAGCAGATCGCCATCCAGGATGCCGGCATCTTTCATGCTCATGCCGCGGACACGCAAGAGGTAATCGGGGCGCTTGGCAAACAGACTGGGCTCGACAGCGTAGCTTTGCTCGATGTGTTCCTGCGCGAGAATGGGGTGGCCTGCGGCCACACGCCCGACCAGCGGCAAGACGAGTTGCTCCAGCCCCGGCAGGGGAAGGTTGAAGGGCAGGCCCGATGACTCGGTGTCGCCCCGTTTACGGGTTTCGTTCACGGTGCGCAAGGTGCCCGCTTTCAGGCGAATGCCGCGCGAGGTGCCCCCCACCAGTTCGATGACCCCTTTGCGTGCCAGGGCTTGCAGGTGTTCTTCGGCAGCATTGGCCGAACGGAAACCCAGTTCGGCCGCAATCTCGGCACGCGTCGGAGGCGCACCTGTCTTTGCGATGGCACGCTGAATCAGCTCGAAAATCTGCTGCTGGCGTGGCGTGAGTTTGGGTTTATCGTTCGTCATCGTGTGTCGTGCCTTGAACTGAGGGTGTCGACGTTGACTGTCATTCTATACAGGGCTGTTTGTTTGTCCAGTATTTTATTTGTGGGCTGGGAGCGACGATGCGGCGGGTGGTGATTCTGGGAACCGGGGGCACCATTGCCGGCACGGCGCAAGATCCGTCGCGGCAATGGGCTTACCGGGCTGCGCAACTGTCGGTGTCGCAATTGGTCGAAGCTGTGCCGGAGTTGGAAGGGGTGCCGCTCGAAACGGTGCAGGTCGCGCAGGTGGACAGCAAGGACATGAGCTGGTCGGTCTGGCGGGCCTTGGGGCGTGCCTTGCACGAGCATCTGGAGCGTGACGAGGTGGCCGGGGTGGTGATCACCCATGGCACCGATACGCTGGAAGAAACCGCTTACCTGCTTCAGGCACTGCACGATGGCGCCAAGCCGGTGGTGTTGACGGCCGCCATGTTTCCTGCGACCTCGCCTCATGCCGATGGCCCGACCAACCTTCGAGACGCGGTGCGGGTGGTGCAAGAGGCGGCTCAGCGCTGTCTGGGAGGTGTGGTGGCCGTGATGCACGGGAGAGTCTGGTCGGCCGGCGCTGTACGCAAGTCGCACACCCACGCCCCCGATGCCTTTGATGGCGGGGATGCGCCCCCACTGGTCACATTGAAGCGGGAGCCAGTGGAGCTCGAGGAGGATGTGGTCAAGGCTTTGTCGAGATTGGGCTTTCGGGCGCAAGGGGCAGGGGCGGCTGAGCCTGCCGAGGAGTCCTGGACGTCGGTCTGGCACCGTTGCGGTCGTTGGGGCTGGGGTTATCTGGAAGCAGACCCACCACGGGTTGAGATCGTCTGCAGCCATGCCGATGCCGATGGCTGGATCGTGCGTGCCATGCTGGCTCAAGCACAGACGACCACCAGACCGCTGCGTGGCATCGTGGTGGCTGGCACCGGGCACGGCACCATCCATGCGGGCTTGACCGAGGCGCTGCGCGAGGCTGCGTGTCAGGGCGTGACCGTGTGGCGCAGCAGCCGTGTGGCTCGAGGTGGCGTGCTGCCGCGGGAGGGCGACGAGTGGCCGGGGGTGCCGCACCTGACGGCGGCGCAAGCCCGTGTGGCACTCATGCTGTCACTCTTGGGCGTCTCGTTCATGGCGTAAATGGTTTGGGGGCGTGGGCGTTGTCCTGACTGTGGTGACCAGCATGTCAGGACAGGCTTTGCTCCCTCCGGGTGCATCGCAGACGCCCCGGAACAGCGTGCATTGTGTCGGGTCGGTGTGAAAGGCTGATGACAGTGCGCGCGCGGCATCAGCGGCCGCCGGTGACATCCAGAATGGCGCCCGCTGTGTAGCTGGCAGCATCGGAGAGCAGCCACACAATGGCCTGTGCCACCTCTTCAGGGTGCGCTGCACGGCCCATGGGCAGTGTGGGGCCGAGTCGATCGGCTCGGTCCGGCTCTCCCCCAGTGCCGTGGATGGCGGTGGCGGTGATGCCGGGGCGTACCGCGCACACGCGCACGCCTTCGCCGGCCACCTCTTTGGCCAGCCCGTGGGTGAAAACGTCGATGGCGCCCTTGCTGGCAGCGTAATCCACATACAGTGCAGGCGAGCCGGTTCGCACCGCACTGCTGGACACGTTGACGATCACGCCGCCGCGACCGCCATGACGGCTGGACATTCGCTTGACTGCCTCTCTGGCGCAAAGCATGGGGCCCACGACATTGACCGAGAACATCCGCGTCATGCGCTCGGCGCTCATCTCGTCGAGGCGGGAGGTGCGGTCGATGATGCCTGCATTGTTCACCACGCCGGTCAAAGGTGGCAGAGAGGCGTCTGCCTTGGCGAACAGCTGAAGAACATCGGCCTCGCAGGCCATGTCCGCCTGGGCGATGATGGCACGCGGCGCACCCAGTTGCAGGCATTCGTCTGCCACCGCTTGCGCGAGATCGAGGCGGTGAGCGCAGTGAATGAGGAGGGAGTGGCCTTGTGCAGCCAGCAGGCGCGCGGTGGCCGCGCCAATGCCTTGGCTGGCTCCGGTGATGAGGGTGACGGCATTCATGGGTTTGACTTTACATTTCCTTTACGGGCGGCACGCAGTAGAGACACCGTCCACCAAGACACTGTGAACATGAGCACAATAAAACGCAATCGATGGTTGTCAGGTTGGCGCCTGACAATGGGGGTGGTCTTGCTGGCTGCGGCCGGCTGGGGCATCAAATCGGTGTATTTCAAACCTCCCAGTGCGCCCCAGGTCATCACGGCCGAGGCCACGATCGACGACATCGAAGACACGGTGCTCGCCAGCGGCACCATCGAGGCCTCGCAGGAGGTCAGTGTGGGCGCCCAGGTCTCGGGCCAGATCAAGCGCCTGCATGTGGCCCTGGGTGACCGGGTCAGCAAGGGTCAACTGGTGGCCGAGATCGACTCCACCACGCAGACCAACACCCTGCGCAATGCCGAAGCCCAGGTGTCGCTGCTGAGTGCTCAGCGCCAGGCACGTCATGCCCAATTGCGCCAGGCCGAGTTGAGTTATCAGCGCAAGAAGGAATTGTTCCAACTGGATGCGGGCTCCAAGGCCGATCTGGACGATGCCGAGGCCACACTGGCAACCACCCGTGCCGAGATCGCCGCCCTGGATGCGCAGATCCGTCAGGCCAACATCTCGGTGGACACCGCACGGGTCAACCTGGGCTACACCCGCATCATGGCGCCGATTGATGGCGTGGTGGTGGCGGTGGTGGCCGAAGAAGGGCGCACCGTGAACGCGATGCAGTCGGCGCCCACCATCATCAAGCTGGCCAAGCTGGACAAGGTCCAGATCAAGGCGCAGATTTCCGAGGCGGACGTGGTGCGCGTGAAGCCGGGCTTGCCGGTGTACTTCACCATCCTCGGTGAGCCTCAGCGCCGCTACGAGGCCAAGTTGCGGGCCATCGAGCCCGTACCCGAGTCGGAGCAGACCGACACCAAGACCACCACGGCGTCGTCCACCACCAATGCCATCTACTACAACGGCCTGTTTGACGTGGACAACCCCGAGGGCAAGTTGCGGGTGGCGATGACGACCCAGGTGTTCGTGGTGCTCAACCGCGCAGACAAGGCCCTGGTGATTCCGGCAACCGCCTTGGGCCAGCGCGACCGCAAGCTGGGTACTTACGAGGTGCGGGTGCTCGAAGGCGAAGGCAAGGACGCGCAGGTGAGCACGCGCCAAGTCAAGGTGGGCCTGAACAACCGTGTGCAGGCCCAGGTGCTCGAAGGCCTGAAGGCCGGTGAGAAGGTGGTGGTGGGTGAGGGCGGTGCCAATGGGGCGGGTGGCTCCGGCGCAGGCCGCATGCCACGGATGTTCTGACGCCATGAGTGAATCGCAGTCCATCGGCCCGAAGGCCCAGCCCGTCTTGCTGGAAGTGCAGGACCTGTGGCGGGAGTTCCCGTCCGGTGAGGGCACGGTGGCCGTGCTCAAGGGGGTCAACCTGCGCATCGAGGCCGGCGAGATGGTCGCCATCATCGGCGCCTCGGGTTCAGGCAAGTCCACCTTGATGAACATCCTCGGTTGCCTGGACCGGCCCAGCCGAGGCGTTTACAAAGTGGCGGGCCAGGCCACGGGCGACCTGCCGCCCGACGAACTGGCGCGCCTGCGCCGCGAGCATTTCGGCTTCATCTTCCAGCGCTACCACCTGCTGAGTGATCTCAGTGCGCTGGGCAACGTCGAGATTCCCGCCATCTACGCGGGCCACAACACCACCGACCGCCACACCCGCGCTGCCGCCTTGCTCGGCCGTCTGGGCCTGGGCGAGCGCATCGAGCACAAGCCGGGCCAGCTGTCCGGCGGCCAGCAGCAGCGCGTCAGCATTGCGCGCGCCCTGATGAACGGAGGGGACGTCATCCTGGCCGACGAGCCCACGGGCGCGCTCGATACGGCCAGTGGCGACGAGGTGATGCGCATCCTGCGTGAGCTGCATGCCGACGGGCACACGGTCATCATCGTGACCCACGACCCCAAGGTGGCGGCCCACGCGCAGCGCATCATCGAGGTGTCAGACGGTGAGGTGGTCGCCGATCGTCGCCAGGCCGGAGGCGATCAACCGAGCGCGGTCAAGCGCGTCCGTGAGCAGGCCACACCCCACCCCTGGCGCGCCAACTGGGACCGCTTCACCGAGGCCTTCACCATGGCCTTGCGCGCGATGGCGGGCCACCGTCTGCGCACGCTGCTGACCATGCTGGGCATCATCATCGGCATTGCCTCGGTGGTGTCGATGGTGGCCCTGGGCGAGGGCTCACGCCAGCGCATCCTCAAGGACATCAGCGCGATGGGGACGAACACCATCGACGTGTTCCCCGGGCAGAACTTTGGCGACCGGACCGCAGGACGCATCCGCACCCTGGTGCCGGCCGATGCGGACGCGCTGGCCAACCTGAACTTTGTGGACAGCGCCACGCCCAGCGTGAACACCAGCGTGACGCTGCGCCGCGGCAATGTGGAGGCCTCGGCCAATATCAATGGCGTGGGCGACCAATTCTTCCGCGTCAAGGGCTACACGCTGGCGAACGGGCAGGCGTTTGACGCCAGCGGCGTGCGCCGCCAGACCCAGGAGGCGGTGATCGACCCGAACACGGCCAAGGCCTTGTTCAAGCCGGACGAGAACCCGGTGGGCGAGGTGATCTTTCTGGGGAGCGTGCCGGTGCGCGTGGTGGGTGTGACCGCGCCGCAGGAAAGCGGCTTCATGGTCAGCGACAACCTGAACGTGTGGGTGCCCTACACGACGGTGATGCGGCGCATGTTAGGGCAGCAACACCTGCGCAGCATCACGGTGCGCATCAGCGACACGGCACCGTCTGCGGCGGCCGAGCAGGGCATCGTCAAGCTTCTGACTCAGCGCCACGGCACGAAGGACTTCTTCGTGCGCAACAGCGACAGCATCCGCCAGACCATCGAAAGCACCACGCAGACCATGACGCTGCTGATCTCGTCGATCGCGGTGATCTCGCTGATCGTGGGCGGTATTGGCGTGATGAACATCATGCTGGTATCGGTGACCGAGCGCACCCAGGAGATCGGGGTGCGCATGGCGGTGGGTGCGCGCCAGAGCGACATCCTGCGCCAGTTCCTCATCGAGGCGGTGCTGGTGTGTCTGCTGGGCGGCATCCTGGGGATTGGCCTGGCGCTGGGCATCGGCGCGGTGTTTGCCCAGATCGGTGGCACCTTCCAGATGGTGTATTCCGTGAGCTCCATCGTGGCCGCCTTCGGGGTGTCGTCCCTGATCGGCGTGGTGTTCGGCTTCCTGCCGGCACGCAACGCAGCCCGACTCGATCCCGTTGATGCCTTGTCGAGGCAGTGAACGTGGCAGCCAAGAACATGACCATGAATTCCGTATCGAAGCATACCCATCCTGCCGGGCACCGCGTGCCGTCAGCCTTGCTCGCCCTGGTGGCTGCGCTGGCCTTGAGCGGCTGCGCCATGCGTGGCGATCTGCCCCAAGCCGACTTGCAGGTGCCGGGCACCTGGCAGCAAGGGCAGGGCGGCGCGCAGACCAGCACAGCCACGCTCAGCCCCTGGTGGCCGGAACTGAACGACCCGAACCTGACCCAGCTGATCGAGCAGGCGCTCGCGCGCAACAACAACCTGGCGCAGGCGGCCATCAAGGTGCGTCGGGCCCAGTTGGTGGCCGGCCAGGCGGCCAGCGACCGGCTGCCCAGCGTCAGCGTGCGCGCCAACACCAATGCCTCTCAAGCGATCGACGGTGGCCCGACGTCGCGCAACCAATCCTTGACCGCCAGTGCCAGTTGGGAGGTGGACTTGTGGAATCGCCTCGGCTCGCTGCGTGACGCGGCCGAGTGGGAAGCCCAGGCCACCGAGCAAGACCGCCAGGCTGCTGCCATGGCCCTGGTGGGCACGGTGGCCAGCCAGTACTGGCAGGTGGCCTATCTGAACCAGCGCGTGGCCGCCAGCGAGCAAAGCATCGCTTATGCTCGCCAGACCCTCCAACTGGTGCTGGGGCAGTACCGTGCCGGCAGTGTGTCGGGCCTGGAGGTGGCGCAGGCCACGCAGTCTCTGGCGGCCCAAGAGGCCAACCACACGCAGTGGCTGCAGCAGCGTGTGCAGGCGCGCAATGCCCTGGCCATCTTGTTCGATGGCCCACCCGGTGTCGCGCTCAACGAAGCCATGCGCTTGCCGGAAGGGGCTTTGCCCACGGTGGCCGCCGGACTGCCGGCGTCGATGCTCAACCGTCGACCCGATCTGCGTGCGGCAGAACTGCGCCTGCGCAAGAGTCTGGCCAATGTGGACGCCACCCGCGCCAGCTTCTACCCTGCGCTGACCCTCACCGGCAGCGTGGGCGGCAGCAGCACCGCCTTGTCCGACGTGGTGCGTGACCCGGTCGGCACTCTGGGGGCTGGCTTGCTGCTGCCCTTCGTGCAGTGGCGTGACATGTCGCGCAGCGTGGCGATTTCCGAGGCCGACCACGAGATCGCTGTGCGCGGCTACCGCCAGACCTGGTACGAGGCGCTGGCCGACGTGGAAGACGCCCTGTCCGCGCGGGTGCAATACGAGACCCAAGGCGAACGCCTCGTCGAGGCGCTGAAGGCCGCGCAAACTTCTGAGCGTCTGGCTGAAGTGCGCTACCGTGCTGGCGCCACAGCCCTCAAAACTTGGCTGGACGCGCAGGAGACGCAACGCCAGGCCGAAAACAACCTGGCGCAAAACCGTCTGAACCGGCTCAATGCGCTGGCCACCTTGTACCAGGCTCTGGGGGGTGGACTGGCTGCCGCACCGGCTCAGGGCGACTGAGGATAGGCATGTCCGGGCTGAGGCCCCGGGTGGCGCAGGCTGGCGTCAAGCGTGTCGATCAACTCGGCCCAGTCGGCATCGTCCTGTAGCTCTTCACGCAGAAAACGAGCTTGTTCCGGGCGCCAGAATGAGGCTTCAGCCAATGTCACCTCCGGTGGCAAAGGGCGATGCACGGCAATGAAGCGGGAGACATCGGCGCGTGTGTCGGGCAAACCCAGTTGGCGAAACAGGTCACTGATGGTGTGAACAGCTGTGTCCATCTCGGCACCTCCTGTGCGTGGCGGATGCGTTCTTTGTACTGCGATGGGCTGCTGAGCGTCAACCCGAAACCCTGCGCAAGGTGTGAGCAAACGTCAGCGCAGCACGAGCACACTGGCCGGGGTGCGGCGCAGCAGGGTCGATGTGGTGGTGCCGAGCAGTTTCTGGCGCCAACCGTCGTGGGTGAAGGCGCTCATCACCAGCAGCGGCAGTTGCTGAATCGTGAGGTGCCGAGCCATGACCTGGGCCACATCGCCAGATTCGACCACGAGGTGGGTGCTGAATCCCGCGTCCGCCAGACGCTGGGCGGCTTGGGTCATCTCTGCCTGCAGGTCTGCGGTACGGTTACCCACATGCACCAGATGACAGGGCATGCCCTGCAGCAGTTCGCATTCGGCCACAGCATCGACCAGGGCCAGTGATTCTGGGCCGCCGTGATAAGCCAGGGCAAAGGCCGTGGGCGGCGTGAAATGGGAGCGCGTGACCACGAGCATCGGCTGTTGCACGGTGCGCAGAGCCTGTTCTACGTGGTGATCTCCCTGGCGCCAGGGGGCATCCAGGTGATGCGAGTGCAGCCCCATCACCACGAGCCGGATTTCTTCGCTCAAGTCGAGCAGGGCGTCAGTGAGTTGACCTTGGCGCAGGCTGAGTTCCACCATGGTGTGGCCCAGATGCAAGGCGCGTGCGCGCACGCCTTCAAGCAGTTGCTGGCTGTGAGATTGCCCACCGATGATGTGAGAGCCGGGCATGGCGTCCAGCGCCTGCGTGCGCGTGGGGCCTGTGTCGTAGCCAGTGAGATCGCTGAAGCGGGTTTCGCCGGTGTGCGCCTCCCCCTCGTCGATCACCTGCAGAAAGTTCAAGGGTGCGTGCAGGCGGCGGGCCGCCCAGGTGGCGCCGTCACACACTGCCGAGGGGTGGCCTTGCGCATGGACGCAGGCCAAAACGGTGTTCATCGTGAGCGCAGGCTGAAACATGTCCGAAATTGTAGGTGGCTGTGCCATGCTTCGGGGTATGACAGTGCGTTGCAAAAACCCTTCGGCATCGTCATGAATCCGGGCCGGCTATGCTGCGGGGCATGATCACCGTACACCACCTTGAAATGTCGCGCTCACAGCGGGTGCTGTGGCTGCTGGAAGAGCTGGGCCTGCCTTATGAGCTCAAAGTTTATCAACGCGACCCCAAAACCCGCTTGGCGCCGGCGGCCCTCAAACAGGTTCACCCGATGGGCAAGGCGCCAGTGATCACCGACGGTGATCTGGTCGTGGCCGAATCCGGGGCGATCCTGGAATACCTCATGGAGCGCTATGGTCAGCAGGCTGCGCACGCGGACGCCCCCGTTCCGACCCAGCCTGGCACGCCAGAACATCTGCAATGTCGCTACTGGATGCATTTTGCAGAGGGCTCCCTCATGAACTGGCTGGTGATGAAGCTGGTGTTCATGACCATCCCCAAGCAGCCCATGCCGTTTTTCGTGCGTCCCATTGCCCGCGCGCTGTGCAAGCAGGTGCAGGATCGCCTGATCGATCCCAATGTGGCGGGTGCGACAGCGTTCATAGAGTCTCACCTGAGCCAGAACGCCTGGTTCGCGGGCGAGCGATTCACCCTGGCGGATGTGCAGATGAGTTTTGCCGTGTCGGCACTGATGGCCCGTGGAGACCAGGCCGCGCGGTGCCCGGCAATTGCCGCCTACGCGCGCAAGATGGAAGCGCGCCCAGCCTACCAGCGTGCACTGGCCAAGGGTGGACCCGTCATCATGTCGAGCTGAGCATCACAGGCTCATCGAGGGCAAGAGCTTTCGCCAGATTTCGTGGCCGGTCTGGTCGAAAGTCAGCACGCTTTGCGTGAATTCGCGCCGTACCTGCCGGTCCACCAAGGGGTCGGGCAGCAGGGGGTCAAAGATCAGCTGGCGAATGGCTTCATTACCCAGCAAATAGCACTCGCGTGCTGCCACTTCCAGCTCCAGATCCTGCCATCGGCTCAGCCAGTTTTCCAGCTTCTGGCGCGTCTGGAGATAGCCCTGTGTCAAAGCCTCGCCTTGCCACAAGTCGCGCGCCTTGGCGTCGAGTTCGGCATCCAGATCGGTGGCGGTGAACACAGGTGCCGTGCTTTCGAGCCCGAGCCGGCGCAGGCGCTCGCGTGCGCCTGCGCTGCGACCTTTGAGGTTGTCGGGGCGGACATACAGGCCGCTGTCCAGGGCCTTGAACCCGAGCAAGGCCAGGGCGCGGTCGCGGCGGCGCAGCGCCACACGGTCGCTGCGGCCCAGTGCGCCAGTGCTGACCATGATCCATGCTCCGGACCAGTCGATGACGCGCTCCTCACTGTGGCGCCAGCCCGAGAGGTCATGTGCCAGATCGGCTGCTTGTGGTCCGAGTTTGTAGGTGCCCCGGCCTGCCGATTCAATCAAACCCGCAGCCGCCAGGCGAACGAGGGTGACGCGCACGCTGTTTTCGCGGATGCCAAAGAGTGCGGCTGACGTCACCGCGTCGGCGGCGGTGACCGGGCGGCCTTCGGCGGCGCGCATCAAATTGAGAATCAGGGATTTGGGTGCGGGAGAAGACATGAAAACGGTATGCAAAAAACGCCCATGCAAGGGATGGCGCACATCATACGTTCTGTGATTGGTGGAGCTGTATGCGGTAAACGCGGAGCATTCATGCCCTCGCCCTGCCAACGTCTTCAAGGGGCTGTACGTCGCCGCACCATGGCCTCGCTGATGCGTTGCACGGTGGCGGCACTCAGCTGAGACGCAGCGGGGTAGATCTCCGACTCTTCGCGAGCGGCATGAGCGGGGTATGCCATGGCAAAGTCGTCCGCCTCGGCCGGGATCTCGTGGGTTTGTCCGGCAGAGACGGCCATCAGCCATGGTCGCAATGCCTGCCAGAGCCTTCCCAGGCTGTCGTGCTGGGCTTGCAGTTCATCAATTCGGGCGTTCAGATCGGTTTGCCCCAGTGCACGAAGCGCCGGGAACAAGTCCATGTCTTCATCTTCGTGGTGCAGGGGGGCGGCCACGTCAAAGTACCGCAGGATGGACTTGGCTGCTTCCTGAGCCTGATCGTCCGCACCCCGGTCGGCAAGGTGGGCACGCAGGCGCACCGTCAGGCCGGCAAATCGGCGAACCTTGTCGTGGCAGGCTTGCAGCAATTCGATCGGATCGTCGATGCTGGGGGCGACGGGTTGAAGAGGGAGACGCATGTCGCATTGATAGCACGTCTGCGGCACATCTGGATGTCCACAATGAACTACTCCTTCCGATCGATAGGCAAAATGGGGCGACTTCCCTAGAGTGATCGTCAAGCTGCCGTCCGTCCATCTGGGCGACCACCGAGCCTCATAACATGACCCGTCTGATTGATTCGTTCCAGCGTCGCATTGATTACTTGCGCGTGTCGGTGACCGACCGGTGCGACCTGCGGTGCACTTACTGCCTGCCAAAAGGCTTCAAGGGGTTTGAAGAGCCGGCGCATTGGCTGCGCCACGATGAAATGTCCCGCCTTGTCGGGCTGTTCGTCGGCTTGGGCGTCAGCAAGGTTCGGCTGACTGGGGGCGAGCCTTTGTTGCGTCGGGGGGTCACGGATCTGGCGCGTCAGATTGCCGCCTTGCCGGGTTTGCGTGACCTGTCGGTCTCCAGTAACGGCACGCAACTCGCGCGTCATGCGGCGGGTTTGCGTGAGGCGGGTGTGAGTCGTCTCAACATCAGTCTCGACTCGCTCGATGCCGATTGTTTTGCCCGCATCACGGGGCGGGATTGCCTGTCTGATGTGCTGGATGGTTTGCGCGTTGCTCGCGAGGTGGGTTTTCGGCCGATCAAGCTCAACATGGTGGTGCAGGCCGACGTCAACGTGGACGAGGTGCAGCGCATGGTGGCTTTTGCCATCGAGCAAGGCTTTGTGTTGCGTTTGATTGAGCCCATGCCTGTGGGGGATACCGGCCGCGCCACGCGAGGGGTTGACCTCAGCAAGTTGGGTGAGCGCCTGGCCGAGCAGCATGGCCTGCTGCCGGAGATCATGGGGCAGGGGGCAGGTCCGGCACGGTATTGGTGCACCCCCGATCGGCAAATGAGCCTGGGGGTCATCACCCCGATGTCTCAACACTTCTGCGAGGCCTGCAACCGCGTGCGGCTGGGCGTGGATGGGACGCTCTACCTGTGCCTGGGGCAGAACGATCAGGTGCCACTGGGGCGCATGATGAGGGACGGCGCGAGCGACGAGGAGTTGGTGGCCGCCATTCACGAAGGCATCCGTGTCAAACCCGAGCGTCATGAATTCAACGAGCGTCCGCAGCAGATTGTGCGTTTCATGTCACAAACCGGGGGCTGATCATGAGCACGGCCCGCCAGCGCCATCATGATCTGTGCCCAGGGCCCGTGCCCTGACGGAGTCCGGATTGCCCATTTACCTCAAAGATCAGACCATTCCAACTGCCGATGCGCCGCTGCAAAGCCTGCATCGGCGTTGGCGTTCGCGCTTTGGGGGCATGCGCCTGGCAAGCAAGCTCATGGCGATTGGCGGGGTGTTTCTGGTGCTGGCGCTGGCCTCCATTGGTTTGACGCTGTGGGTGACCTGGCAACTGGAGGGTGGTGCGGCCGCCGTCAATGAGGCGGGGCGCATGCGCATGCGCAGTTACCAGTTGGCGCTCAGCCTGCAGCAAAAGCCTGTGGATGCTGTGAAGTTTTCTGCCGAGGTGTCTGCGCAGTTGGCCGAGTTTGATCGGAGCGTGGCCTTGTTGCGGCGCGGAGACTCCACGCGTCCGTTGGCGGTGCCTTGGGACCGACACACCCGTGCGCAGTTCGAAGGCGTGGTGAGGGATTGGCAAAGGCTGCGTGCGCAAGCGTTGTCGATTGCCAATGGGGCGGCGCCACCGGGCAGTTTGAGCGCGCACGTGAGTGATCTGGTTGGACAGGTGGATTTGTTTGTGTCCGCGGTCGAGCGCCATCTCTCGGGGTGGACCACGCTGTTGCGGACCTTTCAGCTGGCCATGATGGTGTTGGCCATTCTCAGTGCCTTGGCGCTGATGTACGCGGGCTATGTGGTCATTCTGGAGCCGGTTTCCCGTCTCAAATCGGCTTTGCGTGACATCGAGCAGGGCGACTTCGCCACACGCGTCATCGTCGATGCGGGGGACGAAATGGGCTCGCTCGCCGACGGCTTCAACAGCATGGCGGAGAACCTGCAGTCGCTCTACGGCAACCTTGAGGCCAAGGTACGTGAGAAGACCGCCAGCCTGGAGACCAAACAGCAGCGTCTGAGTGCGCTGTACGAGGTGGCCGCTTTCGTGGCCAGTGCCGAGACCCTGGAGGAGTTGGCACACGGCTTTGCCAAGCACATGCGGCGCATTGCGCAGGCCGACGCGGTGGCCATTCGCTGGTCGGATGTGGCCAATGAGCGCTACGTGCTGCTGGGCAGCGATTGCCTGCCGCATGTCATGACCGAAGAGGAGCAATGCGTCCTTTCCGGTGACTGCCTGTGCGGCGCCAAGGTGGAGGCAGGCACCATGCCCAGCGTGAGGGTGATTCCCATTCTGGACGCCACGCGCAGCCTCTCGGGACAGTCGGCCGCACTGCGCGTGCACGATCATTGTGAGCGTGCGGGCTACACCACCCTGATCACCGTGCCTTTGGGCCTGCACATGCGCGTGCTGGGCGAGGCGGAGCTGTTTTACCGCGGTGATCCGGCTTTGAGTGAGGAAGAGAAGGCGCTGTTCGAGGCCTTGGCCAGCCACCTGGCCGGCGCCATGGAGAGCTTGCGGGCGGCCGCATTGGGTCGGGAGGCCGCGATTGCGTCCGAGCGACAGCTGTTGGCGCAGGAGTTGCACGACTCCATTGCCCAGTCGCTGGCCTTCCTGAAGATCCAGATGCAGCTGCTGCGCGATGCCATGGCCCGTCATGATCAGCCAGCCGTTGATGCGGCCATGGACGAGTTGGACGTGGGCGTGAGAGAGAGCTACAGCGACGTGCGCGAGTTATTGCTCCATTTCCGTGTGCGTACCCACACCGACGACATCGAGCCGGCCTTGCGCGAGACCATCTCCAAGTTTGAACTTCAGTCCAAGATCAGGGCGCACCTGAGTGTCGAGGGCCACGGTCTGCCGCTGCCTCCGGATGTTCAGATTCAGGTTTTGCACATCGTGCAAGAAGCGCTGTCCAACACCCGCAAACATGCCAAGGCCACCCAAGTGTGGGTGGATGTGCAGACACAGCCGCATTGGCGGGTACAGGTGCGCGACAACGGTTGTGGTTTTGACCTGAAAGCAGGGCCGCCCGACCATACCCATGTGGGCATGAGCATCATGTGCGAACGCGCACAGCGCATTGGCGCCGACTTGCACTGCGAGTCCGGGCCGGGTGGCACGCTGATCGAGCTGCGGCTCCCCAATCTGGCGGCCAGCCGTTCAGGCGCTTCCACGACCCAACCCGGTGTTTTGACATGAACGATTTCTGCACGGTCCGCCTGATGGTGGTGGACGACCACAACCTGTTTCGACGCGGCTTGATCGCCTTGCTGTCGCGCGACGAACGCATCAAGGTCGTTGCCGAGGCGCGCGACGCGGGCGAGGCGCTCAAGCTGGGTGCGCAGCATCGCCCCGATGTGATCTTGCTCGACAACCACTTGCCTGGCGTTCATGGGGTGGAGGCCTTGCCCCAGTTGTGTGCGACCGTGCCGGAAGCGCGCATCGTGATGCTCACAGTGAGTGAGGATGCCAACGACCTGGCACAAGCCCTCGCGCGGGGTGCGGCCGGCTACCTTCTCAAGACCGTGGAGGGGGAAGAGTTGGTCGATGCGGTGTTGCGTGCCACGAGGGGTGAATCGGTGTTGTCACCCGAGATGACAGGCAAGTTGATGGCGGCCTACCGGCAGGTGGTTGCCAGCACACCGGTGACTGCCGATGCCCCCACCGGGGCCGCTGTGGCCGAAGTGCCTGCAGACGATGCGGGCAGCACCGATCGGACCAAAGATGAAGGCAGCAGCGCGGTTTCACGGCTGTCGCCGCGGGAGCGCGACATTCTCAGGGAGATCGCACGCGGTGCCAGCAACAAGGAGATCGCTCGCACCTTGAGCATTGCCGAAACGACGGTCAAGATCCATGTGCAGCACATTTTGCGCAAGTTGAACCTGACCTCACGGGTGCAGGCGGCGGTGTTTGCCGTGACTGATCTAAATCAAGGAACGTGACGGACTACTCCTTTTGACCGATTCCGCCTGACCAACGGAAGGATGTTCACAGAAGGGTTATTTTTGAACACTGTGAGACATAGGAATAGGAGCTTCCCATGTCTCAGAGAGGTAAGGCCTTATCGGTCTTGGTAGTCAGCACACTGGCCTTTACCGTGTGCTTCATGGTCTGGATGATGTTCGGCGTCATCGGGATCCCCATCAAGAAAACCCTCGGTCTGACGAACGCGCAGTTCGGCCTGCTGACAGCCATGCCCGTGCTCACGGGCTCTCTCGTACGGGTGCCTTTGGGTGTCTGGACGGACCGCTTCGGTGGTCGCATCGTGTTGTTCATCACGATGATGCTGTGTGTGGCGCCCATCTACCTGATGGCCTACGCCACCCAGTACTGGCAGTTCCTGGTGCTGGGCATGTTCGTGGGCCTGGCCGGCGGCTCGTTCTCGGTCGGTACGCCTTACGTGGCCCGCTGGTTCCCGAAGGACCAGCAAGGTTTCGCGATGGGCGTGTTCGGTGCGGGTAACTCGGGCGCCGCGGTCAACAAGTTCATCGCCCCGGCCATCGTGGTGGCTGCAGGCTGGACGATGGTGCCGCAGGTCTACGCTGCCATCATGCTGGGCACAGCCCTGCTGTTCTGGTTCTTCAGCTACTCCGACCCCACCCATCTGGTCCAGTCCAAGGCCAGCTTCAGCGACCAGCTCAAGCAACTCAAGGACCCGCGCGTTCTGAAGTACTGCCAGTACTACTCCATCGTGTTTGGCGGCTATGTGGGCCTGAGCCTGTGGATGGTGCAGTACTACGTGGGCGAGTATGGCCTCGACATCCGCGTCGCCGCCTTGTTGGCTGCCTGTTTCTCTCTGCCCGGTGGGGTGCTGCGCGCCATCGGTGGCTATCTGTCTGACAAGCACGGCGCGCACAAGGTCACCTGGTGGGTGCTGTGGGTGTGCTGGATCTGCCTGTTCATCCTGAGCTATCCGCAGACCGATTTCACCATTGCCACCGTCAACGGCTCGCAAACCTTTCACATTGGCCTGAACGTCTACGCCTTCACGATCGTGATGTTCACCTTGGGCATCGCCATGGCTTTCGGCAAGGCCAGCGTGTTCAAGTACATCAGCAACGACTACCCCACCAACATCGGCGCCATCTCCGGCATCGTCGGGCTCGCTGGCGGCCTGGGTGGCTTCGTGCTGCCGATCATGTTCGGTTACCTGCTGGACCTCACCGGTGTTCGCTCCAGCGCCTTCATGTTGCTCTACGGCGTCGTCTGGGTCTCGCTGATCTGGATGTACATGACCGAAGTTCGCTCGCGTGACGTGGTGGGCGGTGAGCCCCAGCACGCTCCCGTCGGCAAGCGCGCCTGATTTCCCTCCTCAAGGACACATCATGTCAACCTCCCATACCTCGGCGGGCAAGGCCCGTCCAGGCACGACCCTGACGGTCTGGACCCCAGAAGACAAGGCCTTCTGGGAAGCAGAAGGCCAGGCGATTGCCAAGCTCAATCTGTGGATCTCGGTCCCGGCCTTGTTCCTGGCGTTTGCCATCTGGCAAATGTGGAGCGTGGTCGCCGTCAACCTGCCGTTGATGGGCTTCAACTACAGCACCAACCAGCTGTTCTGGCTGGCCTCGGCTCCCGCCCTGTCGGGTGCCACGCTGCGCATCTTCTATTCCTTCATGGTGCCGCTGGTCGGTGGTCGTCGCTGGACGGCGATCTCCACCGCCTCCCTGCTGATCCCTGCCATTGGGATCGGCTTTGCGGTGCAGGACCCCAGCACGCCATATCCGACGATGCTGATCCTGGCGCTGCTGTGCGGCTTTGGCGGCGGCAACTTCTCGTCCTCCATGTCCAACATCAGCTTCTTCTTCCCGAAGGAGCGCAAGGGCTCGGCGCTGGGCGTGAACGCCGGGCTGGGCAACCTGGGCGTGTCGGTGGTGCAGTTTTTGAGCCCCATCATCATCTCGGTGGGCTTGTTCGGCGTGCTGGGCGGTGAGTCGCAGACCATCGTCAACAAGGCCGGTCAGTCGTCCGAGATCTGGGCGCAGAACGCCGCCTTCGTGTGGGTGCCCTGGATCGTCATCGTGAGCCTGGCCGCGTGGTTCTTCATGAACGACATCGCGGACGCCAAGGCTTCGTTTGCGACGCAAGCGGCCATCTTCCGCAACAAGCACAACTGGCTGATGTGCATCCTGTATCTGGGCACCTTCGGCTCCTTCATTGGCTACGCCGCAGGCTTCCCGCTGCTGATCAAGTCGCAGTTCAAGGATGTAAATCCGCTGGCCTACGCCTGGATCGGCCCTCTGGTGGGTGCCTTGATTCGCCCGGTGGGTGGGTGGCTGTCTGACAAGTTGGGCGGTGCCCGCGTCACCTTCTGGAACTTCATCGTCATGGCCCTCGCTGTGGTGGGGGTGCTGTTCTTCCTGCCCAAGGGCACCGGCAGCGCCTTCGCCTTGTCCATCGGCCCGGCCGAAGGCAATTTCACCGGCTTCTTCCTGATGTTCCTGGTGCTGTTCCTGACCACCGGCATCGGCAACGGCTCGACCTTCCGCATGATCCCGGTGATCTTCCTGAACCTCAAGACCAGCAAGGTCAAGCGCAACGACGAGGCAGGCATGAATGCCGCCATCAAGGAAGCCAACACCGAAGCCGCCGCCGTGTTGGGCTTCACCGCAGCCGTGGCGGCCTACGGCGGCTTCTTCATCCCCAAGAGCTATGGCACCTCGATCGGTGCCACAGGCGGCCCGGAGCTGGCGCTGATGGCGTTCATCGCCTTCTACCTGCTGTGCATTGCGACCACCTGGTGGTACTACGCCCGCAAGGGTGCCGAGCAGCCTTGCTGATCTCTCACACGTGAATCTGACAGGAGTCAACACATGAGTCACTTTCTTGACCGCTTGACCTTCTTCGCTCAACCCAAAGAAGAGTTTGCAGAAGGCCACGGCGTCACCACGGGCGAGGATCGCACCTGGGAAGACGCTTACCGCAACCGCTGGCAGCACGACAAGATCGTGCGCTCCACCCACGGCGTGAACTGCACGGGCTCCTGCTCGTGGAAGGTGTACGTCAAGGGCGGCATCGTCACCTGGGAAACCCAGCAGACCGATTACCCGCGCACCCGCGACGACCTACCCAACCACGAGCCCCGTGGCTGCGCCCGTGGCGCCAGCTATTCCTGGTATCTGTACAGCGCCAACCGAGTCAAGCACCCGATGGTGCGTGGTGAGTTGCTGAAGCATTGGCGTGCGGCACGTGCCGTCGCCAAGTCGCCGGTGGACGCATGGGCTGCTTTGATGAGCAACCCGGACACCCGTCGCAGCTGGCAAAAGGAGCGCGGCCTGGGTGGTTTCGTGCGCGCCAGCTGGGACGAGGTCAATGAGATCGTGGCGTCTTCCAACGTCTACACGATCAAGCAATACGGTCCGGACCGCATCATCGGCTTCTCGCCGATCCCGGCCATGTCCATGATCAGCTACGCCGCCGGTACGCGCTACCTGAGCCTGATCGGTGGCGTCGCCATGTCGTTCTACGACTGGTACTGCGACCTGCCGCCCGCCAGCCCGCAGATCTGGGGCGAGCAGACCGACGTGCCTGAATCGGCCGACTGGTACAACTCCAGCTACATCATCGCCTGGGGTTCGAACGTGCCCCAGACCCGTACCCCTGACGCGCACTTCTTCACCGAAGTGCGCTACAAGGGCACGAAGACGGTGGCGGTCACCCCCGATTACGCCGAAATCTCGAAGCTGGCCGACATTTGGATGCACCCGAAGCAGGGCACCGACTCGGCCGTGGCCATGGCCATGGGCCATGTGATCCTCAAGCAGTTCTACTTCGACAAGCGTTCGGCCTACTTCGACGACTACGCCCGTCGCTACACCGATCTGCCGATGCTGGTGATGCTCGACGAGCAAGATACCCCGGCTGGCAAGGCCCTGGTCCCCGGCCGCTACCTGCGCGCCAGTGACATGAGCGGCGACATCGGTGCCGGCACCAACACCGAATGGAAGACCCTGGCCTATGACGCCGACGGCTCCATCGTGGTACCTAACGGCTCCATTGGCTTCCGCTGGGGCGCCGCAGGCCGTGCCGACGAAGGCAAGTGGAACCTGGAAACCAAGGAAGGCGTGAGCGACCGTCTGGTCGGCCTGAAGCTGTCGGTGCTGGAAGATGCCGCCAAGGCTGAGAACCAGACGGCTGATGTCAACAAGGTGGCCTTCCCGTACTTCGGTGGCATCGACACCCCGAACTTCCCGAGCAACAAGCAAGGCGACATCCTGCTGCGCAATGTGCCCATGAAGCGCATCACCGTGCAGGACAAGAACGGCCGGACCCGCGACGTGTGGGTTGCCACCGTGTTCGACCTGCAGGTGGCCAGCTACGGTGTGCACCGCGGTCTGAAGAACGCCGCCGGTCAACTGGTGGACGATGGGGCGAAGTCGTTCGACGAGAACGTGCCTTACACCCCCGCCTGGCAAGAGCAGATCACCGGGGTGCCGCGCGCTCAGGTCATCACAGTGGCCAGCCAGTTCGCCGACAACGCCGACAAGACCAAGGGCAAGTCCATGGTCATCATCGGCGCGGCCATGAACCACTGGTACCACTGCGACATGAACTACCGCGGCATCATCAACATGCTGATGATGTGCGGCTGTATCGGTCAGAGCGGTGGCGGCTGGGCTCACTATGTGGGCCAGGAAAAGCTGCGTCCGCAAACCGGCTGGACCGCGCTGGCCTTCGCCCTGGACTGGTCGCGTCCGCCCCGTCAACAGAACTCCACCAGCTTTTTCTACGCCCATACCGACCAGTGGCGTTATGAAAAGCTGGGCGTGGAAGAGGTGCTCTCACCGCTGGCCGACAAGAGCCAGTTCGGCGGCAGCATGATCGACTACAACGTGCGCGCCGAGCGCATGGGCTGGCTGCCTTCGGCACCGCAGCTGCAGACCAACCCTCTGAAGGTCGTCAAGGACGCGCAGGCCAAGGGCATGGACCCCAAGGACTACGCTGTGGGTGCCCTGAAGGACGGTTCGCTCAAGCTGTCGTGCGAAGACCCGGACAACCCGCTGAACTGGCCGCGCAACATGTTCGTGTGGCGCTCCAACATCCTGGGCTCGTCGGGCAAGGGCCACGAGTACTTCCTCAAGCACCTGCTGGGCACCACCAACGGCGTGCAGGGCAAGGACCTGGGCGCGGGCGATGCCAAGCCGCAGGAAGTCAAGTGGCACGACCAGGCCCCCGAAGGCAAGCTGGACCTGCTGGTCACGCTCGACTTCCGCATGAGCACCACCTGTCTGTACTCCGACATCGTGCTGCCCACGGCCACCTGGTACGAGAAGAACGACCTCAACACGTCCGACATGCACCCCTTCATCCACCCGCTGTCCGCAGCGGTGGACCCGGCTTGGGAAGCGCGCTCTGACTGGGAGATCTACAAGGGCTTTGCCAAGACCTTCTCCGAAGTCTGCGTGGGCCACCTGGGCGCCGAGAAGGAAGTCGTGATGACCCCGATCATGCACGACACGGCCGCCGAAATGGCCCAGCCGTTCGACGTGCAGGACTGGAAGCGTGGCGAGATCGACCTGATCCCCGGCAAGACTGCGCCGCAGATCACCGTGGTCGAGCGCGATTACCCGAACACCTTCAAGCGCTTCACCTCGCTGGGTCCGCTGATGAACAAGCTGGGCAATGGCGGCAAGGGCATCGGCTGGAACACGGACGACGAAGTCCATGCGCTGGGCGACCTCAACGGCCGCGTGCGTGAGGAAGGTGTCAGCCAGGGCTTCCCGAAGATCGAGTCCGACATCGACGCCACCGAAGTGGTGCTGATGCTGGCGCCCGAGACCAACGGCCACGTCGCCGTCAAGGCCTGGGACGCCCTGAGCAAGCAGACCGGTCGGGATCACACCCACCTGGCCCTGCACCGCGAAGACGAGAAGATCCGTTACCGCGACATCCAGGCGCAGCCGCGCAAGATCATTTCCTCGCCGACCTGGTCGGGCCTGGAAAGCGAAAAGGTGTCGTACAACGCCGGCTACACCAACGTGCATGAGCTGATCCCATGGCGCACCTTGACCGGGCGTCAGCAGTTCTACATGGACCACGCCTGGATGCGCGCCTTCGGCGAAGGCTTCGTCTCCTACCGTCCGCCGGTTGACTTGAAGACCCTGCATGAAGTGCAGGATCGCAAGCCCAACGGCAACAAGGAGATTGCGCTCAACTTCATCACGCCGCACCAGAAGTGGGGGATCCACTCCACCTACACCGACAACCTGTTGATGCTCACGCTCAACCGCGGTGGCCCGGTGATCTGGCTGAGTGAAGACGACGCGAAGAAGGCCGGCATCGTGGACAACGACTGGGTCGAGCTGTTCAACACCAACGGCGCCATCGCGGCCCGTGCGGTGGTGAGCCAGCGCGTGAACCCCGGTATGGTCATGATGTACCACGCTCAGGAAAAGATCATCAACACCCCGGGCTCGGAGATCACCGGCACCCGCGGCGGGATCCACAACTCGGTGACCCGGATTGTGCTCAAGCCCACCCACATGATCGGCGGCTACGCCCAGCTGAGCTACGGCTTCAACTACTACGGGACCATCGGTACCAACCGTGACGAGTTCGTGGTGGTCCGCAAGATGAACAAGGTTGACTGGCTGGACGGTGAAGGTTCCGCCACCAGCGCACAAGGAGCACACGCATGAAAATCCGCGCTCAAATTGGCATGGTCCTGAACCTGGACAAGTGCATTGGTTGCCATACCTGCTCGGTGACCTGCAAGAACGTCTGGACCAGTCGCCCTGGCGTCGAGTACGCCTGGTTCAACAACGTCGAAACCAAGCCTGGCATTGGTTATCCCAAGGAATGGGAAAACCAGGACAAGTGGAATGGTGGCTGGGTGCGCAAGGCCAACGGCAAGATCGAGCCCCGCCAAGGCGGCAAGCTCAGCTTGCTGATGAAGATCTTCGCCAATCCGAATCTGCCTGAGATCGACGACTACTACGAACCCTTCACCTTCGACTACGAGCACCTGCAAAACGCGCCCAAGTCGAAGGCCGCGCCCACCGCGCGTCCCCGCAGCCTGATCACCGGTCAGCGCATGGAGAAGATCGAGTGGGGTCCGAACTGGGAAGAAATCCTGGGTGGCGAGTTCAGCAAGCGCAGCAAGGACAAGAACTTCGACGATGTCCAGAAGGACATTTACGGCCAGTTCGAAAACACCTTCATGATGTACCTGCCTCGCCTGTGCGAGCACTGCCTGAACCCCGCCTGCGTGGCATCGTGCCCTTCGGGCTCGATCTACAAGCGCGAGGAAGACGGCATCGTCCTGATCGACCAGGACAAGTGCCGCGGCTGGCGCATGTGCGTCTCGGGCTGCCCCTACAAGAAGATTTACTACAACTGGAAGTCGGGCAAGGCCGAGAAGTGCATCTTCTGCTACCCCCGCATCGAAGCCGGCCAACCGACGGTCTGCTCCGAAACCTGCGTGGGCCGCATCCGCTACCTGGGCGTGCTGCTGTATGACGCAGACGGCATCCAAGCCGCGGCCAGCGTCGAGCACGACCGTGACCTGTACCAGGCCCAACTCAACCTGTTCCTGGACCCGAACGATCCGAAGGTGATCGAGCAGGCTCGCAAGGACGGTATCCCAGAAGCCTGGCTGGTGGCTGCCCGCCACAGCCCTGTCTACAAGATGGCCGTGGACTGGAAGGTCGCTCTGCCGCTGCACCCCGAGTACCGCACGCTGCCGATGGTCTGGTACGTGCCGCCTCTGTCTCCCATCCAGGCTGCGGCCAACGTGGGCGACCTGGGCGTCAACGGTCAGATCCCTGACGTCAAGCAGCTGCGCATCCCGGTCAAGTACCTGGCCAACCTGCTGACTGCCGGCGACACCTTCCCGGTGACTCGCGCGCTGGAGCGCATGCTGGCGATGCGCGCTTACATGCGCAGCCGCCACGTGGACGGCGTCGAGAACAAGCAGGTGCTGGACCAGTTCGGGCTGGACAAGCACACCGTCGAGGACATGTACCACGTGATGGCCATTGCCAACTACGAAGACCGCTTCGTGATTCCGTCGGCTCACCGCGAGTACGCCGAGAACGCGTTCGACCTGCGTGGCGGCTGCGGCTTCTCGTTCGGCAACGGTTGCTCGGATGGCGCCAGCGAGGCCAGCCTGTTCGGTGGCACCAAGAAGCGCACCATTCCCATCAAGTCGGAGGTGTGAGCATGACGTCGTTTTTCCAACGTCAACCCGACGTCACACCCAGCTACACGCTGCGGGCCCTGGCCCATTTGCTGAGCTACCCCGGCGCCGAGCTGCGCGCCGTGGTGCCCGAGCTGCAGCAGGTGCTGGCCAATGAAGGTGCGGTGAGCGACCAGCGTCTGCTGGGCCTCAACAAGCTGCTCGGCACCCTGGTCAACCAGGACCCGTTTGCGGTGGAAGAGGCCTACGTCGAGCTGTTCGACCGGGGCCGCTCCACCTCGCTGCACCTGTTCGAGCATGTGCACGGCGACTCGCGCGACCGTGGCCCGGCCATGATCGACCTGATCAAGACCTATGAGCAGGCCGGCCTGATGCTGGACCCGAACAAGGTCGGCGGCGAGTTGCCTGACTACCTGCCCGTGGTGCTGGAGTTCGTCTCCACCTTGACAGCCGCGCAGATGCGCGACTTCATCGCTGAGATCGCCCACATCCTGAACGCGGTGCACACGGCACTGGTCAAACGCCAGAGCTTGTATGCCCACGTGCTGGCTGCGGTGCTGGAGATCGGCAAGCAGGACATCGAAACCGTGGCTGTGGTGGCCGAGGAAGACCTGGACGAGAGCTGGGCCGAGCCTGAAGCCTTTGCGGGCTGCAGCAGCAAAGGCCAGCAAAGCCCTGATCAGCCACAACCCATCCAGATCGTGCGGCGTTCCGCATCGACCCCCCAACGAGGAGCATCAGCATGAGCCTCTCTCATCAATTCATCTTCGGCATCTATCCCTACATCTGCGGCGCCCTGTTCATCTTGGGCAGCCTGATGCGCTTTGACCGCGAGCAGTACTCGTGGCGCAGCGAATCGAGTCAGATGTTGTCCACCGGCAGTCTGCGCGTGGGCTCCAACCTGTTCCACATCGGGATCATTGGCCTGTTCTTTGGTCACTTTGTGGGCATGCTGACGCCGCATTCGATCATCCACGCGCTGGGTGTGACGCCAGCACAGAAGCAGATGCTGGCCGTGGTGGCCGGTGGCATCTTGGGCACGATCGCCCTGATCGGCCTGATCCTGCTGATTCACCGTCGCCTGACCAACGCCCGTGTCCGTGCCACCTCGCGTGGCCGCGATTTCCTGGTGTTGTTCTGGATCCTGGCCACGCTGCTGCTGGGTCTGTCCACCGTGCCGCTGTCCGTGCAGCACAGCGACGGCGCCACCATGCTCAAGCTGATGTCGTGGGCGCAGCACCTGGTCACCTTCCAGGGCGATGCTCCCAGCTTCATCACCGACGTGTCGATCGTCTTCAAGATCCACATGTTCATGGGCATGAGCTTGTTCGCCATCTTTCCGTTCACCCGTCTCGTGCACGTGTGGAGCGGCTTCGCTTCGGTGGGCTACATCGCCCGTCCGTGGCAGGTCGTGCGCAGCCGCAAGATCGGTCTGAACAAGTAAGGGGTATCGGCATGATGAGCGTGAACCTTTCCACCGCGGGGGCACGCCCCCTGCGCGTCGGTGACGTGCTGCTGGCTGATGACATCGGCAGCCTGACAGAAGCCGAGTGCCGCCAGCGTGCCAGCCTGGAGTTGTTGCGCCAGGCGGCAATCGACGCCGGTCTGCTCTCGGCTGACGATCCACAGCCGGTTGAGGGCGTGATGTCCGAGGCAGCCGCCGAGGCCATCGACCTGTGGTTGGCGCAAAACCTGCGCGTGCCCGATCCCGATGAGGCGTCTTGCCGCCGGCATTACGCCGCCCATCCGTCGAAGTACGCGCTGGGTGAGCGTGTGCAGGCGCGCCACATCTTGTTCGCGGTCACGCCTGGCGTGGACGTGCAGGCGCTGCGTCAGCGTGCCGAGCAGGCCTTGCTGGACGTGCGTGCCGAGCCGCGTCGCTTTGCCGAGGTGGCCCGTGACCTGTCCAACTGCCCCAGCTCGACGCAGGGCGGTGATCTGGGATGGTTGCGTGCCGAGGACTGCGCACCCGAGTTTGCCCGCGAACTTTTCGGGCAAGATGAGGGTTCGGCCAATGTGGGGGTGCTGCCGCGTCTGGTGCACAGCCGCTTTGGTTTGCATGTCGTGGAGGTGCTGCAGCGCGACCCCGGTCAGATGCAGCCCTTCGAAGCCGTGCAAGAGGCGGTCGCCCAGTCTCTGCGTCAGCAGGTGTGGGTGACGGCCTTGCGCCAGGCCATGCAACTGCTGGCCGGCCGTTGGGAGGTCCACGGTGTGGATCTGGATGCTGCTGACTCACCCCTGCTGCAATAAGCCCATGGATGACGAACTGCTCAAGCGGATCCGCCGCTTCAGAACGGACTACTTTCCCCAGTATCAGGGGCAGTTCAAGGAGTTGGTTGAGCAGGGCCAGCACCCCACGATCCTGTTCGTGGGGTGTTCCGACTCCCGCCTTTTGCCTTACATGTTGACGGGGGCAGGGCCGGGTGAGTTGTTCATCGTGCGCAACGTGGGCGCATTGGTGCCACCCTACAACGGCCTGCACGGTTTGCATGGCACTGCAGCGGCCATTGAATACGCGGTGCTCAACCTGCATGTGAGCCACATCGTGGTGTGCGGGCACTCGCACTGCGGCGCCATGAAGGCGCTCTACGAAGAAATCTCTCCCGAAGCGCAGAACCTCAACGCCTGGCTGGACCTGGCCCGTGAAGCAGCTTTGCCTGTGCAGGTGACGCAGGAGGCCTTGCGCCGCACGGAGCAGCGCTCTGTGGTGCTGCAACTCGAGCGTCTGATGGAGTACCCGATGGTTCGCCAGCGGGTGGAAAAACGCCAGATCGCCCTGCATGGCTGGCATTACGTCATCGAAGAGGGCGAGATCCACGTCTTTGATGTCAAATCGGGCAAATTCGTCCCGGCCTCGGACGCGGAGCACAGCGGCACCGGCCCCTATCACGACATGGACGTCGACAGCAGCTCGATCTTCAACGAGGTCGATTCGTCCTGGTATCCGCCCTGCTGAGGGCCTAAGCCTTTAGAACGAGGGGATAACGAGCGTATCCTCCTTAAGGTGGGCTTTGCGCCGCATCAAATCCACGTCCGTGACTTATACCCAGAATCCACTGCAGCGAATTGGATTTGGAGGAAACAATCATGGTTTCACGTCGGCTGGATGTGGTGTCTTATCTGGGCAGTCAGGTTTTGTTTCAGAACATGCCTGAGGCGGAGTTGCAACGCATCGCCGCTGCATCCATCGTTCGTCGCTTGCCAAGAGGTACCGAGATCTTTGCAGCCGGCGATACCTGCGAAGGCCTCTACCTGGTGGTCGATGGCATGGTCAAGCTTTATGCCAAGGGTCCTCAAGGACATGAGAAGGTGATCGAGGTGGTGGGCGAGGGCGGGTGCGTGACCGAGGCACTCTTGTTCAGTGACTGCCCCCACAGTGTCAACGCCAGTGCGCTGAGCGACTTGCAGTTGGTCGAGGTGCCCAGGGCGGTGTTGATGTCGGAACTGAACCGCAGCCCGGAGTTGGCTTTGCGTTTCATCACGGACCTTTCTCGCAGGTTTACCGGTTTGGTGCGAGACATCGAAGCCCTGACCCTGCATTCCGGCATCAAACGCGTGGTGGACTATCTCGTGCATTCCCCCGACGTGGGCCAGGTACCCGCCTCTCAGCGCGACGCAACGGTGTCACTGCCAGCCAGCAAGGGCACCATCGCCTCGCTGCTCTCCGTCACGCCCGAGCATTTCTCTCGCATCCTGCACGAGTTGCAGGCCAACGGTCTGATTGCCGTGAACCGTCGGCAGATCCACATTCCGGATGTGCAGCGCTTGGCGTGTTACGGTTGATGCGTTGTTTCGCCCATGGCCTGAAGTTGTCGGAAACTTTAACAGTCACCTTGTCTTGAATACATTGATTGGGTGAAAACCATTAAAAATCAATGGGTTGAGGTGATGGCTTGATGTTTGCTTTGTCTTGTCCCGGGTGCTGATTGGATGCGCCCTCATTCAATGGATTAGGGATCAAGATGAACATGAAACAAGCGATTTTCGGCGGCAAGCTGTTCCAGGCTGCGACGCTGGCCCTGTTGATGACGGGTGGCGCAGCGCACGCCGCTCTGGTCACCATTCCTTCTTCGTCACTGCAAAGCTCGCCCGGCAAGTACACCGCTGGCGGCTATTACACCGACACGCTCGGTCCCAACATCGTCACCACCGGTGGTGGCAATGCTGCCAACGTGGGCAATGCCACGGGCCGCAATGATGATGGCTACATGGCGCTGAGCCTCGGTTTTGACGTGACCTTTTTCGGCACCACCTACAACAGTCTGTTCATCAACAACAACGGCAATGTCAGCTTTGGCGCTGGTATTTCGGCGTTCGAGCCTACCGGCCCGATCGGTGTCAGCGCACCGATGATTTCGCCATTCTTCAGTGATGTGGACACCCGCAACAGTGCTTCTGGCGTGGTTCACTACAACTTGACGGCGAACCAGTTGGTCGTAACCTGGGACAACGTCGGCCGCTACAACACTCTGGGTGCTCCGACGGACAGTTTCCAGCTCGTTCTGCGCGGTGATGATTACGTGGCGCCAACAGGAGAGGGCCTGATCGGTTTCTTCTACCAGACGATGGGGTGGTCGGCATCCCAAACCAATACCGTTGCAGCGGCTGGTTTTGGCGATGGGGCTGGAGAAGGTCAGGTCCTCGAAGGTTCGCTGGCCACTGACTTGCATCTGGTGCTCCAGAACAAGTACATCTGGTTTGACGCCAACCTGGATGTGGTCGATCCTGGGCAAGTGCCTGAACCCGCCTTGTTGTCTCTGATGGGCTTGGGTGTGTTGGGTGCTGGCTTGGCCTCGCGCCGCAAGCGTGCTGCCTGAGATTGGCGCTGCCTGCTTATGAAAGCCCCGACCATGTCGGGGCTTTTTTATTGCCGGACCGGCAGGATCTGCGTAGCCGTTCGGGCTGAAACTTCGCCGCACTAGAATGGGGCGCAATGGTCCATTGCATCTTACGGAGACCCCATGCTGTCCGAAGACAAAAAGCAGGAGTTCATCGCCGCGCTCACGGAGAAGATCCGCGCGAATGGTCAGTCTGAGGCGTGTCCGATGTGCGGCAATGAAAAGTTTCTGATGGTCGATGCCTGCCTGGTCAACGTGCTACAGCCCGACGTCAGGAGTGTCACCCTGACCGGCGCCTCCATCCCCACGCTGGCCATCATCTGTGACAACTGTGGCTATTTGAGCCAGCACGCCGTGGGCGCACTGGGTGTGTCGCCGACTTGAGTGGATGGGCTCAGGCCAGGGCCAGGGAAGCGTGTTCTGGCCGCAGTTTGAAGACGTCCACTGTTTGCACGAGGGTGTTGGACTGGCTTTGCAGTGACTGTGCTGCAGCAGCTGCCTGCTCCACCAGAGCGGCATTGCCCTGCGTCACCTGATCCATTTGGCCCATCGCCTGGTTGATTTGTTGAATGCCGGCGGACTGCTCTTCACTGGCTTGTGCGAGGGCGTCCATGATGTGCGCCACTTCGCTCACGCTGGTGACCACATCCTGCATGGTGCGGCCGGCCTGCTCCACGAGGCGGCAGCCTTGCTGTACGTCACCGACCGAGGATTCGATCAGCTTCTTGATCTCTTTGGCCGCGTCCGCAGAGCGCCCAGCCAGGCTGCGCACCTCGTTGGCGACCACGGCGAATCCACGTCCCTGTTCACCGGCCCGAGCAGCCTCCACGGCTGCATTGAGGGCCAGTAGATTGGTTTGGAATGCGATGCCATCGATCACGCTGATGATGTCGGCGATCTGGTTGGAAGAGGCGCTGATGGCTTGCATGGTGTGCACCACATCGTTGACGACCTTGCCGCCGCGATCTGCCACTTCGGCCGCGCTGGAGGCCACCACATTGGCGTGGCGTCCGTTGTCCAGGTTTTGCTGAACCGTGGCGGTCAGTTGCTCCAGAGAGGCTGCGACCTGTTGCAGCGAGCTGGCTTGTTCCTCGGTGCGTTGCGATAGGTCCAGATTGCCCATCGCTATTTGGCTGGTGGCGGTGGAGATGGTTTCCGAGCCGCGGCGCACGTTGTCGACGATGCCGACCAGGCTGTTGTTCATGGTTTGCAAGGCGGTGAGCAGTTGCCCCATCTCATCGTGCGACTGGATATCAACGTGTCCCGTGAGGTCGCCCTGGGCTACTTTCTGGGCCAGATTCACAGCCTGTGCAATCGGGCGCTGGATGGAGCGGGTGATGCGGTAGGCCGTGAGCGTGCCAATGGCCAAGGCGGCGCCTGTCAGGCTCAGGATCAGAATCAAAGCCGTGTCGATGGCTGACTGCGCGGCTTGACTGCGCTCGTTCATCAGCCGGCTTTGCAGAGCCGTGAGCGCGCTGATGGGGGCTTGCAACGCGTCGATGGCCGGCAGGGTGTCGTCGTTCATCACACGAACGGCTTCGTCATGCTGACCTTGGGCACGCAGTTCGCGTACACGGTTGAATGAGGCGACAAATGCCGTCCGTCGGGTTTTGATCTCTTGCATCAGGGCTTTGGCCTCAGGTCGGTACACCAACTCGTCCAGCGTCTGCATGGCGGCATCAATGCGCGCCCTGTTGTCGTTGATGGACTGATTGAGCTGGGCACGACGCTGTGGGTCGTCCGTGAGCAGGAGGGCCATTGTGTGGCGCGCGTTGGTGCGGGTGGTCGCGTCCACGAAGGCGGCGGCTTCCGATTTGCGCCATTCCACTTCCATGATTTGTTGGTTGTTCTCGCTGATGTGCTGAAACTGCAGGCCCGCGATGATGGCCGCCATGCCAAGCATGAGCAGCAGCATGCCGAAGCCGAGGGCCAGTCTCTGGCCAATGCTGAGGTGGAGGGATTTCATGGTGGCTTCCTTTCAGTGCCGGTCTGTCTCGGTGGGCGAGGCGGGAGCGGCCGGTGGGCGCGCGTGGCGCGCTGCGTACTGCATGTTCAGGGTGAGCACTTGATCCCTCAACTCGGACAGCAGGACATGGGCCTGCGCCTCATCGAAGTCAGTGCGGTAGACCTTCTTGACCCCCCGATGAGCCAGCTGGATGTGCACGGTAGGTGCCAGTCCGTGCTGGGCCAGCGATGCCTGCACACAGCTGAGCGCACATCCATCGATCGCGATGATGGGGCGACCTGTTTGCGCGGCTTCCTGGGCTGTCCGGACGAGTTTGGGCACATGTCCGCCGACACCGGCAATGCAAGACATCTCTGCGTTGCCCTCTCGGTCCAGCCGTACGGCGAGGTGATTGGCAAGTTGCGCGGCACTGGAGCAGCCTGAGCAGGCATACACCAGGGAGAGTTGTTCGTGTTCGCGAGCCATGGCGGGGACCGAATGGTTATCGGGTTCGGGTTAACGATGGGTGCACGGATGATGAGCTTGCGAGACGGATTTGTGGAGGGGTTTCGCTTGCAAAGCGGGCCTTTCTTGTCGTGCATCAAGACTGGCTGATCGGACGATGTGCTAAGGCCCCATCGTTCTTTGGAACGATGGGGTGCGCGGGTGAGGTCGTCCGGTCGGCTTGCTTTGCGGCATCTCAAAGTGGGGTGTGTGGGCTGTGCTCAGAATCCGGCCGGTGAATCGGATCAGGGTTTGCCCGTGGGGTGCGCGCGTCCGGTTGGAGATGAAAGGCTGGAGATGAATGCCACTCGAAGCCCGGAACTGGTGTGTCCGGCAGGGTCGCTGCGTTCGCTGCAACTGGCGGTGGATGCCGGTGCCGACGCGGTCTACATGGGCTTGAAAGATGCCACCAACGCACGCAATTTTGCGGGCTTGAACTTCGACCCAAGGCAGGCGAGACAGGGTGTGCAGTACGCGACCGACCGCGGTCGCAAGGTGCTGATGGCCCTGAACACCTATGCCCAGGCCGAGCAGCCGCAGCGCTGGTTCGATGCGGTGGACATGGCGGCTGACATCGGGGTCCACGCCCTGATCCTGGCCGACCCGGGGGTGATGGCCTATGCGCGGCGGGTGCATCCCGAGCTGCGCTTGCACCTGTCGGTACAGGCTTCGGCTACGAATTACGAGGCCATCGAGTTCTACCGTGAGCGCTATGGCATCCAGCGTGCGGTGTTGCCGCGCGTGCTGACGCTGTCTCAGGTGGCGCACCTGATTCGCAACACGAAGGTCGAGATCGAGGTCTTTGGCTTTGGCAGCCTGTGCGTGATGGTGGAAGGGCGCTGCGCGCTGTCCTCCTACGCCACGGGCCAGTCGCCCAACAACGCAGGCGTGTGCTCTCCGCCATCGGCGGTACGCTGGGACCAGTGCGGCGACCGGGTGGACGCGCGCCTGGGCGGCATCCTCATCGACCGCTTCGAGCCCGATGAGCCGCGCGGCTATCCGACGCTGTGCAAGGGCCGTTTCGATGTGGACGGCACGGTGGACTACGCCATCGAAGAGCCGACCAGCTTGAATACCCTGGGCATCCTGCCCGAACTGATGCAAGCAGGCGTGTCGGCCATCAAGATTGAAGGGCGCCAGCGCAGTGCAGCCTATGTGGAGCAGGTGACGCGCACTTGGCGGCAGGCCATTGACGCGTGCAAGGCACAGCCCGAGCGTTACTCGGTGCAGCCCGCCTGGACGACCGCCCTGGGCCGCCTGGCCGAGGGGCAGCAGCACACCTTGGGCGCCTTCTCGCGCCCCTGGCAATGAGGCGAGAGAACGATGAGCATGTTCCAACTGAGTGTGGGGCCGGTGCAGTATTACTGGTCCCGAGATACCTTGACGGCGTTCTATGCCGAGGTGGCCGATTCGTCGGCGCACACGGTGTGCCTGGGCGAGGTGGTGTGTTCGCGCCGGCATGAGATGAAGCCGGAAGACTGGCTGGCCTTGGCGCGTGAGCTGAAATCGGCAGGCAAGGAGGTCGTGATCGGCACCCAGGCCCTGCTGGAAACCGAAGCCGAGTTGCGCAGCCTGCGCCGCTGGGTGGAGCAGGGCGACTTCATGCTGGAGGCCAATGACACCGCGGCCGTGCGCCTGCTGGCCGGGCACACGCCCTGGGTGATCGGCCTGCATGTGAACGTGTACAGCGCCCCGTCTTTGGCCGAGTACGCGGCCCTGGGCGCCACGCGCTGGGTGGCGCCGGTGGAGATGTCCTTGCCCGACGTCGGCAAGGTCTGCCCGCCCGGCTCGGCGGTGCAAAGCGAGGTGTTTGCCTTCGGACGCATGCCGCTGGCCCTGTCGGCGCGGTGCTTCACGGCGCGCCACCATCATCTGCAGAAGGACCACTGTGAGTTCCGTTGCATGGACGACCCCGATGGTCTGGCCCTGCGCACACGCGAGGGGCAGGACTTCCTCACGCTCAATGGCATCCAGACCCAGTCGGGCACGGTGCAGTGCCTGCTGGGTGAGCGCGAGGCCTTGCAGGCTGCGGGCGTGGAGCGCTTGCGCCTGTTGCCCACCTCACAGGACTTTGCCGAGGTCCTGCGTCAGTTCGATGCCGTGATGAACCACGGTGCCCCCAGCGCTGAGGCGATCGAGGCGATTCGCTCGCTGCGCATGCCGGGGCCTTTGTCCAATGGGTACGCCCGGTCCCAGCGCCCGGGCATGGTGTGGATCAACTCATGAAACAGATTCTGCGTGAAGTCGTGCGGCGCCTGCCGGTATGGCCGCCTTCCATGGTGATGGCGCAGGCGCTCAACCGACTGTGGTGGCCCTTGGTGGACGAGACCACCCGGGCCGAACTCTCTGGCCGTGTGGTGGAACTCGTGGTGGACGATCTGGGCATCACCTGCCGCTTGCAGGCGGGGCCGCGGGGCCTGTCACCGGCCTCGGCAGGGCAGCCTGTGGCGCTGCGTCTGAAGGCCACCGCTCAGGTCTATTGGCGACTGCTGCAAGGGCAGGATGATCCGGATACGCTGTTCTTCGATCGGAGGATGGTCATGGAGGGGGACACGGAGTATGGTCTCCTCCTCAAGAACACGTTGGACGCCGTGGGCCCACCTCGTTGGCCGTTTGCCGGGCGCCCGAACACGCACCATGCCCGCTGACAAGCCGAATCGCCCCGTCATTCCTCTCAAAGCCCAGGCGGCTGCACCTTCGACCCCGACGCCTGCGCAAGCTCGTGCGCAGGCAAAGCTGCACCCTGCGCCGTGGCGCTGGGCCTTGCTGCTGCATGCGCCGCACCGCCTGGCGTTTGCCAGCGCGGTGGCCGTGATGACCCTGGCCAGCTTGTGGTGGTGGCTGGTGATGGCCGGGCGGGGCACCGGGGCCTTTCACATGCCCATGGTGGTGCCCGAGACCTTTGTGCACGCGCTCTTGATGAGCTTTGGCTTCATGCCCTTGTTCTTCACGGGTTTTCTGTTCACGGCTGGCCCCAAGTGGCTGCGGATGCCGGAGGTGAGTGCGCGGCAGGTGCTGCTGGGCGTGCTGACCATGGTCATAGGCTGGGCGGGGCTGTTGGTGGGCGCTTATGTGCACCACCGTCTGGCCGCGTTGGGTGTGGGGGTGGCCACCTTGGGCTGGGCGATGCTGTCGGGCCGCTTTGTGGGCATGGTGCAGCGCAGTCCGGCACCGGATCGCCTGCATGCCAGCTTGATTGCCGCCGCCAGCGTGGTCGGCCTGTTGTGCCTGATGGCCGCTGCCGTGGGCCTGTCTACTCAGGCTTATCTGATGGTGCGCGTGGCCGCGCTGCTGGGCTTGTGGCTCTTCATCGTGCCGGTGTATGTGGTGGTGGCTCACCGCATGATTCCGTTCTTCTCGGCCTCGGCCGTGCCCAGCCTGGACGCCTGGCGTCCCAACTGGCTGCTGTGGACCATGTTGGGCATGGTCGTGCTGCAAGGCGGCTGGGTGTGGGCGGAGGCACGCAGCCTGGCGATGCCTTCCAGGCTGTGGATGCTGCGCTTTGGCACGGCCCTGGTCTCGGGCGTGCTGATTCTGGCGCTGGCGGTGCGCTGGGGGCTGTGGCGTAGCCTGCGCAACCGCTTGTTGGCCATGCTGCATCTGGGCTTCGTCTGGCTGGGTGTGGCCTTCTGCCTCGACGCCTTCACCGTGTGGATGCGCGCCCAGGGCGCAGACATCCCGACCTTGCTGCCGCTTCACGCTTTGACCATGGGCTTCCTGGGCAGTGTGCTGCTGGCCATGGTCACCCGCGTGAGTTGCGGACACAGCGGGCGTGTGCTGGCCGCTGACAGCATGGCCTGGGGCCTGTTCTGGAGCTTGCAACTGGCAACGCTGACCCGGTTGGCGGCCACGCTCTGGCCCGCACACGCCAACACGCTGTTATTGGCTGCCGCTTCGTTGTGGCTGCTCACCCTGGGGGCGTGGAGCGCGCGTCACTGGCGCTGGTATGGCCAACCGAGGGTGGATGGCCGCCCCGGTTGAGTGCAGGTGCCCACCTGCACTGAGCGTCGCGACGGATCAAACGGCGAAATCGGACGCACCGTCATCCTGAGCACTGCGACCGGACAAACCATATCGCGGGCAAAATAGGGCTCGACTTCAGGATCGTTACGCTCACGGCTGGTGGACGTCATGTCTTGATCTCTTGAGAAACGCCTACACAAAAGCTGCCGATGTCTCTACGCGCGTTGCGCACCCTGGTTGCCATAGCCCAGCACGGGTCCTTTGTCCGCGCGGCTGAGGCGGTCTGCCTCACTCAGTCGGCGGTCAGTCTGCACGTCCGAAGCCTCGAAGAGGACTTCCATGCGGCCTTGTTTGACCGTACCCGGCGCGTTCCCGTCTTGACCGAAGCGGGCCATCGTGCCGTAGAGCGCGCGCGCGAAATTCTTGCCCTATACGATGGGATTGCCTCAGAGCTGGGTGACCAGGGCGAGCTCGCCGGTCGCCTGCGGATGGGCGCCATTCCGACAGCGTTGGCGGGCCCCTTGCCTGCTGCCCTCGCTGCGTTGCGAAAGGCCTACCCCAGGTTTCGCGTCATGGTGAACTCCGGGATGTCTGCAGAACTGGCGATTCGGATCGATGCGGGAGAGTTGGACGCAGCGGTCACGACCGAGCCGGTGAAACCCCATCCAGCAGGATTGGCCAGCACGCCTCTGTACCAAGAGGGCTTCTGGATTGTCGCGCCGACCGGGATGGAGAGCCACGACGCCAGAAGTCTGCTCCGCGAGAACGCTTTCATCCGGTTTGATCGTCGATCTTGGGCGGGACGAAAGATCGATGCCGAGTTGCGGCGCATGCGGCTGCCAGTGCAAACCGACATGGAGTTGGACAGTCAGGACGCCATCGTTCAGATGGTCGCTTCCGGTCTTGGCGTCGCCGTCATCCCGCTCTCGCAGCGTGAGCGGGCCAGGTTACCGGAGCTGACTTGCATCCCGTTCGCGTCCCCTCAGGCGAAACGCACGGTGGTGCTGCTGGAGCGAGAGGACCGGCCTGCTGGTCGCCTCGCCGCCGCCTTGGCCGCAGCGATCCGAGTGCAAGCTGGCGACGAAGCCATCCATGAGGAAAAATCAAGCTAATCGACATTTAATATCGATTTTCTTTATCAAAGGGGCTCGTTATCGTAGCGCCATGTTCCTCATGACAGGTGCGCCATGCCCTCCCACACTGCCCTGCGATCGCCCACTCTCCTGATGGCCCGCCATGCCGCGGCGATGCCGGCCGAAAGGGGCAAGAGGCTTGTCGCCAAGCAGGAGGTCACCGCATGATCACCAGTCTCCTGTTGGCGCTTGCCCCGATCGCCTTGCTGTTTGCCCTCGGCACCGGGCTTCGGCGCAGCCATTTCCTGGCCGAGACGTTCTGGCCGCAGGCCGAGCGCCTGGGCTACTACGTTTTGCTGCCCTCGCTGTTTCTGCATGGTCTGGCAACGGCACGCATGGATGGCGTGCCTGTCTGGGCCATGGTGGCGACCTTGGTCTCTTCGACGGTGTTCGTTGCCGCGACGCTCGTGGGGCTCAGACGCCGGCTCGCGGTCGACGACCCCGCGTTCACGTCTGTGTTTCAAGGTGGCGTACGGTTCAACAACTACGTGGGTGTGTCGGCGGCGGCAGGCATTCTGGGTACACAGGGCGTTGCGCTGGCGGCGGTTGCCAACGCGACGATCGTGCCGACCGTCAATGTCCTGTGCGTGCTCGTTTTTGCACGTTATGGCAGCCAAGGACGGCTGTCGGCGAAGAAGGTCGCACGGCAACTCGCGACGAACCCGCTGGTGGTGGCCTGCGTGGCAGGCATCACTTTGCAGGTCTCTGGCGTGAGCCTGCCCCCGATGATGGAGCCCGTGTTGAGAGCCCTGGGGCTGGCATCGTTGCCGCTTGGACTGCTCTGCCTGGGTGCTGCGCTGGACTTCTCGGCTGCAAAGCGCTGGCTGCGCCCCGTGGGGGTGTCGTCAGTGGCCAAGTTCGGCCTGATGCCGCTCGCAACGCTGCTGGCCTGCCATGCCTTTGGCCTGGGTGGGCCGGCGGCCATGGCTGCACTGCTGTTCCAGACCCTTCCAACGGCTTCGTCGTCCTACATCATGGCCAGGCAACTCGGTGGAGACGCCCCTTTGATGGCGGGGATTGTGGCGGTTCAAACCCTGCTCGCTGCGATCGCGATGCCACTTTCCGTATGGGGGCTCTCGGGGTTCACGCATGCCGCATGACGCACGGCATCGCATCTCCTGCTGCCGATCAAGACCAGTGACTTCATGAGGATGCTTAGGGTCGAAGGCTGCCGTCCCAGGGGCAGCACGACCGGCGGCTCCCAGCCTGAAACTGCCCGGATTTTGCGCTCTAAGGTGCTTGTTTGCTTTGGATCGGGCAAACCCTGGGGCGCCTGAGACGCCTGTCTGACACGTGGTATTCCTGCGCGACAGACCGCTTGAATCCGCAGGACGGCATCTGATCTACTTCAATGTCCGAGCATTTTGCTGGGTCGATCATGACCTGAACGAACCAGCAAAGTGACGACCATGAAGTTCTCCCTCCATCCCTATCGCGGTTTCATCTTGGGCGCTGTGGTGTCCGCGTTGACGGTGTCTGGCGCCTGGGCCACCTGGGGTGCCTTGCGCTCCGAGGAGGCGGCCCCGAAGATCGTCTCCGGCAACGGTCGACTGGATGTGCAACGCATCGAGATCGCCACCAAGTTCCCGGGCCAGGTGCAAAGCATCGCCGTGCACGAGGGGGACATGGTCAAGGTGGGCGACATGATCGCGCAGATGGACACCACCGACCTGCAACGCCAGCTTGATGGGGTGGTGGCCATGCGCCAGCGTGCAACCCAGGCCATGGCCCGCGCGCAAGGCGAGGTGCGCGTGCAAAGCCTCAAGGCCAAAGTGGCGCAGATGGACTATGACAACGCCGTGCGGATGCGCGACGACACGCTCATCTCCGAATCCGAGCTCATGAAGCGCCAGGCCCAGCGTGATGGCGAATCCAGCGGGGTCAGCATTGCAACCGCCGCAGTGGGCGAGGCCAAAGCCGCCCAGGCCGAAGCCGAGGCCGGCATCGAGCGCCTGAAGAACGCGATTGCCGACCACACGCTCAAAGCACCGGTGGCGGGCCGCATCGAATACCGCGTGGTCGAGCCGGGTTCCGTCATCCCGGCCGGAGGGCGTGTGGCGACGCTGGTGGACACCTCACAGGTCCACATGACCATCTTCCTGCCCACCAAGGTAGCCGGCCAGGTCCGCGTGGGTGATGAGGCCCGCATCGTGCTGGACGCCGCACCCGATCTGCGCCTGCCGGCGAAGGTCAGCTTCGTGTCGGCCGATGCCCAGTTCACGCCCAAGCACGTCGAGACCGCCAGCGAGCGCGAAAAGCTGAGCTTCCGCGTGAAGCTGTCGCTGTCGCCCGAGGTGGCCTTGGCCCATGCGGGTCTGCTCAAAGGGGGCCTGACCGGCAACGGTTTCGTGCGCTTGAGCGAGCCGCCCGCCAGCATCGACAGCAAGACCGCCGACGCCCGCACCGCCAGCGCCTGGTGAGCCGCTCATGCAGTCCGCGATCATCGTCGAGTCGGTGAGCCATGCCTACGACGGCAAACCGGCGCTGGATCAGGTCAGCCTGACGCTGCCCATGGGCAAGACCGTCGGCCTCGTGGGGCCGGACGGGGTGGGCAAGTCCACCTTGCTGGGGCTCATGGCAGGTGTCAAGAAACTGCAGTCCGGTCGCTTGACCGTGCTGGGTGGGGATGTGGCCGATGCTGCCTTTCGCCGTGAACTGGCGCCCCGCGTGGCCTACATGCCGCAGGGCCTGGGCCGCAACCTGTACCGCTCGCTCTCCGTCTACGACAACATCGATTTCTCGGCGCGCCTCTTCGGGGTACCGTCGGCCGAGCGTGACGCGCGCATTCAGCGCCTGATGCGTGCCACCGCGCTCGACCCTTTCCATACCCGTCCGGCCGGCAAGTTGTCGGGCGGCATGAAGCAGAAGGTCTCGCTGTGCGCCGCCCTGGTGCACAACCCCGACCTGCTCATCCTCGACGAACCCACCACGGGCGTGGACCCCTTGTCGCACCGGCAGTTCTGGGCACTGGTCGAGAGCCTGCGCACCGAGCGCCCACACATGACCGTCCTGGTCGCCACCGCCTACATGGAAGAGGCCGAGCGCTTTGACCACCTCGTCGCCATGGACGAGGGTCGCGTGCTGGTGTGCGCGCCCACCATCGGCGTGCTGGAGCAGACCCGCTCGGCCAGCCTGGAAGAGGCCTACATCAAGCTCTCCCGCAAGGGTGATACCGCGCCGCTGCTGATCCCGCCTTTGCCCGCACACGACGGACCACCCGCGATGGAGGCCGAAGGCCTGACCCGTCGCTTTGGCGACTTCGTGGCTGCCCGCGACGTGAGCTTCTGCATCCCCCGCGGCGAGATCTTCGGCTTCCTGGGCTCCAACGGCTGCGGCAAGACCACGACCATGAAGATGCTCACCGGCCTGCTCGACATCACCGAGGGCTCGGCGCGGCTGCTTGGCAAGCCAGTGGATGCGTCCGATCTGCGCACCCGCCTGCACATCGGCTACATGTCGCAGCTCTTCTCGCTGTACGAAGAGCTGTCCGTGCGCCAGAACCTGCAACTGCACGCCCGCCTGTACCGGATGGACCCGGCCACCGCCGACCAGGCCATCGAGGGTTCGCTCGACACCTTCGAGCTGCGCCCCTACGCCGAGACCATGCCGGCCAGCCTGTCGCTGGGCATCCGTCAGCGCCTGCAGCTGGCCGCCGCCTGTCTGCACAAGCCCGAGGTGCTGATCCTCGACGAGCCCACCTCCGGCGTGGACCCGGCCGCCCGCGACATGTTCTGGCGCCACATGATCCGCCTGTCACGGGAGGAGGGCGTCACGCTCTTCGTCTCCACCCACTTCATGAACGAGGCCCAGCGCTGCGACCGCATCTCGCTGATGCACCGCGGCCGCGTGCTGGCCGTGGGCAAGCCGGACGAACTGTGCGTGGAGCGGGGGTGCGAAACGCTGGAGCAGGCCTTCATCGACTACCTGGAGGCCGATCAGGAGGCCGAGCACCTGCCGCACACGCCCATCGAGCACGACCCGCTGGACGCCCCGCTCACCCCGCCTGCATCGACCAGCAAGCCGCCGTCGGCCGCCACCCTGTGGTTCAGCCGCATGTGGGCCTTTGCCCAGCGCGAGGCCATGGAGCTGCGCCACGACAGCATCCGCCTGGCCTTCGCCATCATCGGCCCCATCATCGTCTTGTGCGCCGCCACCTGGGGTCTGAGCTTCGACGTGGAAGACATCCGCTTCTCGGTGCTCGACCGTGACCAGAGCACCGACAGCCGCCGCTTCGTCGAGCACTTCGCCGGCTCACCTCACTTTGTCGAGCAGGCCCCCCTGAGCGACACCCAGGAGATCGACGCCCAATTGCGCTCCTCCCAGTCCTGGCTGGTGATCGACGTGCCCCCGGGTTTCGGCCGTGACCTGATCGGGCAGAGACAGCCCGAAGTTGGCTTCTATGTCGATGGCGGCAGCCTCGTGCGCGCCGCTCACACCGTCAATTCGATCAAGGCCGTGGCCATCGAGCACGCCGTGCAACTGGCCCGGTCCACCCCCGGCGCCGAGACCCCCACGGTGCCGATCACCGTCGCCCCGCGCATGGCCTACAACCCCTCGTACCAAAGCATCTTCGTGTTTGGCCCCAGCAACCTGATGCTGGCCCTGACGCTGATCCCGGCCATGCTCACCGCCCTGGGCGTGGTCCGCGAAAAGGAAATGGGCACCATGGTCAACCTCTACGCCTCACCCGGCGCCATCAGCGAGTTCCTGGTCGGCAAGCAACTGCCCTATGTGGCGCTGACCCTGTTGAGCTACCTCACCCTGGTGGCCGTGCTCATCTGGGGCCTGGGCGTGCCGCTCAAGGGCAGCTTCCTGGCGCTCACGCTGGGCGCCACGGCCTACGCCTTCGCCATCACCGCCATGGGCCTGCTGATCTCGGCCTTCGTGCAAACACAGGTGGCCGCGCAGTTCCTCACCGCGATCCTGTGCGTGATCATCACCACCAACTTCGCCGGCGTGCTCAGCCCCGTCTCCACGCTCGACGGCGTCAACTTCTACATCGCCCAGGGCTTCCCCGCTTCGTGGTTCCAGAAGGTGAGCCTGGGCGTGTTCACCAAGAACTGGCAGCTGCAGTGGCAGACCCTGGGCGTGGCCTGCGTGGTGATGATGGGCTTTGCGGTGGCCTACCTCAGCGCGGCGCGCCTGTTCGTGCGCAAGCAGGAGCGTTGACATGATCTGGTTCCTCAACGTCTTCCACCTCAGCCTCAAAGAGCTGCGCTGCGTGCTGCGCGACCGCACCATGATGGGCGCCATCCTCATCTCCTTCACGGTCGCCGTCTACGTGGTGGCCGTGGGCGCCAAGGCCGACGTCACCCACGTCACCATCGGCATCATCGACCACGACCAGTCCGGCCTGTCCCAGCGCATCCGCGCGGCCTTGCAGCCCCCCATGTTTCAGACGCCGGTGGACCTCACGCCCACAACCGCGCAAGCTGCCATGGACGAGGGCCGCTACCTCTTCATCCTCGACATCCCACGGCAGTTCGAAGCCGACATCCACGGCCAGCGCCCCACCACCGTGCAGCTCACCGTGGACGCCACCGCCATGGCTCAGGCTCAGCTCGGCATCGCCTACATCACCGAAATCGTGCTGCGCGAAGCCCTCAGCGAGTTCAAGGTCGACAGCTTGGACAAGCGCCTGCCCACCCGGCAGGTGGTGCACGTGCTCTACAACCCCAACACCACCACCAGCTGGTTCACCTCGGTCATGCAGCTCATCAACAACGTGACCGTGCTGTCGGTGGTGCTGGTGGGCGCAGCGGTCATCCGCGAGCGCGAGCGCGGCACCATCGAACACCTGCTGGTCATGCCGGTGCGCCCCAGCGAAATCGCCGTGGCCAAGATCGCCGCCAACGGCCTGGTCATCCTGATGGCCGTGGCCGTCTCGGTGCTGGCCATCATCGAAGGCGTGCTCGGTGTGCCCATCGAAGGCTCGGTGGGCCTGTTCCTGCTGGGCACCGGGCTCTACCTGTTCTCGCTGACCGCGCTCGGCATCCTGCTGGCCACGGTGGCGGCTTCCATGCCGCAGTTCGGCCTGCTGGCCGTGCCCGTCTTCGTGATCATGTACATGCTCTCGGGCTCGGCCACGCCCTTCGAGAACATGCCGATGTGGTTGCAGCACCTGATGCAGCTCTCGCCCTCCACCCACTACGTCCAGCTCACCCAGGGCATCTTGTACCGGGCCGCCGGGGTAGACATCGTCTGGCCTCAGATGCTGGCCGTGGGTGGCATCGGCATCGCCTTCCTGGCGCTGGCGCTGATGCGCTTTCGCTCCATGCTCGCCCGTCAGGACTGACCCCTCTCTCTTGTTTGATCGGAGTGACACATGCGTGCCCATCGCCGTCTGGTGAACCGACCCACCTCCCGTCCCGCAGCCCTGCGCCTGCTGGTGGCAGCCACCGCGACCCTGCTGGCCTCGGCCTGCACCACCGTGAAGGTGGACATGCCGCCGCTGGCGGTGCAGGTGCCGGGGCAATTCGACTCCGTGGACCCGGCCACGGCCCAGGCCACTGACGACGTCGCCCATTGGTGGAAGCAGCTCGATGACCCGGTCTTGAGCGGTTACATCGAAGAAGGCCTGCGCCAGAACGTGGATGTACGCATCGCGCTGGCCCGCATCAAGGAGGCGCGGGCCTTCCACGGCATGGCCGAGTCGGCCTACTACCCTACGGTGGAATTGGCGGCCGGGGCAGGGCGCTCGCGCGAGAGCGGGGCCATGCCCACCGGGTTGGGCAACACCGGCATCCCCGGCTGGCCGGGCAACATCCCCATCCCACTGCCAGGCAATGTCACCCCGTCCTTGCCGCAGAACGTCAGCATGCCCCAGGGCAACACCCATGCCTACGGGCTGGCCGCCACCTGGGAGGTGGACATCTTCGGCGCCCGCCACGCCGATGCCGAAATGGTCCACCAGCTCATCCTGGGCGCGCACGAGCAGCAGCACGGCGCCCAGCTCATGGTGGCCGCCGACATCGCCACCCGCTACTTCGAGGCCCGCGGCGTGGAAAAACGCCTGCGTCTGGTCGACCGCGCCATCTACGTCGCCGAGCGCGGCGTCAAGTACGCCCGAGGTCGCTTCCAGTCCGGGCAAACCGAGGCCGCCGACGTCGCCCGCGCCGAAATGCACCTGCGCGACGCCCAATCCAAGGTCGAACCGCTGAAGGCCCTGCTGGCCAGCCACCTGCGCCGCATCGCCGTGCTCATGGGCCAGCCACCGCAAAGCCTGACCGAACTGCCACCGCTGCCACCCGGTGCCCAACGCCCGCCCAGCTTGCCCAAGGTCTTGCCCGGTGATGTGCTGGCGCGCCGCCCCGATGTGCGCGGCGTCGAGCGCAAGGTGCGCTCGCAGGCAGCCAAGCTGGGCTCGGCCCGTGCCGAGCTCTTTCCCAAGTTCTACATTGGCCTGGGCGCATCCGCAGGCCGTGCCCATCCGGATGACATCGAGGGCTACAACTTCGGCACCCAGTCGCTGGGCGTGGGCCTGCGCCTGCCCATCTTCACCGCGGGCCGCATCCGCGCCAACATCGCGGCCAACGAGGCCCAGCTCGAAGGCGTCGCCCTCGAATATGAAAAGACCGTGCTGGGCGCGCTGGAAGACGTCGAAAACGCCTACACCGCGCACCGTGCCTTCACCTCACGCGTGGCCTACCTGACCCAGACCGCCGACCTGGCGCACCAGTTCGCACGCGAGCGCATGGCGCACTTCGGCGCCGGACAGGCCTTGCTGCAGGCTGCGCTGGAAGCCCAGGCCGACGCGCTCAAACGCGAAGACGAAGCCCTGCTGGCCGAGATCGAACTCAACACCCACACGGTGCTGCTCTACAAAGCACTGGGCGGTGGGTGGTCGCCCGACCCGACGCCCAAGTCTCAGCCTGATTCCGAGCCGATCCCGGTCGCGCAATGGCTGCCGACCGAGTGAGGCGTCGCCTCAGTTCAAGCGGATGGCGTCACCATCCAGGTTGAACGGGATGAAGTTGTCGATCTGCCCCACCTTGATCGCATCGACCATGCCTTGCAGGTGCTGCTGGGCATCTTCGCTCGACGGCGCACGCGGACCGATGCCCGACATGCCAGCCACGAACACCACGGCCCAGTCATGGCCGAACTGTTCGGCCTCGCTCACCAGCTTGTCGAAGCTGCCGATCTCGTCGGGCGTCTTGTCCACGCACATCAAGGGCGTCAATTCGCCACCGTGCCCGGCGTCAAAGGCTGCCTGTTGTTCAGGCGTGGCGTCGTCGGGCAGACCGGCGCCGGCAAACACCAGCAGCAGGCGCTGGGCATCGGGTTGCTGACGGGCTGCTTCCAGCAGGTCGTTGAAATGCGAAATGTTCATGGTGTCCAGGAGAAATGCGGTTCTGTCCGCAGTCTAGCGAGACACCGTCCTTTGGCCTATCGGTCAGATGGACGAGGGCGGCGGGCGATCACAGCGGTTCGGTGCGCCGTTGCAGCCAGGCCAGCGCCTCGCCGCTCACCAGCGGGCTCAGACGGCGGCGCACCCCGGCGTGGTAATCATTCAGCCATTGCACCTCGTCGTCGCGCAGCAGGCTGTGGTCGATGCAGCGCGTGTCGATCGGGCACAGGCTCAGCGTCTCGAACGCCAGATAGCGGCCATATTCCGGCGTGCCCGGTTCGGCGTTGGGCACGGCAGGCGTCACCGGCACATTCAGCACCAGGTTTTCGATGCGGATGCCCCATTGCCCAGGTCGATACAGCCCCGGTTCGATCGAGGTGATCATGCCCGGCAGCATCGCCATGTCCGGCACCGGCACCGCCTTGGAGATCGACTGCGGTCCTTCGTGCACGTTCAGGAAATAGCCCACACCGTGGCCGGTGCCGTGGCCAAAGTCCAGCCCTTCGGCCCACAGGGGGGCGCGCGCCACGGCATCGAGCATCGGCGCCAGGGTGCCCTGCGGAAAACGCATCCGCGACAGGCCCAGCGTGCCCTTGAGCACCAGGGTGTAGTCGCGCTTTTGCGCCGCCGTCGGCGTGCCAATGGCCCACACCCGGGTGATGTCGGTCGTGCCGCCCAGGTACTGGGCCCCGGAGTCGATCAACAACAGCCCCTCGGCCGTCAGCCCGGCCGGGGTGCTCAGCACCGCATAGGCCTCGGGCGTGGCTCGGTAATGGGGCAGGGCGCCGTTCGCATTGAAGCCTGCAATCGTCGGGAAGCTCAGCGACACATAACCCGGCTGCGTGGCCCGCTCGGCGGTCATGCGCTCGTCAATCGTCAGTTCGCTCACGTGCTCGCGGCCCAGCGCCTGCTCCAGCCATGCGTAAAACGCGCACATGGCGGCACCATCACGCTCCATCGCTTCGCGGATGAACACGGCTTCCGCATCCGTCTTGCGCGACTTCGCCAAGGTGCTCGGGTTGGTCGCCTCCACCACCTTGACGCCCGTGGGCACCGCCTCACGCAGCCCCCAGGTCACGCGCTTGGGGTCCATCCACACCACGCTGTCGGCGGGCAGGGCCGCCAAGGTGGGCAGCGCCTCGGCATAGGGGCGCATGGTCACGCCATCTTGCGCCAGCTTGGCAGCCAGGGCCACATCCACCTTGCCTTCGCCCACGAACAGGCTCACCTCGTCCAGCGTCACCAGGGCGTGGCCCAGGAACACCGGGTTGTATTCCACATCGGCGCCTCGCAGGTTCAGCAACCAGGCCAGGTCATCCAGCGTGGCAATCCAGTGGTGGGTGGCGCCCTGGGCGCGCATCTGCTCGCGCACCCCGGCCAGCTTGTCGGCGCGCGCCGTGGCGGCGTAGGGCAGGGCGTGTTCGTACACCGGCGCCGTGGGCAAACCGGGGCGGTCAGGCCAGATGCCGTCCAGCACATCGACCTGGGTGAACAGTTGCCAGCCGGCCGCACCCAGCGCGTCACGCAGTTGCTGGGTTTGCGCCAGGCCCATCACCGCGCCGTCCACGGCCAGGGTGGGTTGCGCGGAACCGTTCGTGCCGGCGGCCTCGCCCAAAGCCTTCAACCAGCTCACATAGGCGGGCGTGGCCGCACCTTCCAGCTTCACCAGGGCCACGCCGCTGCCGGCCAGTTCGGCCTCGGCCTGTTCCCAGTAGCGGCTGTCGGTGAACACCGCCGCCTGCGTGGCCGACACCAGCAGCGTGCCCGACGAGCCGGTGAAGCCGCTCAACCACACCCGGCCTTGCCACCGCTCCGGCAGGTACTCCGACAAATGCGGGTCGCTGCTGGGCACCAGCACCGCCTGCCAGTTCTGCTGCACCATGCGTGCGCGCAAGGCTTGCAGACGAGGGGCGATGGAGGCTGGGGAGGCGGCAGAGGAGTCAGTCACGGCGAACAGGCCAACCGGTCAGGCGGCATCAAGGCATAAAACCCGATGTTGCCACGACCCGCACAGCGATCTCGCAGGCCATGCCAGCAACCCCACCTCGCACACAGCCAAAGCCGCTCCCCCGTGGGGGCTGTGCGGCATGCATCCGTTGTTAGTCGGGCTTGTCCACCCGCACGAGGCGGGTGTTGGGCTCCAGCGCATGCGGGTCCGGGAACACGCGGGCATGGCGCTGCGAGGTGAAGTAGGCCCAGGCCCAGTCCATCATCACCACGGTACGATTGCGGAACCCGATCAGGAAGTACACGTGCACGAACAGCCAGAACAGCCAGGCCGCAAAACCGCTGAAGCGGATTTGCTTCTTGGTGAACGGGATGTCGAGCATCGCCACCGCCGCACGCTTGCCAATCGTCGCCATTGAGCCGTAGTCGAAATAGCGGAAGGCCTGGGCATCCAGCCCCTTGAGCTTGCGCATGATATTGAACGCCGCCTTGCGCCCCATCTGCTTCGCGCCTGGGCTCACGCCGGGCACGGGCGTCGGGTTCTCCGGATCCAGATAGCTCTTGGCCGAGGCCAGGTCACCCACCACATAGATGTTCGGGTGGCCTGGAATCGTCAGGTCGGGCTGCACAACCACGCGCCCCGCGCGGTCCAGCTCGCACCCTGTGCTCTTGGCCAGGGCCTTGCCCAGCGGTGAAGCGGCGACGCCCGCCGCCCAGATCACCGTCCGGGTGGGCAGGAAGTGCGACACCGCGCGGCTGCTGCCGTCGGCCTGCTTCTCCATCACGTCGTAATGGATGCCGAAGGCGGTGATGTTGGTCACCTTGGCGCCCGGCAGCACCTCGGCGCCCAGCATCTCCAACTGTTCCTTGGCACGCTGTGACAGGTCTTCCGTGAAGGTGCCCAGCACCCGCTGCGCGCCTTCCAGCAAGATGACGCGCGCCATGCGCGAGTCGATGCGGCGGAATTCGGCGCTCAGGGTCTGCTGAGCAATCTCGGCCAGCGTGCCAGCCATCTCGACGCCAGTGGGGCCTGCGCCCACCACGGCAAAAGTCAGCCAGGGCTCGCGCTTGACCGGGTCGGTCTCGCGCTCGGCCTGCTCGAAAGCCGTGAGCACCCGGCGGCGGATGCTGAAGGCATCGCCCAGGGTCTTGAGGCCGGGCGCGTACTTGGCCCAGTCATCACGCCCAAAGTAGCTGTGGGTGGCGCCGGCCGCCAGAATCAGGTGATCAAAGTGGATGTGCTCCCCGCCATCCAGCACCACGCAGCTTGATGCGGTGTCGATCGAGGTCACTTCGCCCATCAGCACCGTCAGGTTGCCCTTGGCAATCTGCTTGCGCAAAATGTGGCGGATCGGGCCGGCAATCGCGGGCGCCGGCAGGCCGGCTGTGGCCACCTGGTACAGCAGGGGCTGGAACAAATGGTGGTTGGTCCGGTCGATGACCACGATTTCCACGTCGGCGTCCGACAACGCCTTGGCGGCCTCCAGCCCACCAAAGCCGCAACCAATGATGACGACACGCGGCTTGCCAGCCTGGGTGACAACGGTGCCTGACGCGGTGACGGTGGAGGGGGAAGCGGTAGAGGCCATGCGGGCAGGGAGGAGGCGGAGAAAAGTCAGCGTTTATACCAGGGTCGAGCGACTCATGACGCTGCGGCACGGAATTGGTGCACCCCTGTAACACGGGGGTAACTGCTGTCATCACCCCGTCTCGTGCATTCAGCTGTTGTTTTGTGAGCCGAACTTGTCAAAGCCTTGTCAATCTCGAACGGACGCCTCGCTCCCCATGCGTCTGTTCATGGCAGTTCCTGCTCTTCTCCTGCGCGCGGTTCGAATTTGAAGGGCGCACGGGCGTCCAGGTGCTCCCGGTACTGGTCCACCCCTTGTGCCTCACGGGTCAGAAAGCGCGCCACGGCGTCGCGCAAACCGGTGTGGGCCAGCCAATGCACCGAATGGGTCGCCACGGGCAACAGCCCCCGCGCCAGCTTGTGCTCGCCCTGCGCGCCGCCCTCAAAGCGCTGATATCCCTCGGTAATGCACCATGCCAGCGGCTGGTAGTAGCACGCCTCGAAATGCAGACACGGCACCTGCGCCACGGCGCCCCAGTAGCGCCCATAGGCCACGCGACGCGCCGGGTCCACAGCCAGCAGGGCGCTTGCAATTGGCGCCCCCTCACGCAGGGCCGTGAACAAGACCCAGTTGCCCGGCAAGGCCTCGGCCACCCGCGCCCAGAAATCTCGGCTCAGGTAGGGCTGCTGGCCCCGCTCCAGATACGTTTGCGCATAGCAGCGGTAGAAGAAGTCCCAGTCTGACGCGCGGATCTCGCCGCCTTGGCGCACCTCGAAGCTCACCCCCGCCTCGCGCACCTTGCGCCGCTCCTGCTGGATCTTCTTGCGCTTCTCGCGCTGCAGGCTCGCCAGGAAGTCCTCGAAATCGACATAAGGCGTGCCCGCCCGGTTCTCCCAGTGAAACTGCACGCCGTGGCGCCGCAGCCAGCCCGCCTGCTCGGCCACCTGCGCCTCGCGATCCGACACAAACAAGGCGTGGGTCGACGACCAGCCCTGCGCCACGCAGCGCGCCTCCATGGCGTCCAGTAACTGCCGGCGCAGCGCGTCCTGGGTTGCCACCGGCAAACCCGCTTGCACCAGCAAGCGTTGCCCTGGAATAGGCGAAAACGGCACCGCACTCAGCAGCTTGGGGAAGTAGTGCACCCCTTGCGACGCCAGCGCCCGGTCATGGGCATCGGCCCACGCCCAGTCAAACACATACTCCCCGTAGGAGTGCTCCTTCACAAACAAGGGGCAGCCCGCCAGCAACTGGCCAAAGTCATCCTGCACCGTCAGAAACAAGGGGTGCCAGCCCGTGTCCGGGCAGGCGCTGCCGCTGTCCACCATCGCCCGCAAAAAGCCCAGGCGTAAAAACGGGCTGCCGCCATCCACGCCGGCGGCCAACGCATCCCACTGCGCCGGGTCGATCTCTGACAAGTCGGTGTGCCAATGCACGTTCAGGCCCGCTACCATGCTCACCTGCGCATCTGCGCTGTCCGTTTGAATGCTGCTCATGAATCCTGTGTCGTCTCCGGCCGCCCCAGCCTCTGCGCTGTCCGTGGCCCTGCTGCAATTCAACCCTGTCGTCGGTGACCTCCAGGGCAACGCCCGCGCCATCATCGACGCGGCTCGCCAAGCGTACGCCGAAGGCGCGCGCCTCGTCGTCACGCCCGAAATGGCCCTGTGCGGCTATCCCCCGGAAGACCTGCTGCTGCGCCCGGCCTTCATGCAGGCCTGCGACGACACCACCGCCCACATTGCGAACAGCCTGGCCGACCTGCCCGACCTGCATCTGGTGCTGGGTCACCCCCTGCAAGCCCTGGGTGACGACGTCCGTACCCGCTCCTGGTCGGTGCCCCGTCGCCTCAACGCCGCCAGCCTGATCCGCGGCGGCCAGATCGTCGCCAGCTACGCCAAGCGAGAACTGCCCAACTACCAGGTGTTCGACGAGCGCCGCTATTTCATCAGCGGCCGCGAAGCGGGCCTGGGCCCCGTCGTGGTCGACGTGCTCGGCTGGCGCGTGGCCTTGCTGGTGTGCGAAGACGCCTGGTTCGACGAGCCTGCAGAATCGGCGCTGGCCCAAGGCGCACAAGCGCTGGTGGTTCTCAACGCCTCGCCTTTCCACGTCGCCAAGCGTGCCGAGCGCGAAGCCCGCATGGGCGCGTTTGCCCGCAAGCTGGGCCTGCCCCTGGTCTACGCCCACATGGTCGGTGGCCAAGATGAGGTCGTGTTCGACGGTGCGTCCTTTGCCGTCAACGCCCAAGGTGAGGTCGGTGCCCGCGCGCCCAGCTTCGAAGTGGCCACGCTGCCCGTCACGCTGCAGCCGGGTGGCGCCGTCAGTGGCCGCGTCGCCGCGCCCCTGTCCGAAGAAGCCGAAATCTGGGCCGCCCTGGTCTGCGGCGTGCGCGACTACATCGGCAAGAATGGTTTTCCGGGTGCCATCATCGGCCTCTCGGGCGGCATCGACTCCGCGCTGGTGCTCGCCATCGCCGTGGACGCCTTGGGCGCTGACAAAGTGCGCACCGTGATGATGCCGTCGCCTTACACCGCCGACATCTCCTGGATCGACGCCCGTGACATGGCCGACCGCCTGGGCGTGCGCCACGACGAAATCGCCATCGCTCCCGAGTTCGAGGCCTTCAAAACCTCCTTGGCCCCGCTGTTTGTGGGCCGCGCCGAAGACACCACCGAAGAGAACATCCAGGCCCGCATCCGCGGCACCCTGCTGATGGCCTTGTCCAACAAGACGGGTGCCCTGGTGTTGACCACCGGCAACAAGAGCGAAATGGCCACTGGCTACTGCACGCTCTATGGCGACATGGCGGGCGGTTTTGCCGTCATCAAGGACGTGGTCAAGACCATGGTGTACCGCCTGTCGCGCTGGCGCAATGAACAGGCCGTGGCCGCCGGCCAGGTCGAGCCCATCCCCGAGCGCATCATCACCCGCCCGCCCTCGGCCGAGCTGCGCCCTGACCAGACCGACCAGGACAGCCTGCCCGAGTACGACGTGCTCGACGCCATCCTCGAGCGCTACATGGAGCAAGACCAGTCCATCGACGAGATCGTGGCCGCCGGTTTCGAGCGCGCCGACGTCGACAAAGTCACTCGCCTGCTCAAGATCAACGAATACAAGCGCCGCCAGGCGGCCGTCGGCATCCGCATCACCCACCGCGCCTTCGGTCGTGACTGGCGCTATCCCATCACGTCCCGATTCCGTGCCTGATGCGTGCGGAAGCTGTGGTTTTGCGTGCGCAGTTCGTGACGATATGGCGACAGCCGTGATTAAATATCCACATTGCGCTGCAACATGGCGTCGGCCATCGCCCCTTTTTTGCTGACCTACCCGGAGTATCCCCACCATGTCCATGAAACAGATTACCGCCGTGATCAAGCCCTTCAAGCTCGAAGAGGTGCGCGAAGGCCTGGCTGAAGTCGGGGTCACCGGTCTGACCGTCACCGAAGTCAAGGGTTTTGGCCGTCAGAAGGGCCACACCGAGCTCTACCGTGGTGCTGAGTACGTCGTGGACTTCCTGCCCAAGGTCAAGATCGAAGTCGTGGTCAAGGGCGACGACGTCGAGCGCTGCATCGAGGCGATCATCAAGGCCGCCAAGACCGGCAAGATCGGTGACGGCAAGATTTTCGTCACCCCGGTGGAGCAGGTTGTGCGCATCCGCACTGGCGAAACCGACGAGTCCGCCGTCTGATGCGGTGACCATCACTGCGCTGGCAAGCGCAGGCCGATGTGACAAGGGGTGCCTCGGCACCCCTTCGTGTTTTCAGATCTCTGGAGAAATGCCGCCGGGTCCCGCTTCGGCCTGACCCGGCAGTGTCTGCACTTTCAAGCGCTGGTGCTCATCGGCAAGCCGGTCGAGCAGGGCGTCGATGTCGTCGTCCACCAGCAGCAATTCCTGCACATCAGGCCACAGGAACCCGCCGTGCTGGCTCACTTCCAGAAAGCGCAGCAGGTGATCGTAATAGCCCGCCACGTTCAGCAGGCCCAGGGCCTTACGGTGGTACCCGAGCTGACGCCAGGTCCAGGCCTCGAAAATCTCTTCCATCGTGCCGATGCCACCGGGCAGGGCGATGAAGGCGTTGGCGTGCATGGCCATGCGGTGCTTGCGCTCATGCATGCTGTCCACGACTTCCAGGCTGGTCAGCCCCGGATGCCCCAACTCCTTCTTCACCAGGCGCTCGGGAATGATCCCGATGGCTTCCGCACCATGCGCCAGTGCCGCATCGGCCACGGCACCCATCAGGCCCGTGCTGCCACCGCCATACACCAGGCGCCAGCCGCGCTCGCCAATCTGTCGGCCTACTTCACGCGCCGCAGCCAGGTGGGCAGGGTCATCTCCGTCACGCGAGCCGCAGTACACACACAAGGTCAAACTCATCAGGCCACCTGCTTGCGGTTGTCGATCACGCGAGTGCCGCTGATCACATCATGGAGGAACTGGCGCGAGGGCAGCGCCCAGGTCAAGGACACGTAAAACGCCATCCAACCCAGCACCGCAGCGGAGATCGTGCCCTTGTCATGCCAGCCTCCCAGCCATGTCAGCAGCATGGGCGGGATGAACCACAGCCAACTGGTGAGGTATCGCACCAATGCCAGCATCGGTGTCAGCGGCCCCCCTTCCGGCGTGACCAAGCGCAACTGCCAGGTTCTCAGCGCCAGTGTCTGTCCACCACGACTCCATTGCCAGACAAAGTACACCGCCAGCGCCAGAAACAACACGACCATCATGCCTTGGCGGCCATGCAGACCATGCCGCTGGTTGACTGCGATGCTGTAAACCAGCGCCACCACCATCACCAACCCAAACAGCAACACGCCTTCGTACAAGAAAGCCGCCAGGCGACGGCGCAAGGTGGGGGCAGTGCCGCGAGCGCGCTCGGCACACGCTTGCGCACTCAGGCCGCCCTGTTCGGGGATGGTGAGTAAAGACATCGGACAAAAAAGACAGAAATCGGCTCGGGCACAACGCCCTCAGACCGAACCATACACCAGCAGTGGGTGCGCTATCAGGGGGACTCGTGAGCGAGTCCGCTCGCCCGGCTTACCTTCAGCGCTTGGGCGGCTCACTGCGAGGGGGCGGTGGCGTGATCGCTGCACCCTGGGCGCCCTTGCGAGGCAACAGGGTCACGGGATCGACAAAAGGCCCAGCGCTGTTGATCTTGGGCAGTCCTGCCTGCTGATGGGCGGGAGGGGAGGGGGGCTGCGTCAACAAGCGTGTCGTCGCACCTGGCCCCGCCTTGATCACGGCAGGTGCAACCACCATCGGGCCGGGTCGACCTGCATCTGGGGTGCGCGGCACCACGTTCGATTTTTGATTCGAATGAGCCGGATCGCGGCCTTGCTGCGTGGCATATACCTGACGCGCCTCCCTGGGCCCCGCCATGTCACGAGACAGCTCTACTGGTTTCGCCTGGCGTTGGGCGCGGCGGCTGAGCGCTTCGCGTGTCTCGGGCGGCAGCGACTGGTAAGCCTCCCACTTGCGCTGACGCTCCTCGGCGGGCAACTGCCGCGACTGCTGGAAGCGCAGCCGAGCCTCACCACGAGCTTGGGGAGGGAGGTTGGACCACTGGGCCATGCGTTCGCGTACCCGGCTTTGCTCAGCAGGCGACAAGCGCTTGTAACGATCTGCCACGTTCAGCCATTTTTCACGCGCCGTATCGTCCATCTGCCCCCATTGCCGAGCCAAGGGGGCCAGTACCTCGCGCTGGGTGGGCGTCAATTCACGCCACTGCGCAGGCGCATCTTCGGTTGTCGTGGCAGCGCGGGCACCGCCGCGCGCGTGGCCGCGCTCGGCCAGTGCCGAGTGCGAGAGCAGCATCGCCAGGCAGCATCCGAGTGCCAGCACTGGTGCACCCCCCGGGCGCACGACAGGCCCCCGATCAGCGACCTCACCGAGCAAACGCCATCGATGCCAGATGCTCACTGCGGAGCCCCTTCCAAGTCACTGATCGTCGGCGCAGCCTCGGTGGTGCTCAAGTCTCCGTCCGCCTCAGGCGGGGCATCCACCAAGCGTTCCAGATCCGGGTCTGTGTCCTGGTTCAGATAGGCTTCGAACCCAGGGTCCGCGTAAGCGTCTGGCGGCAAGTCGTCGGTCAGCAGTTGCATGTCCACTGCGGTGGTTGCCTCCACATGTTCCAGACGCTGGTAACGCTGAATGCCCCACAGGCCCAGCAACAAGGCCAGCACTGGCAGCAACAATGCCAGACGCCAACCCCATCCCATCGGTGGCTCCGGCGTCTGGCTTGCCTGCCGGACTGTTCGGGCGGCCTCGGCTTCGTGCCACAAGTGGGTGGGCAAAGGAAGGTCTGTCGTGCTGCCATGACCGCCGGCCAAGCTCATGCCGGCCTGCGTCAAGGTGACCGTGGCAGGCGCCGCATCGGTGACCAGTGCCGCAGCACGTGCGCTGCGGGCCGCCCGCATGGCCTGCTCACGGGCTACCCGAAGGCGCTCACTGATGTCATGGGGCAGGTCTTGCGCACCTTCATCCAGGCGCGCGCACACACGCAACGCAAAGCGCGCCTCAAGGGCTTCGCGTTGCGCTGCGGACAGCGAGGAGTTGGATGACTTGTTCACAATGAAATACCGCGTGTTTGAAGAGCCTGTGCCAGCGCATGGACGGCGCGGGAGCAATGCGTCTTGACGCTGCCTTCCGAGCAGCCCATCGCAGCCGCCGTCTCTGCAACATCCAGTTCTTCCCAGTAACGCAACAGAAACGCTTCACGTTGACGCGCTGGCAATTTGTTGATTTCCTCTTCGATCTGGGCCAGAACTTCTGCCCGACTCGCGCTGGCATCAGCACTTTCCGTGCCCACATCGTCCAGGTTGAACACCGCCAGCAGATCGAAGTGCCCATCTTCGTCGCTGTGACTGGCTTCCAGATCCCCCAGATTGGTGAACACCGCGTTGCGGGTCTTTTGACGGCGGAACCAGTCCAGGATGGCGTTGGACAAGATGCGCTGAAACAGCATCGGCCACTCGCTCTGGGGACGCTCTGCGTAACTCTGGCTCAGTCGGATCATCGCGTCCTGCACGATGTCCAGGGCCGCATCGTCGTCGCGCACCGCATAAGCGGCGCGTTTGAATGCGCGGCGCTCGACGCTTATCAAAAAGTCGTTGAGCGCGTCTTCCGTCGAAGAGGGGGGCAAATCGGACACGGTTGGGACGCGTGAGGGAGCAGCGGATCGGCGGGCGATTATGGCATCCGGTTCAGGCACCTCATTCCGGCGTCGAATTGGATGCATCCAGCCGTCCAAGGCTGGTGCGCGAGGATTTCGCAAGGGCAGCCTGATCGGCCGTGATCGGAATTGGCACGAAGGGTGCGATAATGCCCGTTTTGCGTCATCTCGATCTGGCCTGAGTCTGGTGTGTTCAAACCGTACCAGTGGCAGGCCGCGCAGGCTCCAAATCCGCCTCATGAGGGCGAGCACGCTGGCAATCCGTTGCCGCAGTGCTGCGGCCACGGTCCTCGGACTGTGGTGGTGTAGAGGGGCACCGATCGTTTTTCGTTAGAGAAATTCGGAAAGGTTTCATTCACCATGGATACGACTCACGCCCAAAGCGGCGACATCCTCAACGGTTCCGACATCCTGGTCCGCTGTCTGCAGGCCGAGAACGTCAAGTACATCTGGGGCTACCCAGGCGGCGCAGTGCTGTACATCTACGACGCGCTGTACAAACAAGATTCCATCGAGCACGTGCTGGTGCGCCACGAACAGGCCGCCGTCCACGCTGCTGACGGCTACGCCCGTGCCACTGGCGAAGTGGGCGTGGCCCTTGTGACCTCGGGTCCGGGCGTCACCAACGCGATCACCGGCATCGCCACGGCCTACATGGACTCGATCCCCATGGTCGTCATCACTGGTCAGGTGCCCACGGCCGCCATTGGCCTGGATGCCTTCCAGGAGTGCGACACCGTCGGCATTACCCGCCCCATCGTCAAGCACAACTTCCTGGTCAAGGACGTGGCCGACCTGGCCGAGACCATGAAGAAGGCTTTCCACATCGCACGCAGCGGCCGTCCCGGCCCCGTGGTTGTGGACATCCCGAAGGACGTGTCCCTCAAGACCACCGCTTTCCACTACCCTGAGTCGGTGGAAATGCGCTCGTACAACCCGGTGCGCAAGGGCCACGGTGGCCAGATCCGCAAGGCCGTGCAGCTGCTGCTCACCGCCAAGCGTCCCTACATCTACACCGGCGGCGGCGTGATCCTGGGTGAGGCCTCCAACGAACTGCGCGAACTGGTGAACCTGCTGGGCTACCCCAGCACCAGCACCCTGATGGGCCTGGGCGCCATTCCCGCTTCCGACAAGACCTTCCTGGGCATGCTGGGCATGCACGGCACCTACGAAGCCAACATGACCATGCAGCACGCTGACGTGGTCATCGCCGTCGGCGCCCGCTTCGACGACCGCGTGATCGGTAACCCCAAGCACTTCGCCCAAGTCGAGCGCAAGATCATCCACATCGACATCGACCCCTCGTCGATCTCCAAGCGCGTCAAGGTCGACATCCCCATCGTGGGCGACGTCAAGGACGTGCTGATCGAAATGATCGCCCAGATCAAGGAGTCCACACAGCGCGCCGAGCCCAAGGCTCTGGAAGCCTGGTGGAGCCAGATCAACGAGTGGAAGAAGCGCGAGTGCCTGAAGTTCAAGACCTCCACCGAGGTCATCAAGCCGCAGGCCGTGGTCGAAAAGCTGGCCGAACTCACCAAGGGAACCGACTACTACATCACGTCGGACGTCGGTCAGCACCAGATGTTCGCTGCGCAGTACAGCAAGTTCGAAGAGCCGCGTCGCTGGATCAATTCCGGCGGCCTGGGCACCATGGGTGTGGGCCTGCCTTACGCCATGGGCATCAAGCTGGCCAAGCCCGACGCCGATGTGTTCTGCATCACCGGCGAAGGCTCGATCCAGATGTGCATTCAAGAGCTGTCCACCTGCAAGCAGTACAACACGCCTGTCAAGGTCATTGCACTGAACAACCGCTACCTGGGCATGGTGCGTCAGTGGCAGCAGCTGGAGTACTCCGGCCGCTACTCGCACAGCTACATGGATGCGCTGCCTGACTTCGTCAAGCTGGCCGAGGCCTATGGTCACGTCGGTCTGCTGATCGAGCGTCCGGAAGACGTCGAAGGCGCGCTGAAGGAAGCCATCAAGCTCAAGGACCGCACCGTGTTCCTCGACATCCGCACCGACCCCACCGAAAACGTGTGGCCGATGGTCAAGGCGGGCAAGGGCATCACCGAGATGCTGCTGGGCTCCGAGGAACTCTGATCCACAGACATTGAGCGAGACCCGGCGAGGGTGATGCGCACAGCAGGCCGACACTTGCCGGTGTCTGCCGAACTGTGTGGCGAACCCCGTCGGACACCCCTGACAACGCATTCATCGCACTACGAGGCCACGGCGCTGCGGTTACCGCCACAGTGACTCAAGAGCCCGCAAGGACGATCACCATGAAACACATCATTGCCCTTTTGGTTGAGAACGAAGCTGGCGCCCTGTCGCGCGTGGTTGGCCTGTTCTCTGCCCGTGGCTACAACATCGAAAGCCTCACGGTCGCCACGACCGAAGACCCGACCCTGTCGCGCATGACCATCGTCACGCGCGGCTCCGACGATGTCATCGAGCAGATCACCAAGCACCTCAACCGCCTGATCGAAGTGGTCAAGGTGGTGGACCTGTCCGAAGGCCCGTACACCGAGCGTGAGCTGATGCTCATCAAGGTGCGCGCGGTGGGCAAGGAGCGTGACGAGATGAAGCGCATGGCCGACATCTTCCGCGGCCGCGTCATCGACGTGACGGACAAGACCTACACCATTGAACTGACTGGCGACGCCTCGAAGCTCGATGCCTTCATCGAAGCCATCGACCGCGCTGCCATCCTCGAAACCGTGCGCACCGGGACCAGCGGGATCGGGCGCGGCGAGCGCATCCTGCGCGTCTGACTGCCCTCAGTCTGACATTCCCGCTTTTCCTTTGAACAACCTGCCCGGGGATCCCGGGCATCAACAGCTACCGACGGAGCAAAAAACATGAAGGTTTACTACGACAAGGACGCCGACCTGAGCCTGATCAAGGGCAAGAACGTCGCCATCATCGGCTACGGCTCGCAAGGCCACGCCCACGCCCAAAACCTGCGCGACTCTGGCGTGAACGTCACGGTCGGTCTGCGCAAGGGTGGCGCTTCGTGGTCCAAGGTCGAAGCCGCTGGCATCAAGGTTGCCGAAGTCAACGACGCCGTGAAGGGCGCTGACGTCGTCATGATCCTGCTGCCGGACGAGAACATCCCCGAGGTGTACAAGAACAACGTCGAGCCGAACATCAAGCAAGGCGCTGTCCTGGCTTTCGCTCACGGCTTCAACGTGCACTACAACCAGGTCGTGCCCCGCGCTGACCTGGACGTGATCATGGTCGCGCCCAAGGGCCCTGGCCACACCGTGCGTTCCGAGTACCTGAAGGGCGGCGGCGTGCCTTCCCTGATCGCTGTGTACCAGGACAAGTCCGGCAAGGCCAAGGACATCGCTCTGTCCTACGCTGCTGCCAACGGCGGCACCAAGGGTGGCGTGATCGAAACCAACTTCCGTGAAGAAACCGAAACCGACCTGTTCGGCGAACAAGCCGTTCTGTGCGGTGGCGCGGTCGAACTGGTGAAGATGGGCTTCGAAACCCTGACCGAAGCTGGTTATGCTCCGGAAATGGCCTACTTCGAGTGCCTGCACGAGCTGAAGCTGATCGTCGACCTGATGTACGAAGGCGGCATCGCCAACATGAACTACTCCATCTCGAACAACGCCGAGTATGGTGAGTACGTGACCGGTACCGAAGTGATCAACGAGAAGTCGCGCGAAGCCATGCGCAACGCTCTGAAGCGCATTCAGACCGGCGAATACGCCAAGATGTTCATCCAGGAAGGCAAGACGAACTACCCGAGCATGACCGCTCGCCGTCGCCTGAACGCTGTTCACCCGATCGAAACCGTGGGCGCCGAACTGCGCGCCATGATGCCTTGGATCGCCAAGAACAAGCTGGTTGACCAGTCCAAGAACTGATGACGTGGCCGGCTCTGTGCCGGCTCGATTCAGACAAAAAAGCCGCCGTGGTGCAAACCACGGCGGCTTTTTTCATGGACGCCCGCCAGGCCCCAGCGGCCGGGCTGGGCGTCGGAGTAGCTCAACTCTTCTTGTTGCAGGAGCGGATCATCAAACGCCCCAGTGCCGCGGACGCCAGGCGGGTGCGCGGCGTGTCGATCGGGTTGGTGAGGATGACGGGTACCTTGGCACCCAGCACGATGCCGGCGATGTCGGCGTGTGCGAAGTGTGCCAGTTGCTTGACCAGCATGTTGGCGGCTTCCAGGTTGGGCACCATCAAGATGTTGGCCTGACCTGCCACCGGGGAGTTGGGGTACTTTGCGCGGGCTACCTCAGGGTGCACGGCCGCATCAAAGGTCATCGGGCCATCAAGTAGCGCGCCGGTGATGTGGCCTCGCTCATGCATCTTGCACAGCACGGCGGCCGTGGTCGACGACTCGAGGTTGCTGTTGAAGTCTTCAGCAGCTGACACCACGGCCACGCGAGGTTCGTTCAGCTTGAGTCGATGCGCCAGATCGATCGCGTTCTGGACGATGTCGCGGCTCTCGTCCACATTGGGTCGCACGTTCACTTCGGCATCGGTGATGATCAGCGGCTGTGGATAGCTGGGGACATCGGCCACATAAGCGTGCGACACCCGACGCGAAGTGCGCAGTCCACCGGCATGGCGCAACACACGTTTCATCAGCACGTGGATGGGGATGCTGCCCTGCATGATGGCTGCGACTTCGCCATCGCGGGCCATCTCCACAGCGATGGACGCAGCCTGTACGGCACACTCTGCCTCGCGCCACAGGCAGTCGATCAGGTCCAGCTCCAGCTGCTGACCCAGGGCGCTGATGCGCTCGCGTGAGCCAATCAGCACGGGCATGATCAGCCCTTGTTGTGAGGCATGGAGTGCCGCCTTGAGCGTCGCCGCATCTTCCGGAAACACCACGGCGCATCGCACGGCGGGCTTGTCTTTCACGAGGCTCATCAGCTGCTCGTAGCGCTCCAGACGGTGCAGGTGCATGCGTGGCAGCGGGGCCTGTGGGCGACGTACCTTGGCGGTAGGGGCCATGATCTCGGCCTCGCCGACGATGACCGGCTTGCCAAGCTGGTTGGTGCAACTGCACTCCAGCACGACCATGTTCTTGGGCTTTTTCTCTTTCACCGTCAGCGTCACGGTGATGGTGTCACCCAGGCTGACGGGGCGCATGAAGCGCATGTTCTGGCCGACATAGATGGTGCCGGGGCCGGGCAGCTGGGTGCCCAGCACGGTCGAGATCAGGGTGCCGCCCCACATGCCGTGGGCGATCACCTTCTGGAAAGGGGTGTCTTTGGCGTACGCGTCGTCCAGGTGAGCCGGGTTCACGTCGCCGCTGAGAATGGCGAAGGCGTCGATGTCGTCCTTGGTGAGGGTGCGAGTGAGGCTGGCACTGTCTCCGACCTGCAGTTCATCGTAGGTCCGGTTTTCCAGCATCACGGGTGTGTACTCCTGGTTCATTCAGTCTCGGCAAACAAGTCATCAAGGGACTTTCAATGTGCCACGAGGTTTTGGCAGGGCCTGGCCGAAAATGCCAGGGTATTCCCTGGACATTCGTCCAGCACGGTGTCGATCCGCATGAACGAGGGGTCAGGCTCCCCCGAGATTGTGTGCAAGTGTGTGTGACATGAGCATGGCATCCGATCCGAAAGAGGCCAGCTTGTCAGCGACCTGCTGCGAGGTCGGCTGGCGGGCATGGAAGCCCTGGCGCATCCAGAAGCTTGCAGAGTTCTGCACGGCAATCAGGCTGAGGCGTTGCAGGCCCATGCTGTGTGCCTGCTCGATCGCCATTTGCAAGAGCCGGCGGCTGGCACCGCGGCCTCGCAGGACGGGCGAGATGGCCATGTCATGCAGGTAGAGCTCGTCCGGCAGTGTGCTGGCATCGCACTGGCTGGCATGCAGGACAGGATAGGCCTCATCGGCGACAGGCAGGCTGACCAGATAGGCCTGTACGCTGGCATGCCCGGCCGAGATCACCCAGCAGGTGTCCGGGGCGGCGCGTAGCTTGCTCTCGAAAGCATCCAGCGGCTCGTGAAAGTCGGGTTGGTAGCAGATGTGCTGCAAGGCCAGGACATGAGGCAAGTCCGCGTGCGTCATGGCTCGGCATTGCAGTTCAGCGGTGAGGGGCATGATGGGAAGAATCAGGGGCAGAGCGACCGACCCCCCATAATAGGGCAGGGGTAAAACCCGCACTCGGGGTGATCAGGGGGCGTGGTCAGGGGGCATTCCTGCCAGAATGGATTGCACTGTCCTTGAACCGTCGCTGTCTGTCCATGTCCAAGATCCTCTATCAGCCATCCTCCTCCAAACTGGTGCTGGCAGCTGCCGTCGCAGTGGCCGTCATCGGGGCTGGGGCGTATTGGGTGACAACCGGTTCTGCCACCTCAGGAGAGGGAGGCGTGGTGTTGTCATCCGACTCTGGCCTGCCAGGTTGGCCTCAGGCCTCGACGGGGCAACCTCAGCAGACCGAAGCACTTCAACCCGCGGTACTGTCCGACGGGCGACCCAGTGACGTTTCCACCGGTGACTGGGCCGCATTGCAGGCCGCGCTGGGCAAGGTGGGGATGACGGCAGCCGATGCTGAGCGCATCGTCAACTACAACCGCTACCAGCGCAGCTTTGAGTCCTGGCAGAACTTGGATCAGGCGGACGATGCGGCCCGTCGTCGGCGCATGGCACAGTCACTGATGAACGAGTTGCCCAAGCACGTCAGCAAGGGGGATTTCACCCTGCTGGAGGCGATGTTGATCGGATCGGCATTGATTGCAGAGATCGAGCCTGACAATGCTCGCCGCACTGCGCGCCTTGATGCCTGGCAGGCTGAGGTGCTCACGGTGATGCCCGTACAGAGTGAGGATGAGGGGCAGTCCAAGGCGTCGACGCGAGAAACCGAACTCAAACGGCGGCAGGCGCTGGCCTTTGCTGAATGGCAGGCGCTGACCGACCCAGCTCAGCGCACGCCCGCTCGCCTGGAGCAGGCTTTCGAAGAAGTGCGCCGCGCTTACAACGCCATGAGCTTTTGAGCTTCTAGCCTGAGTGACCGGTGTCCGACCGACGCCGGGACAAGGAATACCGTGCATTGATACCATCGGGGCCCGTAACAGACGGACGTCGGCGGGGTGTACACGGAGCTTCCATGAGTCAGCGCAGAAATGTTTGGTCGTTTATCCCCTTCCGCGGGTCAGTGTCGAGAGGATGGCGTTGCGCTGCCTTGCGTGCCTGTTTCGCGGGTGTGGTGGGCGTGACGGCCTGCGGCATGTCGTGGGCTGCCACGCTGGAAGGCCAGCACTTTGACGACACCGTGGTGCTGGGACAGCAGAAGCTGCAACTCAATGGCTTGGGGGTGCGTGGCGTGGCCTGGGTGAAGGCCTTCGTGGCGGGCTTGTACGTCACCACGCCCAGTCAGGATGCGGCGACCTTGCTGGCCGAGTCCGGCCCGCGCCGCTTGCGCCTGAAGATCATGCTGCAGGCACCCAGCAGCGAGCTGACCAAGTCCCTCTTGCGCCGGGTGAAGCGCCATGAAACGCCCGAGTCGCAGGCACGCCTGGCCGAGCGTCTGGCTCAGTTCGCGGCCCAACTCGACGGGTTGGGCGAGTTGATGCCTGGGGATGCGGTGGACATGGATTACCTGCCGGCCAAGGGCCTGGTTTTGTCGCGCAACGGCAAGGCGGCGGGCAAGCCGGTGGCCGGCGAAGACCTCTACCGGGCCGTGTTGCAGATTTTCGTGGGCGCGCACGCCATCGACCCGCGCATGAAACAGGGCTTGCTCGGTGTCCCGGCCTGAACCTCAGACGGCGCGCGCAGCGCCGTCATCAGTCACAGTCCAGGCCGATCCGCATCTGGATCGCTTCATTGACGCGCTGTGGCTGGAAGACGGCCTGAGCGCCAACACGCTGTCGGCCTATCGCCGTGATCTGCAGGCGCTGGCGGGCTGGTTGCGTCAGCAGCCCGAGGAGCGCACCCTGGTGGCCGCGTCGGAGTTGGATCTGGCCAGTTATGCGGCGGCGCGCCATGCGGGCTCCCAGCCTTCGTCGGCCGGGCGCCGTCTGAGCGTGTTCCGGCGGTTTTTTCGTTGGGCCGTGCGCGAGGGCCTGTCCCAGGTCGATCCGACGGTGCGCATGGATGCGCCGCGTCAACGCATGCGCCTGCCCGGCACCCTGACCGAGGCGCAGGTGGAGGCCCTGTTGGCCGCGCCCGATACCGATGAGCCACTCGGCCTGCGCGACCGCGCCATGCTGGAGCTGCTCTACGCCAGCGGCCTGCGGGTGAGTGAGTTGGTGACCTTGAAGTCAGTGCACGTGGGGCTGAGCGAGAACGTGCTGCGCATCACCGGCAAAGGCAGCAAGGAACGTCTGGTGCCCTTTGGGGTGGAGGCCTCGGACTGGTTGCAGCGTTACCTGCGCGAGGCCCGCTCGCAGATTCTGGGTGGGCAGGTGAGCGACGCACTGTTTGTCACCGCGCGGGGCGATGCCATGACGCGCCAGATGTTCTGGAAGCTGATCAAGAAGTACGCCGTGCAGGCTGGCATCACCCAGCACCTGTCACCGCACACCTTGCGTCACGCCTTTGCGACGCACTTGCTCAACCATGGCGCCGACCTGCGCGTGGTGCAGATGCTGCTGGGGCACGCCGACATTTCAACCACACAGGTCTACACCCATGTGGCGCGTGAGCGCTTGCGTCAGTTGCACGCCAAGCATCACCCGCGCGGGTGAGGTGGCAGCCCGCCCCGATGTGGGGGATGCGGCTCAGTCCTCGCCGAGCAGGAAGGCGATCTCGGCGTCGGTGAAGCCGGCGGCCTTGCGGGCGGCCTCGTTGAACGGTGGGCGCAGGCGCGGGGCTTCGTAGCGCTTGACCAGCTCCGGGTAGAGCGTGGTGGCGTCGAGCTGGCGGGCCTGACACAGGTGGTGAAACCAGTGGTTGCCGATGCGCACATGGCCCACCTCGTCGCGCAAGATGATGTCGAGGATCTCGACGGCACGCAGGTCGCCGGCGCGGGTGAGCTTGTCCTGAATCAGTGGGGTAGCGTCCAGGCCACGCGCTTCCAGCGTCCGGGGAACCAGCGCCATGCGGGCCGGGATGTCTTCGCGCGTCTTGTGGCACATGGTCCACAGACCGTCATGCGCGTCGAAATCGCCGTAATGCCAGCCCATCTCTTCCAGGTGGGTGCGCAGCAGGGTGAAGTGGTAAGCCTCTTCGCCAGCCACCTGCAGCCAGTCACGGTAGAAGTCGGCGGGCATGCCGTCGAATCGCCACACGGCATCGAGAGCCAGATTGATGGCGTTGAACTCGATGTGGCAGATGGCGTGGAGGAGGGCAGCGCGGCCTTCCAGGGTGAAGGGCGAGCGAGATGGCACCTGCTTGGCGGGCACCAGGTGAGGGCGCTCAGGCCGGCCGGGCATGGCGGCTTCTTGTGCGGCCGTCAGTTGCAGCACCTCGGCACGCTGGGCCGCGTCGGGCAAGAGGGTGGGATCAGATTGAATTGCCTCCCACAGGGCGGCCGCCTGGGAGGCTTTGACGACGGGATCGGCCTCCAGCAGCACGACCAAGGCTTGATGACGGCAGTTCATGCCGCCATTGTGCCAAGGCCTGGTTGCCTGCTGGCGGTGCCCGAGCCGATCACTCGGCCCAGGTGATCCAGCCCATGTGGGCTGTGACCAGGATCAACACCCCGAAGGCGATGCGATACCAGGCAAAGGGCATGAAGTTGTGGCTGGACACGTAGCGGATCAGCCAGCGCACGCACACCCAGGCCGACAGGAAGGCGAAGACCAGGCCGGTGAGGAACAGGGGCAGGTCAGCCAGGGAGAGCAGGGCGCGCTCCTTGTAGAGGCTGTAGGCCCCGGCGCCCACCAGCGTGGGGATGCCCAGGAAGAAGCTGTAATCGGTCGCGGTCTTGCGCGACAGGCCCATCAGCATGCCGCCAATGATGGTCGCGCCCGAGCGGCTGGTGCCGGGCACCAAGGCCAGGCACTGTACGAGGCCGACCTTCAGGGCGTCCAGCGGCGTCATGTCGTCCATCGACTCAACGCGAGAGGTCTGATAGCGCGCGGTGAGCTTTTCGGCCAGCATGATGAAGAAGCCACCGATGATGAAGGTGGTGGCCACCACGGTGGGGGAGAACAGGTGCTCCTTCACCATCTTGCCCAGCAGCAGCCCCATGACCACCGCCGGCAGGAAACCGATGACGACATTGAGTGCGAACCGCTGCGCCTTGGGGTCAGTGCCCAGTCCGGTAACCGTGTCCTTGATGCGCTGCATGTAGACCAGAATGACCGCGAAGATGGCGCCGGTCTGGATGGCGATCTCGAAGACTTTGGCCTTCTCAGCCCCGGCCGAGCCGCCAAAGTCCATCAGCGCGTTGGCCAGAATCAGGTGGCCGGTGCTGGAGATGGGCAGAAACTCTGTCAAGCCCTCCACGATGCCCATCACGGCGGCTTTCAGAAACAACACAATGTCCACGGTCAACGTCCTTGCAGAGCCCAATCAAGACCGATCCTCGCGGTATCGGCGTGCGCGCATCTTAGGACATGGCCATGACCGCATTAGCCCGACACCCTTCAGGGGCAGGGTGGCTTGTCTACACTGAGCCACATGTCTGACACCCTTCTTCCTGATCTGGGCGCTGGCGCCGCGGCGCTGGCTTGGCCGCCGCAACCCGAGCGCTGGCTCAACCGCCTGGCGAGGCGCAGCCTGACCCTGCAAGAGCGTTTGCAGGTGCCCTTGGGCACGCCCTGGGAGGGAGACCCGATGCCCCAATTGCGCTGGGTCGCGGTCAATGACCATTTGGCACAGGCCTTGGGTTTGCCTGCGAATTGGCATGAGGCTTCTGACGTGAACGGCGCGAGTACCCTGCACGTGCTGAGTGGCAATGCCCTGTGGCCCGGCATGGCCCCGATGGCGACCGTGTACAGCGGCCATCAGTTCGGGCACTGGGCGGGGCAGTTGGGTGATGGCCGTGCGCTTTTGCTGGGTGAGGTGGACACCCTCTTGGGGCCGCAAGAGATTCAGCTCAAGGGTGCCGGGGCGACCCCGTACTCCCGCCGCGCCGATGGCCGTGCCGTGCTGCGCTCGTCCATCCGCGAATACCTGTGCAGCGAGGCCATGCACGGCCTGGGCATCCCGACCACCCGGGCGCTGGCGCTGAGTGCTTCGCCCCTGGCCGTGCGCCGTGAAACCTTCGAAACCGCTGCCGTGGTCACCCGTGTGGCGCCCAGCTTCCTGCGCTTCGGCCATTTCGAGCATTTCGCGCATCACCCCCATCCGCGCCACCACGAGGTGCTGGCCGATCTGGTCGACTTCGTCATCACCCACCATTACCCGGAGCTGCAAGACGCGCCCAACCGCGCTCTGGCGCTGCTGGAGGCCGTGCTGCAACGCACCGCCCGCCTCATGGCCGACTGGCAGAGCGTGGGCTTCTGCCACGGGGTGATGAACACCGACAACATGTCCATCCTGGGGCTGACGATCGATTACGGCCCCTTTGGCTTCCTGGATGCCTTCGACCCCGAGCACATCTGCAACCACTCCGACGATCACGGCCGTTACTCGTGGAGCAACCAGCCCCAGATCGGCTACTGGAACCTGCGCGCCCTGGCCCAGGCCTTGGTGCCGCTGATTCCGGAGGCGCAAGACGACCCGCAGGTGGTGGTCGAAGTGCTGCAAACCTACGAGACGCACTTTCCGCAGGCCATGAGCGAGCGCTGGTGCGCCAAGATCGGGTTGAGGCCCCTGTCCACCGAGCCGGATGCGGGCCGCACCGACGACACACGCCTGGCGCTGGATTGGCTGACCCTGCTGGCGCGGGGCCGCGTCGATTTCACGATCGCCTTCCGGCGCCTGGCTGGGTTCCGCTCGGACCTGTCGCCCGATGCCCCTGAGAATGCCCCCATCCGCGACCTGTTCCTGGATCGCGAAGCGTTCGACGCCTGGGCCCTGCGTTATGCCCAGCGCCTGCGCACCGAGCAGAGCGTGGATGCCGAGCGCGCTGCCCGCATGAACCGCGTCAACCCCTTGTACGTGCTGCGTAACCACATGGCAGAGACGGCCATCCGCCTGGCGCAGCGTGGGGACGACAGCGAGGTGCAGCGCCTGCACCGTCTGCTGCAGCGCCCCTTTGACGAACAAGCCGGCTGCGAGGCATATGCAGACTTCCCGCCCGACTGGGCGCAATCCATCGAGGTGTCCTGTTCATCATGAGTGACTACAAAGTTCAGAAATCCGACGCCGAGTGGCGCGAGCAACTCGCCCCCATGGACTACCAGGTGACCCGTCAGGCGGCCACAGAGCGCCCCTTCAGCGGTCGCTATTGGGATCACTTCGAGAAGGGCGACTACCGCTGCGTGTGCTGCGGCGTCAAGCTGTTCCAGTCGGAGACCAAGTTCGACGCCGGCTGCGGTTGGCCCAGCTATTGGCAGCCAGCCGATGACAGCCTGATCGAGCGCGTGCGTGACACCAGTCACGGCATGATCCGCGTGGAGGTGCGCTGCCAGAACTGCGGCGCCCACCTGGGCCATGTCTTTGAAGATGGCCCCTTGCCCACGGGGGAGCGCTACTGCATCAACTCCGCCGCGCTAGACTTCGAACCGCGCCAGCCCTGAGCGCGCCAACCTGCGGCCGCTGAACCCGTGCCCGACTCTCCATGAAGATCTTTTTTGACCTGCTGCCCATCATCCTGTTCTTTGCCAGCTACAAATGGGCCGGTAGCAACGCGGAACAGGCCATGCAGTGGCTGAACCATTACCTGGGTTTTGCGGTATCGGGCGGCAGCGTGGGCCTCACCGAGGCGCCTGTGCTGCTGGCCACCGTCGTGGTCGTGGCCGCCACCCTCTTGCAGATCGTGGTGCTGAAAGCCTTGCGCAAGCCCGTCGACAAGATGCTGTGGGCGGGCCTCGTGGTGGTGGTCGTCCTGGGCGGCTTGACCCTGTGGTTCCACGATGAAACTTTCATCAAATGGAAGCCCACCGTCATTTACTGGCTGATGGCCGCCGGTTTCCTGATCACCGAAATCGTGCTGGGCAAGAAGATGCTGCGTCAGATGATGGGTGGCCAGGTGCATGTCCCTGATCCCGTCTGGCGCAAGCTGGGCTGGGCCTGGGTGCTGTTCTTTGCCAGCATGGGTGTGCTCAACATCTGGGTGGCCTACACCTTCCCGACCGACACTTGGGTCAGCTTCAAGATGTGGGGCAGCCTGGGTCTGACCCTGGTTTTCACGCTGGCACAGGGTGTGTACCTGAGCCGTCACATGGCGCCAGAAGAAGGGGCTGCCGAGGCCTCCAATCAAGGCTGATCGACGTACAGGAGCCCGCACACCATGACCACCGGATCCGTTTCCGCTAGCCAGATGCAAGCCGTGCTGCAGCAGGCTCTGCAGCCAGAGTCCGTCATCGTCACCGACGACACGGCCGACCACATCGGTCATGCTGGACACAGCGGCGCCCCCACAGGCACGCATTTCACCATTCAGATACGGGGCCGCTGCTTTAACGGTTTGTCGCATGTGCAGCGTCATCGCCTTGTGTATGATGTTTTGCGCGATTTGATTCCGCAGGGCGTGCATGCCCTGGCCATCAAAGCCGAGCCCGTCTGAACTATCTACAGAAAGCTTTTCGCTCATCATGAAGATCTCTCGTATCGCCAAGGCTGCTGTGCTGGCCGCTACCGTCACGCTGGCCGCACCTTCGGTGTTCGCGCAAAACATCGCCATCGTCAACGGCAAGGCCGTGCCCAAGGCGCGCGCCGATGCCATGATCGAACAGATCCTGAAGAACCAGCAGCCTGGTCAGCCGCCGCAAGCACGCACGCCTGACCTGGAGCAAAAGGTCAAGGACGAGATCGTCATGCGCGAAATCTTCATCCAGGAAGCCGAGCGCCGCGGCCTGAACACCTCGCCCGACTACAAGGTGCAGATGGAGTTCGCCCGTCAGTCCATCCTGATCCGCGCGCTGTTCCAGGACTTCGAAGCCAAGAACCAGATGACCGAGGCCGAAGCCCGCGCCGAGTACGACAAGATCAAGGCCGCCAATGGCGCCAAGGAACTGCGCGCTCGCCACATCCTGGTCGAGAACGAAGCCGAAGCCAAGGATCTGCTGGCCAAGATCAAGGGCGGCGCCAAGTTCGAAGAGCTGGCCAAGAAGAACTCCAAGGACCCTGGCTCGGCCGAGAACGGTGGTGACCTGGATTGGGCCAACCCCAGCAACTACGTCCCCGAGTTCTCCCAAGCACTGCTGAAGCTGAAGAAGGGCGAAATCACCAGCGCACCGGTGAAGTCGCAGTTCGGCTGGCACATCATCAAGCTGGAAGACGAGCGTGCTGCTCAGTTCCCCGAGTTTGACGAAGTCAAGGCTCAGATCATCCAGCGCGGTACGCAAGCCAAGATGGCCAAGTTCCGCGACGACCTGAAGGCCAAGGCCAAGACCGACTACAAGTTCAGCAACTGAACTTGGTGAGGACGGCGGCGTTCACGTCGCCAGCCTTGCAAAGCACAAAGCGCCCAGAATGACTTTGGGCGCTTTGTTGTTTCTGGGGTGCAGCGGGGGCGTCAGTCGCGCTTGCGGAACACCAGGTCCCAGACGCCATGGCCCAGGCGCAGTCCACGGTTTTCGAACTTGGTGAGCGGCCGGTAGGCGGGCTTCTCGGCATAGCCTTCAGCCGTGTTCACCAGGCCGGGCTCGGCCGAGAGCACTTCCAGCATCTGCTGAGCGTAAGGTTCCCAGTCGGTGGCGCAGTGCAGGTAGCCGCCCGGGGCCAGACGCGAGGTCAGGTGGGCCACCAACGGCGCCTGGATCAGGCGGCGCTTGTTGTGGCGCTTCTTGTGCCACGGATCAGGGAAGAACACGTGCACGCCGGCCAGGGAGGCGGGCGGGATCATGTGTTCCAGCACCTCGACCGCGTCGTGGCGCAGGATGCGCAGGTTGCTCAGTCCCATGTCGCCGATGTGCTTGAGCAGCGCACCCACGCCGGGTTCATGCACTTCGCAGCCGATGAAATCGGTGTCGGGCAGCGTTTGCGCAATCTTCGCGGTGGCATCACCCATGCCGAAGCCGATCTCCAGCACGACCGGGGCGGTGCGGCCGAAGGTGGCGGTGTAGTCCAGCGGGGCCTTGGCGAAGGGCAGCACAAAGCGCGGGCCCAGTTCGGCCAGTGCGCGGGCCTGGCCCTCGGTGGTGCGCCCGGCGCGCATCACGAAGGTCTTGATGGTGCGGTGATGCGGTGCGCCGCCTTCGGCGTCGGTCGCAGACGATTCAGGATCTTGAGGGGCGAGGTCGGGTTGAGACATGCGAAACAGCTTCTGGCCGGGATGGATCAAGGGCGAGAGTGTGCCTCACTCTGAGGTGCGTCGCAAACATCCGACGGTCTGCTCCTGGGGTTGCGCAGCTTGCCGCTACAATGCGACCGAGCGCGGGTGTCGTTCAATGGTAGGACTCTTGCTTCCCAAGCAAATAACGTGGGTTCGATTCCCATCACCCGCTCCACATTCAAAAAGGCCGCTGGGTATTCACCTTGCGGCCTTTTTCTTTGATGCTTCAGCTTTCCTGGACGTAGGTGCCCGGCGCTGGCGCCAACTCTGGGAAAGCGGCGGTGGCGGAGGGCCGTGCGTTCACCAGCTTACCCGCCCGAGGCTTGAGCCATGCCATCCAGTCTTCCCACCATGAGCCTTCGTGCTGTTCGGCACGTTTCAACCAGGCCTCTGGCTTGTCGGACCGGTGAGCTTCCGCCGCGCGGTAGCTGCGCTTGGGCGGCTTCACGATCGGGTTGACGATGCCCAGGATGTGGCCCGAGGTGGACAGCACATAACGTTTCGGACCGGTGAAGTGGTTGTTGACGTGGAAGGTCTGTTTCCACGGCGCCACGTGGTCGTCCTCGGCGGACACTGCATACAAAGGCTGATTGATCCGGGCGAGGTCCAAAGGCTCGCCCGCCACGGTGAGTGCATCGGGCTGAATCAGGCGGTTCTTCAGGTAAAGCTCTTTCAGATACCAGCTGTGCATGGCTTGGGGCATGCGGGTGGCATCCATGTTCCAGTACAGCACGTCAAACGGTGGCGGCGGCTCGCCATTGAGCCACCCTTGTTCCACGTAGTGCCAGATCAGGCTGTTGGAGCGCAGCAGGCGGAAAGAGGCTGCCATGTCCTTGCCGTCCAGATAGCCGGTGCGCGCCATCTTGCGGGTCAGGTAGTTCACACTCGACTCGTCGATGAAGACGTTGATGTCGCCGGGCGCGTGGAAGTCGACCAAGGTGGTGAAGAGCGTGACGTCGGCCACCGGCACGTCCTCTGGGGCGAAGTGCTTGTTCGCCCAAGCCATGTACATGCTCAGACCTGTGCCGCCGATGCAATAGCCCACAGCATGGACCTTGTCGGCGCCACTCATGGCGCGCGCGGTTTCGATGGTGGCGTGAATGCCCTCCATCAGGTAGTCGTCAAAGCGGATGTCGCGCATGGACGCATCCGGGTTCTTCCAACTGGTGATGAACACGTCGAAGCCCTGGTCCAGCAGGAAGCGCACCATGCTCTTCTTGGGCGTCAGATCCAGTACGTAGAACTTGTTGATCCACGGCGTGACGATGACGATGGGCTGCGCATGCACTTTGGCCTGCGTGGGCGCGTAATGGATCACCTCGATGAGGTGGTTGCGCATCACCACCGAGCCCGGCGTGGTGGCCAGGTTCTCGCCCACCTTGAAATCGTCCGGGCTGGTCATGCGGATGTTGCCCGCCTTCATGTCCTCCAGGAAGATCTGGAATCCCTTGCGCAGGCTTTCGCCCTTGGTCTCGATGGCATGCTTCATCGCGACTGGGTTGGTCAGCAGGTAGTTCGACGGCGCCATGGCGTTGAGCCAGTTGCGCCACCAGAACGCCGCCTTGCGCCGCTCACGGGTGGACATGCCGGGTGTGTCGTGCAGCATGTCCTGCGTGTGGTGGGTGAAGGCGAGGTGCCACTCTTTGAGCAGGTCCCAACTCGGTGCTTCGGTCCAGATGGGGTCGGCAAAGCGGACGTCTTCGTCGTTGACCTTGATCGGATCCTCGCTGGGCAGCCCCAACATTCGGTTGAAGGTGTGCCATTGAAGACGCCACAAGTCGGTGGACAGCCGCAGCATGCGGTCCGTCAGTTCCTGAGGATGAGCCAGCCAGGCGAGTTGAGCGTGGGCAATCGGCGCGCTCATGCCCAGCGGGTCGACGGTGTCCTCAACCACGTGATGGAGTTGCTCCAGGGTGTCTGCCACCACCTCGCCAGGTGCTTTGAAAGCAGGCTGCAGGCCAACTTTGGGGCTGGCCGTTTCGGTGGCGGTTGGCTGGGTGGGTTTGGTGCGCGCTGCGCGGGTCGTCTTCGCCATGAGCACGGACTCCTGTCGGTTTCACGTCGGTCACACTGTCTGACCAACAGTATGACCGACGATCCGCGCCAGCAGCGTCAGCTGTTCAGGCCGCCCAGACAGAGGTACTTGATCTCCAGGTAGTCGTCCATACCCTGGCGGGCGCCCTCGCGACCCAGGCCGGATTGCTTGACCCCGCCAAACGGCGCCTCGCAGTGCGAAATCATCCCGGTGTTGACGCCCACCATGCCGTACTCGAGCGCTTCGCCCACGCGGAAGATGCGGCCGATGTCACGGCTGAAGAAGTAGCTGGCCAGGCCAAATTCGGTGGCGTTGGCGGCGGCAATCGCCTCGGCCTCGGTCTCGAACTTGAACACCGGTGCCACCGGCCCGAAGATTTCCTCCCGGGCCACGCGCATGTCCTGGCTCACATTCGCCAGCACGGTAGGTTGGTAGAAAGAGCCACCCGCGACCTGGGCCGGGGCACCGCCGGTCAATACCTTGGCGCCCTTGGCCACCGCGTCGGCCACCAGGGTCTCCACCTTGTTTAGGGCCTCGGCATCGATCAGCGGGCCTTGCACCACGCCTTGCTCGAAGCCATTGCCCACCTTGATCTCGGCCACGCGGGCAGCCAGTCGGGTCACAAACGCGTCGTAGATGCCAGCCTGCACATACATGCGGTTGGCACACACGCAGGTCTGACCCGAGTTGCGGTACTTGCTCGCCAGCGCGCCTTCGACCGCCACGTCCAGGTCGGCATCGTCAAACACGATGAGGGGCGCATTGCCACCCAATTCCAGCGACAGCTTCTTGACCGTCGGGGCGCACTGCTGCATCAGGATGCGACCCACCTCGGTGGAGCCGGTGAAGGACAGGTGTCGCACCGTGTCGCTGGCGCACAAGACCTTGCCCACTTCGATGGAACGCTGTGCGTCGGCCGTGATGACGTTGAGCACGCCAGGCGGCATCCCGGCACGCTGGGCCAACTCGGCCACGGCCAGGGCCGACAGGGGCGTGGCCTCGGCCGGCTTGATGACGACCGGGCAGCCGGCCGCCAGGGCGGGCGCCACCTTGCGGGTGATCATGGCAACCGGAAAGTTCCAGGGCGTGATCGCTGCGCACACGCCCACCGGCTGGCGCAGCACCAGCAGACGCTTGCTCGCATCCGGGCTGGGAATGGTCTCGCCATACACACGGCGGGCCTCTTCGGCAAACCATTCCACAAAGCTGGCGCCGTACAGCACCTCACCCTTGGCCTCGGCCAGTGGCTTGCCTTGCTCGGCCGTCATGATGCGTGCCAGGTCAGCAGCGTGCTGGTTCAGCAGGTGAAACCACTTCATCAGGATGTTGGCGCGGGCCTTGGCCGACATGGCCCGCCAGGCAGGCCAGGCTGCATCTGCAGCGGCAATGGCGGCTTCGGTCTGTTCGGCCCCCAGGTTGGGCACCTCGGCCAGCAGGGCGCCCGTGGCGGGATCGGTCACGGCAAAACGCTGCGGGCCGTCTAGCCATTGCCCGTTGACCAGGGCTTGCGTCTTGAGGAGGCTGGGGTCGTTGAGCTGGGTCAGCGGGGAGGTCATGGTGTTTTTCTCCGGAGAAGGGGTCTCAGCGCCGTCCATCATAGACTTGAGAAGAGGCGGGGCAGTGGCTCAGAAATCGCGACGCAGGCCCAGCAGCCAGGCATGTCCGCCGCTCGTCGCGGCTCGGAAACCCGACAGTCCGTCGCCGCGTGTCGTGATGGCGGCGGTTTCAGCCTCGCTGTAGAACTCGGCAAAGAACTTGAGTTGCGGGTTGTACTGGTGGTCAATCCCCAGGTGAACGATGTTCTCGCCATATCCCTCGACCCGGGCCAGCATGACCTTGATGGTGTTGTCACCCCGTTGGTGGGTTACCAGCAGATTCACGGCTTCGTTGCCATCGCGGCTGAAGCTGCCTGGGTTGTGGTTGCCCGTGTCAAAGCGCTCATACTTGGCGGCCATCTGCCAGGCACCTGCCCGGTGAGTGGCCGACAGGCCATAGAGGCGGTTGCGACCGTAGCCGGCGTCTCCCCGGTCGTCCAGCGCGTCTGCCAGACGGGTGGCACCGAGGTCGTAGCTCAGTGCCACTTGCACCCGTTCGTCATCAATGCGGGAGGTGGAGCGCCGATTGCCTTTGGCAGGCGCATAAGCCGCCGACGCGCTGAGCCCCCGAAAAGACGGGCTGGTGTAGGCGACGGTGTGCCTGACTCGGAAAACGGTGTACGTGGCAAAGCCGCTGTAGTAGCTGCTGAATGCGTCGACAGGTGCCGACACGGCGTTGTAGTAAGGCATCCACTGCTGCCCCCAATGGACGGCCCCCCAGTCGCCTTGCAGTCCGATGCGGGCAATGCGCAGGCGCTCCGGGTTGTCACGCCCGTTGTCTCCCTGGTCATAAGGGTCCTGCACAGACAAATTCGCCATGTCCAAAGGCAGCTCCAGTTGCCCGTTCAGCGTCAGAGCGGGAGACAGGGCATGCTGAACCGAGACACCCACACGTGAGTAGGCATCGCGCAGGCCGGTATAGCGGCTGGCCGCGCTGCGCTCGTCCGGGTGCACTGACTCCGCCTGCAGTCTCAGCGAGGCATACCAGTCGACCTGCGTGGTGTTTGGGCGGGCATCCAGAGCATGGGCCGCACCTGTCCACATGACAGATGTAACCAGGGCGATCACCCGGCAGGTGTGCAGTGAACCAATTGACATGGACATGTCACTCAACCTCCTCGTTCGTGATGGATGGGGCACAAACGCCGTGAGGCGGTTTGCGCCCCAGGGTGTGCAAGAGCGCTGTGGCTGTCTATTTCAGGCGTGGTCGCATGCTGTCCGCCAGCACGAACAGGAAGCTCTTGCCCCGAGCCATCAACAACTCGACGGTCATGTGTCGCTTGGTGGCCTCTCGGCAAGCTGGCGCAGGCGCCGATTCAAGGCCTTGTGGCGCACATCCTGTGCGTGCCAGTCATCGTGGATGGCGCGCCACAGGGCGTAGGTCATCAGGACGATGACCACCGCAAATGGCAGGGCGAACACGATCGTGGCGGTCTGCACGGCTTTGACGCCACCCGCCAACAACAGGATGGCGGCAATCCCGCCCACCAGCAGGCCCCACATCACCTTGATCTTGCTGCTGGGGTTGGGCTGGCCGCCGGTGCTCATCATGCCCAGCACCAGGGTGGCCGAGTCGCCCGAAGTCACGAAGAACAGCAGCACGAGGGCGGTGGCCACCAGCGACATCACCGTGCCGAAGGGCAGGGCTTCGAACATGACAAACAGTGCCGTCGAGATGTCGGTCTTGACGGCTTCGGCCAGCGGCACCTGTTGCCAGATCTCCATGTGCAAGGCAGCCCCTCCGAACACAGAGAACCAGGCGAAACCCGCCAGGGTGGGGGCAGCCACCGTGCCCAGGATGAACTCGCGGATGGTGCGGCCCCGGGACACACGAGCGATGAACAGGCCGACGAACGGCGACCATGCAATCCACCATGCCCAGTAGAAAATCGTCCAGCCGCCCACCCAGCCGCTGTCGCGGAACGGGGTCATGCGCAGGCTCATGCGCACGAACTCACTGGCGTAAGCGCCCAGCGTGTTGGTGAAGGTGTCGATGATGGCCACCGTGGGTCCCACCATGAACACAATCAGCATCAGGATCAGCGCCAGCATCAGGTTCATGTTGGACAGCCACTTGATGCCCTTGCTCACACCCGTGAGGGCCGAAGTCAGGAACAACGCCGTGGTCACGGCGATGATGGCCAACTGCGAGGCGATGCCCACCCGCAAGCCGAACACGGCGTGCAAACCACTGTTGATCTGCAAAGCGCCGATACCGAGTGAGGCGGCCACGCCAAAGGCGGTGGCGACGACGGCCAGCACGTTCACGACCACGGTCAGCTTGGGCGCCCAGGCAAAAGGCAGTGCCTCGGTCGCCGAGCTGATCAGGGCCGGCTTGCCGCGGCGGAATGAAAAGAAGGCAATGGCCAGCGCCACCACGCTGTACACCGCCCAGGGGTGCAGGCCCCAATGGAAGAAGCTGTAGCGCATGGCCGCATTGGCTGCCTCTGGGGTGTTGGCCGTGATGCCCGGAGGCGGGGCGCCGTAATGGGAAATGGGCTCGGCCACCCCCCAGAACACCAAACCGATGCCCATGCCTGCCGCAAACAACATGGCAAACCAGCTACCGACGGAGAACTCGGGTTCTTCGTCTTCATCACCCAGTTTGAGGTCGCCGTAGCGGCTGAAGGCCAGCAAAGCGGCCACGATCACCAGGCCAAGCACCACCCAGAGGTAAAGCCAGCCGAAATTGGTGGTGATGGTTGCCAGAGCCTGATCAAAGAATGCGCCAAGAGAGCTTGGTGCGAGGATGCCCCAGGACATGATGATCAGGATCAGTCCCGCAGACAGCAGCAATTGCATGGGATGCTCCTGTGAAAAAGTAAAACGCTTTTGCGCAGAGAGCGACCGAGTCTAGCCGCCAAGGAAAATCAAACTGCTGCGTAAAACCATGCCCTTAAGGCGGTTATCGTGTTTCATCACGCCTCAACAAGGAACAGCGAGTGTGGTCGTGAAATCTATAATGCAAAGTTTTGCCGCGTACGCAAGCGGCCCGACCGAGCATGCCCCGATTCGCCCGGAAAGGTCCTTGATTCGTCTCACCGTAGCGTCCTGAAAGTCGTCGAATGAAAGCCGCAGACATCCGCAAGACCTTCCTGGAGTACTTCCAGTCCAAGGGCCACACTATCGTGGCATCCAGCCCCGTCGTGCCGGGCGATGACCCGACCCTGCTGTTCACCAACGCCGGCATGAACCAGTTCAAGGACGTGTTCCTGGGCTTTGACAAGCGTCCGTACAGCCGCGCCACCACCTCGCAAAAGTGCATCCGCGCTGGCGGCAAGCACAACGACCTGGACAACGTCGGCTACACCGCCCGTCACCACACCTTCTTCGAGATGCTGGGCAACTTCTCGTTCGGTGATTACTTCAAGCACGACGCCATCAGCTACGCCTGGGAACTGCTGACCGAACAGTTCAAGCTGCCCAAGGAAAAGCTGTGGGTCACCGTCTATCACGAAGACGACGAGGCTTACGAGATCTGGAACAAGGTGGTGGGCGTGCCTGCCGAGCGCATCGTGCGCATCGGTGACAACAAGGGCGGCCGCTACATGTCCGATAACTTCTGGATGATGGGCGACACCGGCCCCTGTGGCCCCTGCACCGAGATCTTCTACGACCACGGCCCGGACATCGCTGGCGGCCCTCCCGGCAGCCCTGATGAAGACGGCGACCGCTACATCGAGATCTGGAACAACGTCTTCATGCAGTTCAACCGCACCGAAGACGGCGTGATGCATCCGCTGCCCAAGCCCTCGGTGGACACCGGCATGGGCCTGGAGCGCATTGCCACCGTGCTGCAAGGCAAGCACAGCAACTACGAAATCGACCTGTTCCAGGCGCTGCTGGCTGCGGCCAAGACCGCCGTGGACGCCGCCGGTGGCGAGAACTGCGATGCCGCCAGCCCCAGCCTGAAGGTGATTGCCGACCACATCCGCGCCTGCTCGTTCACGGTCGCCGACGGCGTGATCCCCAGCAACGAAGGCCGTGGCTACGTGCTGCGCCGCATCACCCGCCGCGCCATCCGCCACGGCTACAAGCTGGGCGCCCGCACCCCCTTCTTCCACAAGCTGGTGTCGGCCCTGGTCGAACAGATGGGCGAGGCCTACCCCGAGCTGCGCCAGAACGAAAAGCGCATTACCGAGGTGCTCAAGACCGAAGAAGAGCGCTTCTTCCAGACCATCGCCCACGGCATGGAAATCCTGGAAGGCGCCCTGGCAGCGGGCGAGAAGCAGATCGACGGCGAAACCGCCTTCAAGTTGCACGACACCTACGGCTTCCCGGTCGACCTGACCGCCGACGTGTGCCGTGAGCGCGACGTCACCGTGGACCAGGCCGGCTTTGACGCCGCCATGGCCCGCCAGCGCGAGCAGGCCCGCGCCGCCGGCAAGTTCAAAATGGCCGCTGGCCTGGAATATTCGGGCGTGCCCACCGGCTTCCACGGCTACGAGCACCTGACGGTGGACGCGGCCAACGTCACCGCCATCTATGTGGACGGCGCCCAGGTGCAGGAAGCCCAGGCCGGTGACGACGCCGTCATCGTGCTGGACCACACGCCGTTCTACGCCGAGTCCGGCGGCCAGTGTGGCGACAGCGGCGACCTGCGTAACGCCACCAGTCGCTTCATCGTCGAAGACACGCAAAAGATCCAGGCCGACGTGTTCGGTCACCACGGCCGCGTGGTCGAAGGCAGCATCAAGGTGGGCGACAAGCTCAACGCCAAGGTCGATGCCGACGTGCGCGCCAAGACCGTGCGCAACCACAGCGCCACCCACCTGATGCACAAGGCCTTGCGCGAAGTGCTGGGCGACCACGTGCAGCAAAAGGGTTCGCAGGTCACCGCCGACCGCACCCGCTTCGACTTCGCCCACAACGCGCCCATGACCGCCGAGCAAATCCGCGAAGTGGAAGAGCTGGTCAACGCCGAAATCCTGCTCAACGCCGAAGCCCAGGCTCAGGTGATGGCACTGGACGACGCGCAGAAGTCGGGCGCCATGATGCTGTTCGGTGAGAAGTACGGTGACACCGTGCGCGTCCTGAGCATCGGTTCCTCCAAGGAGCTGTGCGGCGGCACCCACGTGCAGCGCACCGGTGACATCGGCCTGTTCAAGATCGTGGCCGAAGGCGGTGTGGCCGCTGGCGTGCGCCGCGTGGAAGCCATCACCGGCGCCAACGCCTTGGCCTACACCCAGAACCTGGAAAGCACGCTGGAAGGCGTGGCCGCCTTGCTGAAGGCCACCCCGCACGAGGTGCCGGCCCGCGTGGCCGCGGCCCAAGAGCAGATCCGCGCGCTGGAAAAGGAAATCGCCGCCCTCAAGGGCAAGCTGGCGTCCAGCCAGGGCGACGAGCTGATGGCCAAGGCCGTCGATGTGAACGGCATCAAGGTGCTGGCCGCGACGCTGGAAGGTGCCGACGCCAAGACCCTGCGCGAGACCATGGACAAGCTCAAGGACAAGCTCAAGACCGCCGCCATCGTGCTGGCGGCGGTGGAGGGCGGCAAGGTCCAGATCGCGGCCGGCGTGACTGCCGACACCACTGGCAAGGTCAAGGCTGGCGAGTTGGTCAACTTCGTTGCCCAGCAAGTGGGTGGCAAGGGCGGTGGCAAGCCCGACATGGCCATGGCCGGTGGCACCGAGCCGGCCGCCTTGCCGGCCGCACTGGCCAGCGTCCAGGCCTGGGTGACCGAGCGCGTCTGACGTTTTCATCGTTCACCGACATGACCTTCAGGGCTCCTTCGGGAGCCCTTTTTCATGGCATCAGGGGTAAGCACCAACGTGAAGATGTCGCGTACGAAACCCTGCTGTCACCTTTCATCCTGTGGCTGAGGCTGCTGTCTTCGTACCATGAGTCCATTGCGGAATACCTGCGAGGACGACAGATGAGCCAACAATTCGACAAGCAACACCCGATCGTGCCCCGTGAAAAGCTGGACTTTGGCTTCGACGAGAGCATCCCGAAGCACTGGTTCGGCGGCGATCCGTTCCGTACGCGTTTCTTCGACGCCATGTCGCTGATCTTCCCGCCTGGCGAGAAGTTCTTCATGGTCACCGTGCGTGACTATCGCGACCAGGTCACCGACCCCAAGCTGTTGCAGGACATCAAGGACTTCAACCGTCAGGAAGCCCAGCACAGCATGGTGCACAACCAGTACAACGAGTTGCTGCGCAAGCAAGGCATGCCCGTGGACGAGTTGATCGGCTGGCTCGACAACCTGCTGTTCACGAAGTACCGCAACCGTTTCAGCCGCAAGTACACCCTGGCCATCACCGGTGCGCTGGAGCACCTGACTGCACTGGGCGCCCACGCCATGTTCGACGAGCGCGACATTCTGGGCGACGCCCACCCCAAGGTGCGGGCCATGTACGCCTGGCACGCCATCGAAGAGGTCGAGCACAAGGGTGTCGCCTACGACGTCATGATCGACTACGCCAAGGTGGACTACGTTCGCCGTGTCACGGCGCTGGTGCACGCCACCGTCATGTTCCCCCGCGTCATCCTGAAGTTTGCCAACCGCATGCTCAAGGAAGACGGCTTCAGCTTCTGGGAGCGCGTCAAGCTCAACATCAACGGCATCCACTGGCTGCTCAAGCCTGGCGGCTTCCTGTGGCCAACCCATAAGCACTACATCCAGTACTACAAGCCGGGCTACCACCCCTGGCAGGAAGCCGATCAACCGGGCTACGAGGAGTGGCTGGCCGGTTTCAACCGCCACCGTGATCCCATCGAGGCGAGCGAAATGGCCCGTGCGGCCATGATGCGGTGAACCCTCGCAGGCACGTCCTGCCATTGTGGTTAGACTTCGGCACACCCTGACTGTGGGTGTGCCGATTTCGTCCATGCGTATCCCTCTGCCACCTCCTGCCGTTCTGGAAGCCATGGGCATCAAGCCCATCCCCTTGTTCATGCTCTCTGCGTGGATCAAGGCGGCCACCAAATGTGGCTTCAACGTTCAGCCCTTGTTCAAAGAAGCCGGTATCAAAATCGACCTGATTCGGCTGGAAGACGCGCGGGTGTCTCCCTTGCAGCTGATCTCGCTGCTGGAGCAGTGCGTGGCGCTCTCGCCGGACCAGTACTTTCCGCTGGTGCTGGGCGACACCTTCGCCTTCGAGTCCCTGCCCGAGTTCGAGACCCTGCTGACCACCAGCCCCAGCCTGCGTGATGCCCTGCGAGCGGCCGATCTGGCTCGCATGATGGTGCTGCCCTGGTTGACGCTGGAAGTGCAAGAGCAGGGCGACGAAGCCAGGGTCTGCGTGGCGTTCGACCTGCCCTTGCAAAAGCTTGTCGCGCACGCCTTGCCCTTGCACCTCGTCATCCACGCCACCTTGGCGTGCATTCGCAAGTTCGGGCGCACCCTGCAGGGCTCTGAAACGGGCTTCATCGGCATCGACCTCAAGGGGCCTCCCGTGCCACACGCAGCCCAGATCGAGGCGTTCTTTGGCGTCCCCGTGAACTTCAACGCCCCCGCCGACGCCCTGAGGTTCGAGCGTCACCTCTTGGACCTGCCCTTGGAAGGTGCCTTTCCGGCATTGCACGAGCAGGCCCAGTTCCTGGCTGAGCAACGCCTGGGCCGTGAGGCTCGGCGTCAGGGTGTGGCGGCCGAGATCGAGGCCCTGTTGCAGCGCGAGCCCGAGTTGCTGGCCTTGGGTGTGGAGGACATGGCCGAGCGCCTGAACCTGCATCCCCGCACCCTTCAGCGTCGCCTGAAGGACGAGAACGACAGCTATCTGGCTGTCCAGGCGCGGATGCGACACCGTCTCGCCTGTCAGTGGCTCAAGCAGGGCCAGCCCTCCATCGACGAGATCAGCTTGCGTCTGGGGTTTTCAGACCGCCGTGCGTTCACCGCCGCTTTCAAACGGTGGGAAGGATTGACGCCCAGCGCCTGGCGAGAGCAGCAACATTGACACCATACGCCCCCTGAATGCAGGGGTATCGTGCGGGTTTTCACGACAACCACATGGGTGCCTGTGGCGTGAAATGATCCTTATCGAGGGTGACCCTTCCTTGTGCACCCCTGGGCGACGGCATAGATTTGAGCTGTCCAGACGCGACTCAGCAGTCTTGAAATGCGCCTGTTTTGATGCCCACTATGCAACGCTCCTTGTCCACATCGTCCGTGCCCGTTCCGTCTCTGGGAAGCTGGCGCCAAGCCGCCTCCGTGTGCGGCTTCACGATCGACCCGGTTTTGCGCGAACTGGGGATCAGTCAGCATGATCCACACGCCCAGTTGCGGGTGTCTCCAATCAACCTCTTCAAAGCTTTCACGCTGTGCGTCGAGCGCGCCCGTGGACATCACTTTCCGTTCGCGTTGGGCGAGAATTTCATGTTCGAGCACTACGCCGAGTTCGATGCGTTCGTGAGCTCCAGCTCCAGCATCCGCGAGTTGCTGGAACTCGCTGGCTGGGCCCGTGAACTGCTGGTGCCCTGGATGTCGTTGCGACTGGATGAGTTCGGCGCCGAGGCCCACCTGCGTGTCGTGATGGATGTCCCGGACATTGATCCCCGGGAGATGTGCCATGTGCGTGAGGTCGTGCTGGCCGCCGTCAATCAGTTGATCAAGCGTGCCACGCGTGGCTCGCACTGGCTGCTGTCCGTGCGCATGGCCATGCCCGCGCCAGCTCATCAGCAGCGCTTTGCCGACCATTTCGGCGTGCCGGTCTTCTTCAACGAAGGGGCCGATGCCCTGGTGATGGATCGCCGCTGGCTGGACATGCCCTTGAACGCCCCCTTGCCCGAAGCACTGAGTCAGGCGCGTCAACGCATTGAGCGTCGCTTGAGCCAGGAAGGGGGCGAGCGCCGCATTGTCGATGAGGTCCGCTGGGCGCTGGAGCGTCGCCCTGAGTTGCTGCGTGAGGGGCTGGAGGCCACAGCCAATGCCCTGGGCCTGCACCCTCGCACGCTGCAGCGCCGCTTGCAAACCGAAGGCGTCAAATACGTGGACATCCAGTCTGAGGCCAAGTGCAATCGCGCTCAGGTGATGCTGCGTCGCCGTGCCATCAGCATGGAGTCCATCAGTGATGAGCTGGGCTTTTCCGATCGCCGGGCCTTCACCTTCGCGTTCAAGCGCTGGACCGGTATGTCGCCCAGTGCTTATCGCAGTCAGCTCGGGGCCGTCAAAGCCTGAATGTAAGGCGCAGGTGCCTTGTGTGCTGACGGTTGACGGGCAGGGCGCTCAGACCCTGCTAGAGTCCGAGCCATGTCCGAACCCTCAGAACTCCAGGGCAAGCACATCGTGCTGGGCCTGACAGGCGGCATCGCCTGCTACAAATCGGCCGAATTCGTGCGCCTTCTCACCAAGGCAGGGGCCACCGTGCAGGTGGTCATGACCGAAGCGGCTGCGTCCTTCATCACGCCGGTAACCATGCAGGCCCTCTCGGGCCGTCCGGTGGTGACCAGCCAGTGGGATGCGCGCGAGCCCAACAACATGGCGCACATCAACCTGGGGCGCGAGGCCGACGCCATCGTGCTGGCCCCGGCCAGTGCCGATTTCATCGCCCGCCTCGTTCAAGGCCGTGCCGACGAACTCCTCAGCCTGACCTGCCTCGCCCGCCCTCGCGAGCGTTGCCCCCTGCTGGTGGCGCCCGCCATGAACCGCGAGATGTGGTCCCACCCGGCCACGCAACGCAATGTCGCGCAACTGCAGGTCGATGGCGCCGTCATCCTGGGCCCCGGCTGTGGTGACCAGGCCTGTGGCGAGGTGGGTGACGGCCGCATGCTCGAGCCCGCCGAGTTGCTGGAAGACCTGATCGCCTTCTTCCAGCCCAAGGTGCTGGCGGGCAAGCGCCTGCTGATCACGGCCGGCCCGACCTTCGAGCCCATCGACCCGGTGCGTGGCATCACCAACCACTCCAGTGGCAAGATGGGTTTTGCCATCGCGCGGGCTGCGCGAGAAGCCGGCGCCGAGGTCACCCTGGTGGCCGGCCCGGTGCACCAGCCCACCCCGCGTGGCGTGCGTCGCCAGAATGTGATGACGGCGCAGCAGATGTTCGATGCCGTGGTGCCCCAGGCGCAGCAGCACGACGTTTTCATCGCCACCGCCGCGGTGGCCGACTGGCGGCCGGCCAATTCAGCCGAGCACAAGATCAAGAAAGAGGGCGGCAAGGACGTGCCGACCTTCGAGCTCACCGAGAACCCCGACATCCTCGCCGCCGTGGCAGGCCTGAGCGACGCCCCTTACTGCGTGGGCTTTGCCGCCGAAAGCGAGCGTCTGCTGGAGCATGCCCGCGCCAAGATGCTGCGCAAGCGCATCCCGCTGATCGTGGGCAACCTCGGACCGGCCACCTTCGGCCGGGACGATAACGCGCTGCTGCTGATCGACGCGACCTCCGATCGCGCTTTACCCCCGGACGGCGGCCGCGCCGACAAACTCACCCTGGCCCGGGCCTTGATGCAAGACATCGCCCAACGACTTCAAGCTGTGAACCCATGACCATCGTTGACATCCGCATCCTTGACACCCGCGTGGCGGACGCCTTGCCAGCTTACGCCACCCCAGGCAGCGCCGGATTGGACTTGCGTGCCTGTGTGGACGCACCAGTGGTGCTGGAGCCTGGCCAGGCGCAGCTGATTCCCACGGGTCTGGCCATGCACCTGGGCGACCCCGGTCTGGCCGCGATGATCCTGCCGCGCTCTGGCTTGGGGCACAAGCATGGCATCGTGCTGGGAAACCTGGTCGGCCTGATCGACTCGGACTACCAGGGGCCGCTGATGGTGAGTTGCTGGAACCGAGGCAGTGAGGCCTTTACCATCCAGCCTTTGGAGCGCATTGCTCAGCTCGTCATCGTGCCCGTCGTTCAAGCCCAGTTCCGCCAGGTGGAGAGCTTCGATGCCAGCGAACGAGGGGAGGGTGGTTTCGGCTCAACCGGCCGAGGCTGACCGGCTGGCATCTGCCCGCGCGCGTGCCCGGCACAGCGCGCAAGAAAATGGCCGCACAAGGCGGCCAGACAAGCAGGGGAATGAGGGTCAGTGCAGTGTTTCGCCAGGCGGGGCAGAGGGTGTGAAGCCCAGCAGGGCCTCTGACACCGAGCCCTGCTCGATTTCCTCTTCGGTTGCGGGGCGCACGTCCAGAACTTTCAGGCTGATGCGCACGGCCAAGCCGGCCAAGGGGTGGTTGCCGTCGAGCACCACGTGGCTGTCGTACACCTCGGTGACGGTGTAGATGGCGTCGGGGTTCAGGTCCGGCGTTTTCGAGCCTTCGGGCGGGCCTTCGAACTGCATGCCTTCGGCGACTTCGGGCGGGAAAATATCGCGCTCTTCGAAGAACACCAGGTCGGCGTCATAGTCGCCGAACGCGTGCTCAGGCTCCAGATGCAGGTGGGCCTCAAAGCCCACGCTCTGGCCCAACAGCGTCTCTTCAACCTTGGGGAGCAGGTCTTCGCCGCCCAACAGGAATTCCATCGGCTCGTTGAGCTCGTCTACCAAGTTGCCTTGGGCATCTTCCAGACGCCACACCAGGCTCACGACACAGGGTGAGGTAATGATCATGCCGCGATCATCTCACGAGGTAGCGGGGGGCGTGCAATCGGCTTGTGCGTCAGCCCTGTGGGGGCGCCTGCCAAGCAGGGTTGTTTTCGTTGAGCGGAATCATCCTCAATAGGTACAGATGGCGCCACAATGCGGGCATGAAATCGACCAAAACCTCTGCATCCGTGACGGCCACGTCGGCCGCACCGGCCGGCCCGCTGCCCGTCGACCAAATCACGCCTTTGCTGGGCGGCATGTCGCCCGAGACCTTCATGCGGAAGTACTGGCAGAAGAAGCCTTTGCTGATCCGCCAGGCGATACCCGGTGTGCGCAGTCCCATCGAGCGCGCCAAGCTGTTTGCCTTGGCGGGGCAGGACGACGTCGAATCGCGCCTGATCGTACGTGAACACGCCACAGGTTCTGCGGTGCAAAAGAAGGCTCGCAGCAAGACAAGCGCTGTGCCGGGGCAATGGCAGTTGACCCACGGCCCCCTGAGCCGACGCAGCCTGCCTCCGGTGGAGCAGCCGGGTTGGACTTTGTTGGTGCAAGGGCTGGACCTGCACGTGCCCGCTGCCTACGACTTGTTGCAGCAGTTCCGCTTTGTGCCCGATGCGCGCCTGGACGACCTGATGATCTCCTACGCCACCGATGGCGGCGGCGTGGGTCCGCATTACGACTCGTACGACGTGTTCTTGCTGCAGGTGCACGGACAGCGCCGTTGGCGCATCGGGCCACTGAAGGATGCCCGCCTGCAGGACGATGTGCCGCTCAAGATCCTGACCCATTTTGTGCCCGAGGAAGAGCACGTGCTGGAGCCCGGCGACATGCTGTACCTGCCGCCTCGCTGGGCGCACGATGGCATTGCCCAAGGTGAGTGCATGACCTGTTCGATCGGTTTCCGCGTGCCGGAGTCCACCGATCTGGGGCGCGAGGTGCTGATTCGCTGGATGGAGGCCATGGACACGGTCGACAAGGCGCGCCTGTACCAAGACCCGAAGCAAACGGCGACGAAGAACCCGGGCCTGATCCCTGAGGCCTTGCAGAAGTTCACCGCCGATGCCGTGGCACGCCTGATCAAGGACGAAGCCGGCCTGCAGTCGGCGTTGGGTGAGATCCTGACGGAGCCCAAACCGCGGGTGTGGTTCCAGCCCGGAGAGCCCCTGCCTGACGGGGTGGGCGTGAAGTTGGACCCGCGTACCCGCATGATGTACGACGGGCAGCGCGTGTTTGCCAACGGTGAATCATGGCGCGCGGGCGGCAAGGATGCGCGGCATTTGCGCGAACTGGCCGATCAGCGCTTCCTGCCGGCTGCATCGGTGGCGAAGGTCAGCGAGGCGGTGCGCGAGTTGTTGAACCAGTGGGCGGAAGATGGGTGGTTGCACCCCTTGGCTTGACGTCTTGAGCGTGCAAAGATCCGAGGCATGAGCGGAAATATCCCGAAGCCGACCGAGGGGCGCGCGGCCAGTGCCGAGCTTCACCCCGTATCAGAGCTGTCTGGCCGAATCGGCAGTTGGCGTGATTTTGCCGATCGCGTCAGTGCGGCCATGGCGATGGCAGCTGCCGAGCCAGGATGCATCACCCTCAGCGATCGTGATTTCACACACTGGCCTCTCGGCCATCGGGAGGTGGTCGAGGCGTTCCAGCAATGGGTTCTAGGGTCGGCCCGGGAGATTCATTGTCAGGTTTTGGCTGCCAACTTCGATGGCTTCGCGCGCAGTCATCCGCGATGGGTCCAGTGGCGCAAAGTCTGGTCGCATCGGGTGTTGTGTCGCCAGGCTCCTGAGGATCTGGCGTCATCGGTACCCACCCTGCTGGTGTTGCATGAGAAATTGGCTTTGCGCGTCATGGAACCCCTGGTAGGCAGGGGCCTGTGGACGCGAGACCCGGCTGTCATCGGCGATTGGTTGTCGGAAGTTGATGTAATTTCGCAACGATCCCACGATGCTTTGCCACCAACCACGCTGGGGCTATAAGGGTTAGCCTGATCCGCCGTATAATTCACAGCTGAATACTGAGCGAAGCCAATGTGTGGCGTCGCACATATTTCCAATATCACCGGTTTTATTGACACTCCATTGAGGATAAAAGCATGAAAAAGTCGCTCCTGCTGGCTTCGCTGATCGCTGCCGTTGCCCTGGCCGCTTGTGGTAAGAAGGAAGAAGCCGCTGTTGAAGCCGCTTCCGCTGCTTCCGAAGTCGCTTCCGAAGTCGCTCCCGCTGTTGAAGCCGCTTCTGAAGTCGCTTCCGCTGCTTCCGAAGGCGCTTCGGCTGTTGTTGAAGCTGCTTCCGAAGTTGCTTCCGCTGCTTCGAACTAATCTTAGTTCAGCCGCAGAAAAACCGCTCTTCGGGGCGGTTTTTTTTCGTCAGTACTTCTCGAAATGGCGTGCTGTTCATGCCCGCCATGAAAAAAACCCGGAGGCTAACTGCCGTCCGGGTTTGCTTTTTTGAGGGGCGCCGTGAGCGACCCAGTGAGCATGATTCAGTTGAGCTCGGTCTGCAACTGCTTGGCAATACGTTTGGCCGTTGCGCTGGTGGCAGGTTTGCCTTGCTCATCCAGAACGCTCACGATGCTGCTGTTGCCCTGACCTTGTACCATCACCTGATAGCGGCTCAGGCTGCCTTCGCTCTTGTCTCCAGCCCCAAACAGGCGTGAGAAGAAACCCGGCTTGGCGGCAGAGGGGTCGTTGGCCGACAGGCGTACCTCAAAGCTGCCTTGACGACGATCACGGTTCTCGACCGTAAAGCCGCTGCGATCAAGGGCAAGCCCCACGCGACGCCAGGTGGTGTCTGCGTCGGCGGCCACCGTCAGGCCGTTGCCTTGTGCATTGAGTTGGGCCAGGCTGGCTGCTGCCACCGTGGGCGCAGGCGCTTGTGCCGATTCACGTTTGAGTGCATCAGCTTCCTCTTGCGTGCTGCCCAGGACGAGCATCAGGCGAGACAGCATTTCCGCTTCAAGACCGGGATCGCTTGGCCGAGCGCGCCAAGTGGTGCGCTCCTTCTTGCTGTCTTCATACTCTTCGCTCATGCCGCGATGACTGATGTAGACCTCAGTGCCATTGGCGGTGCGTTCGATGCGGGTGCGGTACATGTCACGCTCACCGGTGTCGTAGAGCATGTCGAAGACGCGGCCCAGGGTCTCGCGAATCAGGCCATCTTTGGGAACCTTGGCGCGGTTCTCGGCCCAGGTGGTTTCCATCACGCCGATTTCGGGCTGGTTGACGGACAGGCTGAAACCGTTGTCTTCCCAGAACTTGCTGACCTGATTCCACACCTTGTCAGCTGGCTGATCAACCACCAGCCAGCGGCTTTGCCCTTGTCGCTCCAGCTTCACGCCACCCTTGTTGGCGACGGCCACGCTGGCTTGTGAGCTGGCCGCGGCTTCTGCGCGGTTCAGGCTGCTGGCACTGATGGACGAAGAGGAAAGCTGGCTGTAGCGAACCTGACCCGGCAACTGGCTGAGATCGGGGGGGACATCAAGGCGCACGGTTTTCGCACCGCTGGTGCGGTAGTCCACCTTGTCGCCACCCAGGGCGTCGTTGATGGTCGAGCAGCCGGAAACCAGCAGCAGGGACGCCAAGGTGGCGCCCAGAACGAGGGGAGTCGATTGACGAGGTGTATTGGGCATGTGCTTGGAAGTCAGATCCCGACGCCTGCGTGTCGGGAGAGGGTCAGGATCGGAGGGGTTACAGCACCCCGGATTCGTGCAAAGCAGCCTTGACCAGCTCTTGCGATGCAGGAGACAGGGGCGTCAGAGGCAGGCGCAGGGCACCGCCAGCTTTGCCCATGTGAGCCAGGGCCCACTTGACTGGAATCGGGTTGGGTTCAACGAAGAGTTGCTTGTGCAGCGGCAGGAGTTTCATGTGCAACTCGATGGCGCGCTTGGCGTCCTGCGCCATGGCGGCCTTGCACAACTCAGCCATGTCGCGCGGGGCGACGTTGGCGGTGACACTGATGTTGCCGTGGCCGCCCATGGTCATCAGGTGCACGGCTGTAGGGTCGTCTCCTGAGAAGATGGAGAAGCCCTTCGGGGCCTGCTTGATCAGCCAGGCAGCGCGATCGAGGTTACCGGTCGCTTCCTTGATGCCGATGACGCCGGGCAACTGGGCCAGGCGCAAGGCAGTCTCGGGCAGCATGTCGGCGACCGTGCGGCCGGGCACGTTGTAGAGCACCACCGGGATGTCCACAGCTTCGACGATGGCCTTGAAGTGCTGGTAAATGCCTTCCTGGGTCGGCTTGTTGTAGTAAGGCACGACCTGCAAAGTGCAGTCTGCGCCAACCTTCTTGGCGAATTGGCTCAGTTCGATGGCTTCGCGGGTGGAGTTGGCGCCGGCGCCAGCCATGATGGGCACGCGGCCTGCAGCTTGCTCGACCGTAACGCGGATGATCTCGCAGTGCTCCTCCACCGACACGGTCGGGGACTCGCCTGTGGTGCCGACCACGCCGATGCAGTTGGTACCTTCAGCGATGTGCCAGTCGATCAGTTTGCGCAGGGTGTCGTAATCGACGCTGCCGTCTTCAAACAGGGGGGTGATCAGGGCGACGATGCTGCCAAAAATGGGTTTCATGGTGTTTCCTTCTATTTGTTCATTCTAATAGGCTGAAAGCATGGATATCGGCAGCTGGCGAGCTCAGAAGCAACTCCAAAGGCGTCCAGCCAGATCGATGACCAGGTCAGGCGAAAAGTAGAGCGAGAACACCAGGCCGAGCGCCAGTGCGGCGGCGAGGTAGCTCAGCGCGACAAGGGCGCGGCGGGGCGCAGGCATGAGGCTCAGGGCGCAACCGTGCGGGGCACGGGGGCACGGTGTTCGCGGATGGGCAGGTTCAGGGCGCCGGCAATCACGCCGAGGGCAATGGCGAGCCACCAGACCACGTCATAGCTGCCGCTGGCGTCGTAGAGCCGCCCGGCCAGCCACACGCCCATGAAAGAGCCAATCTGATGAGAGAAGAACACGATGCCGCCGAGCATGGAGAGGTGGCGTACACCATGCATTTGTGCGACCACGGCGTTGGTGGGCGGGACCGTGGAGAGCCACAAAGTGCCCATCACGGCCGCAAAAATGCCCACGCTCAGGGGGCTCAGTGGCAGGCTGATGAAAACGATCATCACCAGGGCGCGCGACAGGTAGATGCCTGAGAGGATCCAGTTCTTGCGCAGACGCTGGCCAAGTGCGCCTGCAGCATAGGTGCCAATGACGTTGAAAAGCCCAATGAGCGCCAGGGCGGTTGTGGCCACTTCTGGGCCAAGTTGCTGGTCTTTGAGGTAACTTGGTAGGTGAATGCCGATGAAGGCAACCTGAAAGCCGCAAACAAAGTAACCCGCCGTCAGGAGCAGGAAGTCACGGTGCCCCAAGGCATCGCGCAGGGCCGCCGAGGCCGATTGGGGTGCGGGGCTGCCTTTTTGGGGGGCATCCTGGGGAGACTCTCGCAAGCCGAACGCGATAGGTCCGATCAGCAAGGCCGACAGGGCCAATGCCAGCAGCGCGGCAGACCAGTCCATTCGGTGCAGGAGGGTGCTGGCGAGTGGCACCATGAGGAACTGGCCGAAAGAGCCTGCTGCTGCCGTGATGCCCATGGCCCAGGATCGTTGCTGGGCGCTGATGTTGCGACCAATGATGCCGTAGATGACAGAGTAGGTGCAGCAGGCTTGTGCCAGACCGATGGTCACGCCCGTGGTCAACAAGAAGGGGAGGTGCTCCGTGGTGGTTGCCATGCCGAACAGGCCCAGTGCATACAGGATGCCGCCTGCCCAAAGTACTTTGAATGCACCGCTTCGGTCGGCCCACCAGCCCACAAACGGGCCTGCCGCGCCCCAGACCAAGTTCTGGAGCGCCAGGGCGAGAGAGAAATGCTCGCGGCTCCAGCCATGCGCCTGCGTGATGGGTTGCAACCACAGGCCAAACGCGTGGCGAATGCCCATGGAGAGGGTGACAACGAGGGCTCCGCAGAGCAGGAGTTGCACCAGCGGCAGGGGGCGGGAGGAGGTGGTCATGACAGGCAGGGGAGCGTGGGGCTCAAACCTGCATGTTCATGATATCGGTATACGCCTGAACGAGCTTGTTGCGCACCTGAACGGCTGACTGGAAACCCAGTTGTGCCTTTTGCATCGCGATCATGGTTTCCTCCAGGCTGACGGTGGGGTTGTCAAACTGGACTTCGCGCTGCATGGTGGAGGCAGTTGCTTGCGCCCGGCTGATGGAGTTCAGCGCGCCGGTGAAGGCATTCTGAAAGCTGGGTTTCTCGACTGCGGCAGTGTCTGCCGTGCTCCCGAGGCGTGTGTTGGCCTCGACCCGGCGCGCGACGTCGGCCATGCCAGCTTTGGCGGCGGCCTGAGCGAAGTCGAAGGGTTTGAGTTTGAGGTCCATGATGTGGGGGATGCCAACTGAGGCGTGGTGTCGACCACCACACTTCGCACTGTACTCATGCGTTCGGAGGCTGATGCGCTGAAGAAGTTGACAAATCGGGCGCTGTTTCGGGTACAGGGGGGCTGGGAAGTCTCAATAATCAGCATCAGTCAAGGTGGGTTGAGGTGCCGAGTCGGTTCGGTGCGCAATCCCATGCATCATGTCGCCCCATGGAAGTCTCTGTTGCCAACCCTCAGTCCGTTGCGCCACTGTCACCGAGTCAGGTGATTGAGGCCAACGCGTCCCAGCCGCCCGGCTTTGCTCAGCGGGTGATGGCTTTGCCTGTGCAGCGCAAGCTGATGCTGGGCGGTGGGATTGCCGCCATCGTTGCGATTTTTGTGGCGATGATGTTGTGGGGGCGGGAGGGCGATTACCGCGTGCTGTACACAAACCTGTCCGACAAGGACGGGGGGGCCATCTTGGCCCAGCTGCAGCAGATGCAGGTGCCTTACAAGCATGCGGATGGGGGCGCAGCGATCCTGGTGCCGGCCGACAAGGTGCACGACGTGCGCTTGAAGCTTGCGTCAGCGGGCCTGCCCAAGGGCTCGGTGGTTGGGTTCGAGCTGATGGAGAACCAGAAGTTCGGCACCACACAGTTTCAGGAGCGGCTGAACTTTCAGCGCGGTCTGGAGGGCGAGTTGGTGCGCTCGATCCAGGCTTTGTCGAGTGTGCAGAGTGCCCGGGTGCACCTGGCATTGCCGAACCAGAATGGCTTTTTCCGTGAGCAGCAAAAGCCCTCGGCGTCGGTGGTGCTGACGCTTTTCAGTGGCCGCACCTTGGACCGCGGGCAGATCGCCGGCATCGTGCACCTGGTGTCTTCGAGTGTCCCCGAGATGTCACCCAAGGCCGTGAGCATCGTGGACCAGACGGGTGCGTTGCTGTCGGGGCCGCAGGAGGGGGTAGACCACGCCGGTCTGGATGCACAGCAGCTGCAGTACGTTCGTCAGATTGAGGCCAACTTTGCCCAGCGCATCCGTGACATTCTGGAGCCGGTGGTGGGCAAGGAGAACTTGCGCGCGCAGGTGACGGCCGAGTTGGACTTTTCGCAAACAGAGTCCACGGCTGAGGAGTACAAGCCCAATCAGGGCGCAGACGCGCAGGTCACCGTCCGCAGTCAGCAGACCAGTGAGCAGTCTGGCAGTGCCAGTGCCACGCCCGCAGGCGTGCCGGGCGCAACGACCAATCAGCCACCCGTGCCGGCGACCGCTCCCATCAACGGTGCAGCAGCCCCTCTGCAGGCGGCACAGCCCAACGGCAGTGCCCTGACCAATGGCCGGCGTGAGGCGGTGACGAACTACGAAGTGGACAAGACGGTGAGGGTGACGCGCAGCGCCACGGGCAACATCAAGCGTTTGAATGCCGCGGTGGTGTTGAACCATCGCACGATCACGGATGCCAAAGGCAAGACGACCACGCAACCCATCCCCGATGAGGAATTGGAGAAGCTCACAGCGCTGGTGCGCGAAGCCATTGGTGTGGATGAGCGGCGCGGTGACTCGATCAAGGTGGTGAACACGCCCTTCCAGGTGGTGAAAGAGGAGCCGGTGGACACGCCCCTGTGGCAGCAGCCGGAGACTGTGGACCTGATTCGCACACTGGCCGTGCCTGCAGCACTGACCTTGGCGGCTTTGATTGTGGTGTTCGGGGCGATTCGCCCCGCCATCAAGGCAGCGCAGCCTGTGCCGCCCGAGGGCGCAGAACAGGGTAAGCTCAGCGCTGTCGTCGACGACGTTCAGGAATTGCCTGCCTTGCCCGGAAGTGGCGTGGCGCTGGGGCCTGATGGTCAGGCTCTGGCCGCGCTGGAGCCGCCCGGGGTGGATCGTCGACTGGAATCGGCGCGTGCCCTGGCTCGTGGCAATCCGCAGGCAATGGCACAGGTGGTGCGCGGCTGGATGAACAATTGAGCGAGGACGCGCGCGATGGATGAAAAAGGTGTGGAAGATGCAGCCATCCTGCTGATGTCGATGGGGGAGGAGGAGGCCGCCGAGGTCTTCAAGCATCTGGAACCCAAAGAGGTTCAGCACCTGGGTGAGGCGATTGCTCGCATGCGTTCGGTGACGAAGGAGCGCATCGGCAATGTTCTGGACCGGTTCGCCCAGGAGTCCACCGACATGGGTGTGCTGGTGGCCGACAACGATGAGTACATCAAGGCGGTGTTGCGCAAGGCCTTGGGGGACGACAAGGCAAACCTGCTGATCGATCGCATCATCCAAGGCAGTGACATCACGGGCATCGAGAGCCTGAAGTGGATGGACCCTGGCTCGGTGGCCGAGTTGTTGCGCAATGAGCACCCGCAGATCGTCGCGGCGATCTTGGTGCATTTGGACCCGGATCAGTCATCGTCCGTTCTGAAGTGCTTCCCTGAACGGCAACGCAACGAAGTGATGGTGCGCATTGCCACGCTCGACGGCATTCAGCCTTCCGCGTTGAAGGACCTCAATGAGGTGCTGTCGAAGGTGCTGGCCGGTGGTCAGCAGGTTCGCAAGTCGTCGCTGGGTGGGGTCAAGCCCGCTGCGGAGATCATCAACATGATGGGCTCGAGCATCGAGACTTCGGTGCTGGACTACATCCGTGAAGCCGATGGGGATCTGGCGCAGCGGATCATGGACAACATGTTCACCTTCGATGACCTGATCAAACTGGACGACAAGGGCTTCCAGTCTCTGCTCAAGGAAGTGCAGACCGAGTCGCTCATCATCGCCCTCAAGGGTGCATCGCCCGAGATCCGGGACAAGGTTTTCAAGAACATGTCCAGCCGTGCGGCCGAAACGTTGCGTGAGGATCTGGAGTCGCGTGGCCCGGTGAAGCTGTCCGAGGTTGAGGCCGAGCAGAAGGAATTGCTGAAGATCGTGCGTCGTCTGTCCGATGAGGGGCAGATCGTTCTGGGTGGCGGAGGCGACGATGAGTACGTCTAAGCCGGGACAGCCGGGCGGAGGTGGGCCATCCAACCCTTACGCTCGGTTCATTCCTCGCGAGGAACTGGGCTCTTTTGCCGCTTGGCATCCTGAAACATTCGAGCAACCGGCACCGGCCGCGGCGACCGACGAGGGCGGGGTGCGCAAGCCTACCTTGGCAGAGCGCGCGGCGGCCGAGATCCGCCCTGCCATGAAGTCAGGGCAAGGGGCGCAGGGGGCGGGCAAGCCCAAACAGCCTCCGCCAATGGCCCAAGCCGGTCAGTCGAGTGGCCAAGCGCCACGTCCGCCGAACTGGCGTCCGATTGTGGGAGGTGTGCCGGGGCAGGCTGAAGCCGAAGCCCAGGCGCAGGCTGAAGCTGCAGCCCGCGCGGCTTCGCAGGCGGCGCAGCCAGCTCCGGATGTGGAGGCCATGGTGGAGGCGGCGCGGCAGAGCGGTTATCAGGATGGTTACCGCAACGGTTTGGCCGCGCTGGAGAGCTACAAGCAGGCTCAAGCCGAGCAGATGGCTCACTACATGAACGAGCAGGTCGGTGCATTGGTCGAGTCCATGCAACAGCGCCTGGATGCCCTGGAGCAGCAACTGGCCGGCCGCGTGGCAGGGGTCTCCTTGGAGCTGGCGCGCCAGGTGGTCCGCAGTGAGTTGATTGATCGCCCGGAATTGGTGGTGGACGTGGCCGAGCAAGCGTTGTCGGCGCTGTTGAGTTCGGCTCGCCATATTGTGCTGCGCTTGCATCCGGAGGACCATGCGCTGGTGCACGGTCAGCTGGATGAGCTCTTGCAATCGCGTGGTGCACGCTTGGTGGCAGACACCTCGATCACACGGGGGGGGTGTCTGGTCGACTCCGACATTGCCTTGGTGGATGCCACGGTCGAGTCACGCTGGGAGCGTGCTGCGGGCGCCATGGGGCATCAGGCGCCTTGGCAAGGTGGACATGAGAGTCGCGTGCCGACAGCGCGTCAGCCGAGTCGGCTTGATGAAGGGGTGCGAGGCGAGTGGGATTCACACGCGTCACCCCAGGATGATGCAGGCTCGGTATGAACGCTCGGGCCAAGAGTTCGCTGCTCGATAGCTGGAACCGGTATCTGGATGATCTGGACCGGTGTGCGGCGACGCCCATGCCTTTGGAGAGTCAGGGAAAACTGGTTCGGGTGGCTGGATTGGTTCTGGAGGCCGCAGGTTTGCGTTTGCCGGTGGGGGCCGTCTGTGAGATCCATTCGGAAAGCCGCCTGGAGAAGACGCCCGTGCTGGCCGAGGTGGTGGGCTTTGCCGGTGACCGCGCTTATCTGATGCCCACCGCCGAGGTGCATGGTCTGGCGAGTGGGGCGAGGGTGGTGCCGGTGAGTACCCCTGTGAATCCGCCGGTTTTGGGACGGGTGAACCACCCTTGGCGGCGCAGTGAAGACCGCACGCGCCACATGCCGATTGGTACTGGCCTGCTGGGGCGCGTGGTCAATGCCCAAGGGGAGCCGATGGACCGCAAAGGTCCCCTGCAGGATGTGCGCAGTGAGCCGCTCGTGCGGCGCGCCATCAATGCCATGGACCGGGACCCCGTGCGTCAGTCTCTGGATACGGGGGTGCGTGCGATCAATGCGATGCTCACGGTCGGACGTGGGCAGCGGTTGGGCCTGTTCGCGGGCTCGGGGGTGGGCAAGAGTGTGTTGCTGGGGATGATGGCCCGCTACACCCAGGCCGATGTCATCGTGGTGGGTTTGATTGGGGAGCGTGGCCGCGAGGTCAAGGAGTTCATTGAGGACATCCTGGGTGAGGAGGGGTTGGCCCGCTCCGTGGTGGTGGCTGCACCCGCGGACGCCCCCCCTTTGACGCGGATGCAGGGCGCCAACTATGCGACGGCCATCGCAGAACATTTCCGTGATCAGGGCTTGCATGTGCTGTTGCTGATGGATTCACTCACGCGGTATGCGATGGCACAGCGTGAAATTGCTCTGGCAATCGGCGAGCCTCCCGCCACGAAGGGCTACCCGCCGTCGTGCTTTGCCAAGCTGCCTCAATTGGTGGAGCGCAGCGGCAACGGTTTGAATGGCCACGGTTCGATCACGGCTTTCTATACCGTGCTGTCCGAGGGAGATGACCAGCAAGATCCGATTGCCGATGCTGCCCGCGCCATCCTGGATGGGCACATTGTTTTGTCCCGCGAACTTGCGGAATCCGGACATTTTCCGGCAATTGACATAGAAAGGTCCGCTTCTCGGGTGATGACCAATGTCGCAGAGCCTCAACATATCGACGATGCGCGGAGATTCCGCCAGTTGTGGTCCAAGTACAGCAAAGCCCGTGATCTGATTCAGTTGGGTGCGTATGTGCCTGGTCACGATCACGATCTGGATCTGGCTGTGCGAGCTCACCCTGCAATGGTGAGGATGCTTCAGCAGGGCATGCACACACCGGCATACATGCCTGACAGTGTGGATGCCCTTCACCAGATCGTCGCGCAGTGATAGGCTGAGAAAAGCCCCTGATGGGGGCAGGAGACAGGTTCATGAGTGCCACGCAATCGCTGCTGATCGTGCTGGAGGCCGCAGAGAAGGCCCGCGACGAGGCTGTCGCGGCGCACGAGGCCCGACGCAAGGCCTACGAGGCGGCGCGCCAGCAGGCGCAGTCGCTCGCCGACTGGCGTCGTGATTATCAAAATCGTTGGCAGGCGCAATTTCGTCAGTCTGGCGGCATGGAAATCGTGCGTTGTTACCAAGATTTCATGCAGCGTCTCGGGGATGCCGTGGGGGCACAAGACCAGCAGGTGGCGCAGGCACAGGCCTTGATGGAGCGCAGCCGATTGGAGTTGGTTGAGCGTGAACGTCGCGTGGCTGCGGTATCCAAGCTGATTGACAAGCGTTTGTTGGAGCAACGCGTCCGACAGGATCGGCAAGAGCAGAAGGCAACGGACGAGATGGCCTCGCGTGCCGCGCGCCTTTCCGCCTCGATGCCCGGCGGTGGCAACCCCATGGCCAGCACCGCCCTGTGAGGATCCTGACATGAGCACACCGATCAAGTCATCCACATCCACTGTGTCGTCTCAAGGGGCTGTGTCTGGCGCCGGCGAGATACTGGCCCGTTTGCAGGCTCAGGTGCGTGGCGCAGAGGGGCAGGCAGCCCCCCAGAGTTTCGCCAGTCTGATGAACCAGCAGGGGCAAGCATGGCAGTCGCCGCCAACGCCATCTCAGGCGACAACCCCGAAGGCCGCTCCGCGTCAGGCTGCCTCGCAAGATCCAGCGGCCCGAGCCCAGGCCGCCGCACGTGCCAATGAGCAAGCGCTGGCGCGTGTGCGTCAGCAGGCTTTGGCCACTCAGAAGACCCCTGTGCAGCCTGAATCGGTGCCGAGCGAGCCCGCCAGTACGTCGTCGCCCGTCAAGTCCGAGCGTGGTGGGGAGCGCGGCGCTCGCGCTGGTTCTGTGTCCGACGGGGGTGAGGCACGCGCTGCCAATGAGTCCGAACGTGTGGAGGGGGAAGTCAAAGAAGGGCCCGCGGAGGATGTGAAGCCAGTTGCCGATTCGGTGAGCATGATGGCCTGGCTGGCCGGTTTGCCCGTGGAAGCCAAGCCCGACACTGTGACCGGCGCAGAGGCGCTTGCCGCCGGAGCGGAGGATTTGCCTCAGGACGAGGGGCATGTGACCGAACTGCTGGCCACGGATGCAGACGCGCTGGCTCAGGAGGCGGCAGGGGTGGAGGCAGACCCGGGGTCTGTGGCCCTGGACCTGACACAGTGGCAGCAAACCACCACTTTGGCTGGGTTGCAGTTGGAGGGCTTGTTGGGGCGCGCCGGTTCGGGCGATTTGGGTGCCGAACTTTCTCGCAGCGACGCGACACCCCTGGCAGGTTTGAGTGCCGGGGTGAACGTCCGCCCAGGTGGTTTGCCCTCGGCAGCGCCGGTTCGTCATGAGTCTGCCACCTTGCCCACGCCTTTGGGGCATGCTGATTTCGGCCAAGCCTTGGCCGAGAAGGTCAGCCTGTGGGTGAACACTGCACGCACCGATGGCCCGATGACCGCCGAGTTGCATCTCAACCCAGCGGACATGGGGCCCATTCAGGTGAAGATCGCACTTGAGGGACAATCGGCACAGGTCGATTTCGCTGCTGCGGCAGCTGAAACGAGAAAAGCCATCGAAGCCAGCATGTCTGCGCTGTCGTCGGCCTTGAGCGATGTGGGTCTGAATCTGACGGGCGGTGGGGTCTCATCCCAAACCGCGCAGCAGTCATTTGGGCAACAGTCCGCCCCTTCTGATGGGGCACGTGGCGTGTCTGCCGGATCGTCGGCCTCTGCTGGGGCGGGCGAAGAGGGGGATGGGTCTGGTACGCGTGAGGTGAGAGCCCCGCGTGTCGGGCGACCGGGTGGACTGGACCTCTACGCTTGAGGCGGTGACGCCTCGGTGAAGAATCAGGCGTGTTTCACGTCGCTTATTGATTCTTCACTGGCGCGCTGACTTCGAATAATCCACCTATGGGTGCGTGCCTTTCCTGGGTACGTGTCCTCTCACCCAGGAGATACGCGAATGTCAGCTGCCCCCGCAGCCAATCAGGCCGAAGGCAATGCCCCGAAGAAGGGCTCCAAGAAACTCCTCATCATCGTGGCGGTGGTTGTGGTGGTGTTGCTGCTCGCCGGCGTGGGGGCTTTTCTGCTGATGAAGAAGAACATGGCCCACGAGGAGGGCGATGAGGGTGATGCTGCGGCGCAGGTCGAAGAGGCCAAAGCACCCACCAAGAAAAAGCCCGCATCCGATGCGCCGCCGATCTTCGTGCCACTGGATCCGTTCATCGTGAACCTGGCCGATCGCGAAACCGAGCGTTTCGCTCAGATCGGGATCAACCTGCAGGTGGATGATGCCAAAGTGGGCGAGGACATGAAGCTCTACATGCCTGCCATCCGCAATGCCATCTTGCTGATCCTGTCGCACAAGACGGCCGAGGAATTGTTGACTGCTGAGGGCAAGGTCAAGTTGGCAGGCGAAATTCAGCGGGGCGCAGCACGTGCCATGGGGTACGAGATTGAGGAGCCCGAACCTGAGGGCGATGCAGCGTCGGCGGAGGACGGTGAGGCTGAAGCACCCGCGCCCAAGAAGCGCAAGAAAAAGAAGGTGGAAGAATACAACCCCATCCTCCAAGTGCACTACGCGAACTTCATCATCCAGTGAGCGGCGGTCGAATTCCTTGATCACCGTTCAAAGCAGTCACCGGCCATGAATCAGCAAATCCTCTCTCAAGACGAAGTTGATGCCCTGCTGCAGGGCATCACAGGCGAAAGCCAGAAGCTGGAGCAGGAAGAGGCGCCCACCGAGGGCGTGCGCGATTACAACCTGGCGCAGCAGGAACGGATCGTGCGTGGGCGCATGCCCACGATGGAAATCGTCAATGAACGGTTCGCGCGCAACATTCGCATTGGCTTGTTCAACTTCATCCGCAAGTCGCCCGAGGTGTCGGTGGGGGCCATCAAGGTGCAGAAGTACAGCGCCTTCTTGCGTGAAATCGTGGTGCCCACCAACTTCAACATCATGGCCGTGCGTCCCCTGCGGGGCTCTGGCCTGATTGTGTGCGAGCCCACCTTGGTGTTCTCGGTGATTGACGCCTTGTTTGGCGGCGCCGGCAAGTTCCACACCCGCATTGAGGGGCGTGACTTCTCGGCGACCGAGCAGCGCATCATTCGCCGACTGGTCGACGTGATCACCGAGGAATACAAGAAGTCGTGGCAAGGCATCTACCCGATCGAGTTGGACTACCAGCGTTCGGAGATGCAACCTCAGTTCGCCACGGTGGCCACGCCGGGTGAGATCGTGGTGTGTTGCTCGTTCACGCTGGAAATTGGTGATTCAACGGGCACCATCCATTTCTGCATTCCGTACGCGACTTTCGAGCCCATTCGCGACATCCTTTTCTCGTCGATTCAAGGCGATTCGGTGGAGCCCGACCGCCGTTGGGTGAAGTTGTTGACACAGCAGATCCAGTCCGCCGAGGTGGAGTTGGTGGCCGAGTTGGGGCATGCACCGGCCACCGTCGAGCAGTTGCTGGCGCTGAAGCCGGGGGATTTCATCGAACTGGACTTGGAGAAGGTCATCCAGGCCAAGGTGGACGGGGTGCCGGTGTTCGACAGCTACTACGGTACGTCGAACGGCAAGTACGCGTTGCGTGTGAACAATTTACTGACCTCCGGCCACACGGGCTGGATTGGAGACAACAATGTCTGACCCTGCAGAATTCCCGCCTTCGGGCGCCGACGCCGAGCAGGACGCCATGGCGGCCGAATGGGAGGCCGCACTCGCTCAGCAAGCAAGTACCTCCTCTGGTTCGATGGCTTCTGATCCTTTTGCAGAAGCCGCGAGCGAGGTGAGCAATCCTGTGCAGCAGGCCACACCTGCCGCGTTCGCGAACTTCGGATCGTCTGCGCCAGCCATGCCGGCGGGCAACGACATCAACATGATCCTCGACATCCCTGTCCAGCTGACGGTGGAGTTGGGGCGCACGCGCATTCCCATCAAGAACATCCTGCAACTGGCGCAGGGTTCGGTGGTGGAGTTGGACGCGCTGGCGGGTGAGCCCATGGATGTGTTGGTCAACGGGTTTCTGATCGCCCAGGGTGAAGTGGTGGTGGTGAACGACAAGTTTGGTATCCGTCTGACCGACATCGTGACGCCTTCCGAGCGCATGCGTCGCTTGAGCCGTGGTAACTGAGAACGCGGTGAGCGCGCGCGCGCCGCAGGGGTACAGAACGTGAACATGGCGTCAACAGGGCTGCTGATTGTCTGGTTTGTGGTGATCGTGGCTTTGATCCCGGTGAGCCTGTGGTTGTTGAAGCGCTCGGGCCTGGCCAATGGGGCACTGGGGGGAGGGCAGGCGCCTGTCAAGCCCGTGGGGAACCTGAACCTGGGGCCGGGGCAGCGCATCGTGACCGTGGAGGTGGGCGAGGGCGAGTCTCGTACCTGGCTGGTACTGGGTGTGACCTCTCAGCAGATCCATACCTTGCACACGATGGCCCCGTTGGCCCCACCTGCGGACGGTGGGGCCAGCCAGCCTACGGTGCCAGCTTTTGCGCAACTCCTGCGCGGCAAGATGGCCAAGCCTCAGGAGCCCCAATGATGCGGGTGCATGTTCAATACCGTTTGCCGCGCCTGGTATGGTCGGTCTGGCTGAAGGGCGCTCTGGCACTGATTTTGGCCGGCGCGGGGGCCGCGGCCTGGGCTCAGGCGGCTGCGGCACCCACGGGGGCCGGGTTGCCTTTGATGGTGGGGCAGGGCGGGGGCAACAGCTACTCCGTGCCGATTCAGACGCTGCTGTTCTTCACGGCACTGAGCTTTTTGCCGGCGCTGTTGCTGATGATGACCGGCTTCACCCGCATCGTGATCGTCTTGAGTCTGATGCGCCAGGCGTTGGGCACGGCCTCATCTCCGCCCAATCAGGTCATCATCGGACTGTCCCTGTTCTTGACGATGTTCGTGATGGGGCCGACGCTCGACAAGGTCTACAAGGAGGCATACGAGCCTTTTGCGGCCAATCAGATCTCCTTCAACGAGGCGCTGGAGCGTGGCCAGGGACCGATGCGGGCCTTCATGCTCAAGCAGACCCGTCAGTCGGATCTGGGCCTGTTCACGCGTCTGGCGAAGCTGGAAGGGCAGGTCACGCCCGAGACGGTGCCATTGCGTGTGCTGGTGCCAGCGTTTGTGACGAGCGAATTGAAGTCTGCTTTCCAGATTGGCTTCCTGATTTTCATTCCCTTCCTGGTGATCGACATGATCGTGGCCAGTGTGCTGATGAGCCTGGGGATGATGATGCTGTCGCCGGTGATGGTGGCCCTGCCGTTCAAGCTGATGCTGTTCGTGCTGGCCGACGGGTGGAATCTGCTGCTGGGCTCTCTGGCGGCGAGTTTCGTGCAGTAGCGGTCACGGAGTTTCACGATGGAATCGCAACAGGTATTGACGATTGCCCGCGACGGCTTGCTGACCCTTTTGATCGTGTGTGGACCGATCACTCTGGTGGTGCTGGCGGTGGGCCTGGTGGTGTCGATCTTTCAGGCCGCCACACAGATTCATGAAGCGACCTTGTCGTTCGTGCCCAAGCTGTTGGCCGCGTTTGCCACGCTGGGGTTGGCCGGTCCGTGGATGATGTCTACGTTGGTGGACTACATCCGCAGCGTGCTGGAATCGATCCCGACTGTGGTGGGCTGAGTGGTCAGTTTCACCGAAGCGCAGGTGCTGGCCTGGATCACGCCCTGGTTGTGGGCGTTTTTCCGGGTGGCAGGTATTTTCACGACGGCGCCCGTGTTGTCGCAGCGCTCGGTGCCACGGCGGGTGCGCCTGTCCCTGGCCATTTTGATCGTGATTTGCGCGCAGCCCAGCTTGCCCCCCATGCCGGACATTGCGATCAATTCACCGCAGGCGGTGATGGTGATCGTGCAGCAGGTGTTGATCGGGTTGACCATGGGGTTTGCTGCGCGGGTGGTGTTTGCCGCCATCGAGTTTGCCGGTGAGCTGATCGGTTTGCAGATGGGCTTGAGCTTTGCGAGCTTTTTTGACCCGATGATGGGCGGTCAGGTCAACGGGGTGAGCCGCTTTTTCGGCACCACGGCTTTGTGGTTGTTCGTTGTGATGAACGGGCATCTGTTGCTCACGGGAGCCGTTTTGCAGAGCTTTCATGCGTTTCCCGTCTCGCCTGAGCCTTTGGCTTTCCTTCAGCAGGTCAAGCCTCAGGTATGGGGCGCAGAGATTTTCAAGCTGGGCCTGTGGGTGGCGTTGCCGGTGGTCTCGATGTTGCTGCTGGTCAACATGGTTCTGGGACTGATTGCCCGGGTCGCACCACAGATGAACGTCTTTTCGATCGGTTTCCCGGTGACCTTGTCGGTCGGGTTCACAGGTTTGTGGTTGACCTTGCCGATGATGGAGGTTCCGTTGAGCATGGCGCTGGAGCGCATGATGGCCTACTTCATGTGAGCGACGCAGGGAAGGTGGGGCGCATGGAAGCGTCCTGCCGAAAGCAGGTGCGGTTCGTTCGTAGAATTGCGCCATGTCTTCGAAGCCTGCCGCCAAATCTTCCAGCCAGCCCAATGCCGAGTACGGCGAGGGCTCCATCCGCGTTCTCAAGGGCCTGGAGCCCGTCAAACAGCGTCCGGGCATGTACACCCGGACCGACAACCCCCTGCACATCATCCAGGAGGTGATCGACAACGCGGCCGACGAGGCGCTGGCGGGGTTTGGCAAGCGCATTGCCGTGACGCAGCACACCGATGGCTCGGTCAGCGTGGAAGACGATGGGCGGGGCATTCCCTTTGGCCTGCATCCCGAAGAGGGCGTCAGCGTGGTCGAGATCGTGTTCACGCGCCTGCACGCGGGGGGGAAGTTCGACAAGGGCTCCGGCGGGGCGTACAGCTTCTCGGGTGGCTTGCACGGCGTGGGCGTGAGCGTGACCAATGCGCTGTCCACCCGCTTGCAGGTGACGGTGTGCCGTGACAGGCAGGTGGCCACACTGGCTTTCAGTGGTGGCGACGTGATCGAGCCGGTGACGGTGCGACCGGCGGCGTCGGGCGACCGCAAGAACGGCACGACCGTGCGCGCCTGGCCCGATGCGAAGTATTTCGAGAGCGCCGAGTTGCCCAAGGGTGAGCTGGTGCACATGCTGCGCAGCAAGGCGGTGCTGATGCCTGGGGTGACCATCACCCTGACGAACGAGAAGACGGGCGAGGTACAGACTTGGCTGTACAAGGGCGGCCTGCGCGACTACCTGACCCAGACGTTGTCGACGGACCCCTTGATTCCGCTGTTCGAGGGCGAGCAGTACGCCAGTGGCAGTGAGACGGAGAACTTTGCAGAGGGCGAAGGTGCCGCCTGGTGCGTGGCCTTCACCGAAGAAGGCTCGCCGATGCGCGAGAGCTACGTCAACCTGATCCCGACGGTGGCGGGTGGCACGCACGAGTCCGGGTTGAAGGACGGGCTGTTCCAGGCGGTCAAGGGCTTCATCGAGATGCATTCGCTGATGCCCAAGGGCGTGAAGCTGATGCCCGATGACGTGTTTTCGCGCGCCAGCTTTGTGTTGAGCGCGAAGGTGTTGGACCCGCAGTTCCAGGGCCAGACCAAGGAGCGTTTGAACAGCCGTGATGCCTTGCGACTGGTGAGCACCTATGTGAAGCCAAGCCTGGAGTTGTGGCTGAACCAGCACGTGGAGTACGGCAAGAAACTGGCTGAACTGGTGATCAAGCAGGCGCAGGCGCGCCAGCGTGCGGGCCAAAAGGTCGAAAAGAAGAAGGGCTCGGGCGTGGCGGTGCTGCCGGGCAAGCTGACCGATTGTGAGAGCCGCGACATCAGCCTCAACGAGGTCTTCCTGGTGGAAGGGGACTCGGCCGGGGGCAGTGCCAAGATGGGGCGCGACAAGGAAACGCAGGCTGTGCTGCCGCTGCGCGGCAAGGTGCTCAATGCCTGGGAGGTGGAGCGCGACCTGCTGTTCAAGAACAACGAAATCCACGACATCTCGGTGGCGATCGGGGTGGATCCGCACGGGCCGAACGATGAGCCCGACCTGAGCGGGTTGCGCTACGGCAAGGTCTGCATCCTGTCAGATGCGGACGTGGACGGCTCGCACATCCAGGTGCTGTTGCTGACGCTGTTCTTCCGCCACTTCCCGAAGTTGATCGAAACGGGACACATTTACATTGCCCGCCCGCCCTTGTATCGGGTGGATGCGCCGGCGCGGGGCAAGAAGCCCGCGGCCAAGCTGTATGCGCTGGATGAGGGTGAGTTGACGGCCATATTGGACAAGCTGCGCAAGGAAGGTTGCCGCGAGGGCAGCTGGACCATCAGCCGCTTCAAGGGTCTGGGTGAGATGAACGCCGAGCAGCTGTGGGACACCACGCTGAACCCGGAAACCCGCCGCTTGCTGCCGGTGGCCTATGGCGAGCCGGGCTTTGAAGCCACGGAGGGCTCGTTCACCAAGCTGATGGGCAAGGGCGAAGCCGCCTCACGCCGTGAGTTGATGGAGTTGCACGGCAACGAGGTGGAAATCGACGTGTGACGTCGCCTTTGGGGTATCGCAGCCAAGCTGGTGCGACGCGCCCAAGTTGACTGCGACCGCCTGCGCCAGGTGGTTCGTGCGGGTGTCAAGCCGTGTCACGTGGGGGGCTGATCCGTCAACCAGGCTCGGGCGAGACGCTGAGCCCAGTCCGGTTGTGTCGCGTCGGTCTGCAATGTGTAGCCGGCTTCTTCGGGGCGCAGTGCGGTGTCGCGTTGCAGCTGTTTCGCCAGCACGCCCGCGTCGGCATCCGACGCGTCTTGGGCGGCCTGTTGCCGGGCTTGGAGGCGGTTCTCCAGTGTGGTGCGGGGTGCTTCGCAGTGCAGGATGGCGAAGGGGACGGACTGCTTGATCGCCACACGTAGGAAGCGCTCGCGCTCGCTCGAATCCAGAAAGGTCGCATCAACGATGATGGGCCAGCCGGCTTTCAGGCATAACTCCGCCAAGAAGAGCAGGTGTGCGTAGGTGGCCTGGGTGCGATCGCGGTTGTAGAGCGGGTTGGCGTCAAGGTCGCCCGAGCCTGAGGGGGTGGCACCAGCAGGCTGGGCTGCCGGCTGTGCGGCACCAAACAACCGCTTTCGCTCGATGTCCGAGCGCACACGGATGGCGCCAGCCTGTTCCAGCAGGCCTTGCGACACAAAGGTCTTGCCCGAGCCCGAGACGCCGTGGGTGATGAGCAGGCGTGGCGCCGTCGGGGCGATGAGGCGGTGAGCCAGCGCCAGATAGTCCGGGCCGGCCGGAACCTGTCCCTTGCCCGCCTTGATGCGGGCGACGAGGGCGCGCACCAAGGCCCGGTAGACGAGGTAATGGCGCAGCACGGGAAGGCCAGCATGGTCACCGCTCGCGTCCAGATAGGCATTGAGGAAGCGGAAGGCGAGGTCGGTGCGTTGGTACGCCATCAGGTCCATGACCAGGAAGGCGACGTCGCTGAGTGGGTCGCTCCAGCGCAGGCCGGGGTCGAACTCGATGCAGTCAAAGCCGGTGAGGGTGCCATCCAAGAGAACGACGTTGGCGAGGTGCAGGTCGCCATGGCCTTCGACGATGCGGCCCTGTGCTTGGCGCTGGGCCCACAGTGGGCGCAGCAGGGGGGCTTGGGTGTCGAACCAAGCCGCGAAGGGGGCGCTGAGGGCCTCACCACCGATGTCGGCCAGGTTGCGCAGCACGTCGCGGGTGGTTTGTTCGACCAACTGCGGGCTGCCGTAGGGGCTGGACGTTGGCGCGACCTCGGCGCTGCGGTGAAATCCAGCCAGATGCCGGGCGAAGTCGTCGAGCTGTGTGGGCTGAACCTGTCCTGAAGCCAGCAATTCCCCGAGCAGCGCGCCTTTGGGGAACTGGCGCATGTGCACGGCGTACTCGATGGCCGGTCCGGTGCCCCCCAGCACAGGCGAGTCAGGCGTCCCGGTGATGGGGGTGACGTCCAGGTAGAGCGATGGGGCCATGCGGCGGTTGAGGCGCAGCTCCTCTTCGCACAACTGGTGGCGGCGTGCCAGGGTGCTGGCGTCCAGAAACGGCAGGCGCAGGGGCTTTTTGAGTTTCCAGGCGTCCTGACCGTCGAGCAGCACCCAGGAGATGTGGGTTTCGATGAGGCGGGCCCCGCGTTGCCGACGCAAGTGCGCCACCAGGGTGGTGGCTGACGCGAGGCAGGTGGGGGAGGTGGTCATAACGTGTCTCGTCGCTCTCTGATGCTGTGGGCTTGCGCCTGAATGGCGTGGACCGTCTCGGTGTCCATCTTGTTCAGATTCTTGTACACCATGGCCAGACGTGGGTTGCCTTGCAGCCGGTCGGCGTGGCGCAGGTGAAAGTCCCAGTACAGGGCGTTGAACGGGCAGGCCTGAGGCCCCAGCCGCTCCTTGTGCTGGTAGTGGCACCCTTTGCAGTGGTCACCCATGCGCTGAATGTAGCTGGCGCTGGACACATAGGGTTTGGTCGCCAGCAGCCCGCCGTCGGCAAACTGGCTCATGCCCAGGGTGTTGGGCAGCTCCACCCACTCGAAAGCGTCGATGTAGACGCCCAGGTACCACTGGTGCACCGCCTGGGGGGACAAGCCGGCGAGCAGGGCGAAGTTGCCGATGACCATGAGGCGCTGGATGTGGTGTGCGTAGGCGTGCGTCAGGGACTGACCGATGGCGTGCGCCACGCAGGCCATGCGGGTGTCGCCCGTCCAGAACCATACCGGTAGCGGCAGGGTGTGACCCAGGGCGTTGTGGTCAACGTAGCCTGGCATGTGGGCCCAGTAGACGCCGCGCACGTACTCGCGCCAGCCCAGAATCTGGCGGATGAAGCCTTCGACGGCGGCCAGGGGGGCATACCCATCGGCCCAGGCTTGCTCGGCGCGCCCGACCACCTCCCGCGGGTTCAGCATCTTGGTGTTCAGCGCGAAGGACAGCAGCGAGTGGAAGACGCGCCAGCCGTGCTGGGTGAGCGCATCCTGGTAGTCGCCAAAGTGGGGCAGGGCGTGGGCGATGAAGGCGTCGAGGTGTTGCAGGGCTTCCTGGCGGTTCAGGGGCCAGGCGAGCTGATCCGCCTGAGGGTCGCCAAAGGAACGCACGCCCGCGTCGCAAAAGCTTTGCCAGAGCGCGCGGTGGTCGTGTGGGGTGCGCCAGTCTGCTGGCAAAGAGGGAGCGCCCTTCCAGGCTTTGCGGTTGTCAGGGTCGAAGTTCCACTGGCCGCCAGTGGGGCGCTTGGGATTGTCCGCGTCCAGCAGGACGTGATGCTGGAGGCGCATCTGGCGGTAGAAGTGCTCCATCAGCCACTGCTTGCGGCCAGCGAAGAGGGCGGCGGCTTCACCGCGCTCGGTGTAGAAGTGCTCGCTGCTGATGCTGTGGCTGGGGATGCCCAGCCGCTGGGGTGCCTCCTGGGACCACGTTTGCAGTTGCTCGTCCAGTCGCCATTCGTCTGGTTCCTGATATTCGACCCCGGTGGCGCCGTAATGTGCCACCAGCGCGTCCAGGTTGCCGGTGAGGGACTGACGGTTCGATGGATCGTCCAGGGCGATGTAGCGCACCCGATGGCCATCGGTCTTGAGCTGCCGGGCGAAGTCGCGCATGCCTGCGACGATGGCGAGGATCTTCTGGGCATGGTGCAGGACGTAGGCCATCTCGGGATGGATTTCCATCAGCACATAGACCACGTCGGGACGCACCTCGGCGAACCAGCTGTGGCAGGGGTTGAGTTGGTCGCCCAGGATCAGTCGCAGCGTGGTCATGCCAAAAAGTGTATCGGCCGGCTTGAAGCCGTCTTCAGATTCGCCTCAGCTGAGATTGATGCAATGCCGAGTCTTGGTCATTTTGCGTGGATCTGATGAAACAGGTGTATTCGCCCTCGAAGTGGGGCCGCTGGCACAGCTATGTGTCTCTGCTGGCGTTGTTTGTGGTGCTGGGGGCGGTGCTGAGGGCCCTGCTGTGGCTCAAAACAGGGGGGCAGGCACCCTGGACACCCGCGCTGGCGGCGCGAGTGTTTGGCGTGGGCCTGGTCTATGACCTGGTGGCCGGGGCCAGCTTGCTGATGCCTTTGATGCTGTTTCTGGCGGTGGTGCCGTCAAAGTGGCTGGCACGACGTGGTTTCCGCATCTGGCTGGCGCTGGGCATGGTCGTCTGGGTGGCGCTCATGCTGTTCATCGGCATCTCGGAGTGGATCTTCTGGGATGAGTTCGGCTCTCGCTTCAACTTCATCGCAGTGGACTATCTGCTTTACACCCATGAGGTGATTGGCAACATCCGCGAGTCCTACCCTGTGGGGGTGATCCTGTCGGCGCTGGCCTTGGTGGCCACGGCCCTGGTTTGGCAGGGGCGCCGGGCGCTGGTGCCACGGCCGGATCATGACGTGTCGCGCTGGGCCCGCTGGGGGCTGCCGGTGGCGGTGGTGGGGGCTGTGAGCATGGCCCATGCGGTGGTTGATGGCCACTGGAAGGAACAGTCGAGCAACCGTTATGTGAATGCCTTGAGCGGCGATGGCGTCTATGAGTTCTTCTCCGCCCTGCGTCACAACGAGTTGGACTACGAGCATTTCTACCAAAGTCTGCCCCCGCCGGAGGCCATGGCCCGTCTGCGCAAGCAGCTGCCCACGCCCCACGCGCGCCTGGCGTCCAACGACCCGATGGACCTGACCCGCATCGTGGACGACGGGCAGCCTGAAAAGCACCTGAACGTGGTGCTGATCTCGGTGGAGAGCCTGTCGGCGGACTATCTGGCGCATTTCGGCAATCAACGTGGGTTGACGCCTCGTCTGGACGCCTTGGCCGAACAGGGCCTCCTGTTCACCCGCCTGTACGCCACAGGCACGCGCACGGTGCGAGGGTTGGAGGCTTTGTCTCTGTCTCTGCCGCCCACACCGGGCCAGTCGATCGTGAAGCGGCCAGGCAATGCGGACCTGTTCTCGCTGGGCAGCGTGTTCGCGTCCAAGGGCTATGACACCCGCTATGTGTACGGCGGCTATGGTTACTTTGACAACATGAATGCGTTTTTCAGTGCCAACCACTACCAGGTGGTGGACCGCATGGCGATCCCGGCTGAGCGCATTCACCATGAAAACATCTGGGGCGTGGCCGATGAGGACCTGTTCACCCAGGCGCTGCAGGAGGCCGATGCCTCTCATGCACGGGGCAAGCCCTCGTTCATGCATGTGATGACCACGTCCAACCACCGGCCTTACACCTATCCGGAGGGGCGCATCGACATCCCGTCGCATCAGAGCCGCGAAGGCGGGGTGAAGTACACGGACTGGGCCATCGGCAATTTCCTGGACCGTGCCGCTCAAAAGCCCTGGTTCAAGGACACGGTGTTTGTCATCGTCGCCGACCACTGCGCATCCAGTGCAGGCAAGACCGACCTGCCGGTCGAGCGTTATCACATCCCGGCCCTCATCTATGCACCCGGGCACATCGCGCCGGCCAAAGTGGACCGCCTGGCCAGCCAGATCGACATCGCGCCGACCCTGCTGGGCCTGCTGCACTTCAAGTACGAGAGCCGCTTCCTGGGCTATGACCTGTTTGACCTGGAGCCGGGCCGTGAGCGTGCCTTCATCAGCACCTATCAGGACCTGGGCTACCTGACCGACCATGCGCTGGTGCGACTGGATTCGCGGGGCGGTGTGCAAACCACCCAGGTTGCCGATGGCGAGGACCGAGGCCGTGCTGCACCGATGACCTCGTCGCAGGTGGCAGATGCCATCAGTTGGTACCAGGGCGCCGCCTGGGCTTACCATCACGAAGGTCTGTCACTGAAGGGTTTGCGCTCTCCAAGCTATGCGGGTCTTGCTGGTCGAAGATGATGTGTTGTTGGGCGATGGCCTGCAGCAAGGCTTGATCCAGCAGGGCTATGCTGTGGACTGGCTGCAGCGGGGGGACGAAGCCGAGGCGGCTTTGCTCGCCCACCGCTATGACTGTGCGGTGCTGGACTGGCAACTGCCTGGTTTGACGGGTGTCGAGCTGCTGCAACGGCTGCGCGCACGGCGGGATACGACTCCGGTGCTCTTGCTGACCGCCCGTGATGCCCTGACCGATCGGATTGCCGGCCTCGATGTCGGTGCCGATGATTACCTGGTCAAGCCCGTGGCTCTGGACGAGCTGGGGGCCCGCATTCGGGCGCGTGTACGGCGGGCCCTGGGGCAAGCCAGCCCCGTGTTCACCTGTGGCGCGTTGGTGCTGGACCCGGCCCGACGGGTGGTGACCTTGCGCGGTGAGCCGGTGGACCTGTCGTCCCGGGAGTTCAACGTGCTGGCCAAACTGATCAGCCAGCCCGGGCGACCCTACTCTCAGGCACAGCTGATCGAGTCCTTGTATGCCTGGGACGATGACGTCTCCAGCAATGCGATCGAGGTCTACATCTACCAACTGCGACGCAAGCTCGGCTCAGACTGGATCAAGACCATGCGTGGCGTGGGCTACATGCTCAACCCGGTGGGAGAAGCCTGATGCGTTCCTTGCGTGATCGGCTCACGCGACTGTTGCTCGCTGTCTTGATCCCAATCTGGCTGGTCATGGCCTTCACCTCCTATGTGTCGGTGTTGCACGAAGTCGACGAGATCGACGCCCGGCAGCTCGATGAGGTGGCTCAACCCTACTTGCGCATGTCGGTGCCCGGCTTGCAGAAGGCGCTGGAATTGGCGGTCAGCCGCGACCAGGACGATGACGAACCTCCTTTGTCGGTACTGCGCTGGGGCAGTCAGGGGGACCTGTTGTATCGCAGTCCGATGGCGCCGGCCTTGTCGTTTGCCTCCCGCCCGAGTCACGACGACGAAGACGAGGGCGAGGTGGACAGCCTGCGCCCCGTTCAATTGCAAGACACCACCTGGCGGGTGCTGTGGCACCACGATCATGTTCATGGCGAGTGGACGGCGGTGCTGCGTGCCATGACCGAGCGCGACGAGCTGGCCCGCGGCATGGCACTGGGCTTGATCTTGCCGTCTCTGGTGACGGCGCTGGCGCTGGTGTTGGTGGTGAGTTGGGCGGTACGCCGTGGCTTGAGGCCCTTGAAGGAGGTGGGGCGGCAGGTCTCGCAGCGCCAGGACCAGGACCTGTCCCCCATCGAGACCGGCGAGGTGCCCCGCGAGGTGACCCCGCTGCTCAATGAAATCAATGCCTTGCTGGCCCGTCTGGACCGGGCCTTGTCCCTGGAGCGACAGTTCACGGCCGATGCCTCGCACGAGCTGCGCACGCCGCTGGCGGCGGCGATGGCGCAAATCGAGGTGGCCCAGGGTGCTGTGGACGACACCCAGCGAGACACCGCGCTGAAGCAGGCCCGTGCGGGACTGACGCGCGCCAACACGCTGACCGAGCAGTTGCTTGCGCTGGCGCGGCTGGATCACCACCTGGATGGCCGACTGGACCGCGCGACACGTGCGGCCTGGCCGGGCTGGCAGCGTGAGCTGGATGTGGCGGAGTTGGTCCGTCAGGAAATGGCCGATCTGGCTCTGATGTCCGTCAAGGCCAATGTGGCCTTGTCGCTGGATGCGCCAGAGCAGCCTTGCCGGGTGGGCGCTCAACCGCAATGGCTGAGTCTGGCCGTGCGCAACGTGCTGGGCAACGCACTGAAGTTCACGCCCCCTGGCGGGCAGGTTCGCGTCACGGTCAGCGAGACGGCCAACGAGGTCTGCGTGGTCGTCCAGGACACGGGCCCTGGCGTGCCGGACGAGATGCTGCCGCAATTGGGGCGGCGATTTGCCCGGGGCGATCACACCCGTTCGGGCTCAGGCTTGGGCCTGTCTATCGCATCGCGCGTGGCCGAGTTGCATGGGGGAACCTTGCGCTTTGCGTCGGCTCAGGGCCTGACGGTGACGCTGACCCTGCCGAAGTGAGCGGCGTACGGCTGTGGCGACAGCGGTCTGAGCAGTCCCACACCTGCGCCCATTTCTTGCGCCAAGCGAAGGGCCGCTGGCAGCAGGCACACACCTTGGTCGGCAGGTCGGCTTTTTTGCGCATGCGCATTCAGAACTCCAGCGTCAGTTGAGTGGTTTCGGCGGGCGCTGTGCTGCGTGATGCACCTCCCAGGTTGCCGCTGCGCCCTGCGGGGCGTTTGCGGGAACCGTGCCGCGCCACGATGGCGGCCTTGCCCGCTTTCACCTCCGGCTTTGCGCGCAGGCTGTGTAGCCGTGTCTTGGCCGTTCGCGTGGCCTGCTCCAGGTCTACCAGCGGGACAGGGATGTCCACGCCCACCTGCAGCCCGCAACGCGCCTGCACGTCAGCAGGCATGCGCCAGGGTTCGAACAGCCAGGTCTGGGGCACCTTGCGCATGTAAGGCAGCCAGCGCCGCACAAAGTGCCCGTGCGGGTCGTGGTCGTGGGCCTGTTTGATCGGGTTGTAGACCCGTGTGGTGTTGATGCCCGTGGTGCCCGATTGCATCTGCATCTGGCTCCAGTGGATGCCGGGCTCGTAGTCCAGAAACTGGCGCGCCAGCCACAAGCCCACCGGGCGCCAGTGCAGCCACAGCGGATAGGCCGCTACCGACACCAGCATGGCCCGCATGCGGAAGTTCAGCCAGCCGGTGTGGCGCAGCATGGTCACGCAGGCGTCCACCAGCGGCCAGCCGGTGCGGGCCTGCACCAGCGCCTGAAAGTGCGCCTCGTTCCAGTCGTGCTCGCGCAGGCCGTCGTAGCCGCGGTGCAGATTGCGCCACTCCAGCTCAGGCTCGGATTCCAGCTTCTGGACGAAGTGGCAATGCCAGTACAGGCGGCTCACGAAGGCTTGCAGTCCGGCCCGCTGGCGGCTGGCGCTGTCTGGCAAGGTGTGGATTTGATGGCGGGTGGTCTGCACGACTTCGCGCATGCTCAGGCAGCCGTAGGCCAGGTACGGCGACAGACGCGAGCAGGCGCTCGGGGCCGACAGCGGCGAGGAGATGCCGCCGCGGTACTGCCCACAGCGGTCGGTCAGGAAGTCTTGCAGCACGGCCAGCCCCTCATGGCGCCCCCCTGGCTGGCGTCGGGGGGGCATCTCATCGGACAAGCCCAGAGCCTGGGCGGTGGGTGGCGCTGGCTCGGTCCAGGGCAGAGGCATGTCCTGCAGGGTTGGCGCGGGCAGCAGGCCGGCGGCCATGTGGGCTTCCCAATGACCTTGCCAGGTGTTGCGGCTCTTCAGGCGCCTGACCACGCCAAACTGGGGCCACTCCTGCCACTGCACGTGGTGGGCGCGGCACCACTGTGCCACGGCCTTGTCGCGCTGGTAGCTAGGGTCGTTGCCGGTTTCCTCGTGGGCACAAACCCGTGCGAAGGGCGCCAGGGCATGCAGGCGCTCCAGCACGTCCACGACTTCACCGGTGACGACATTGAGCCGTGCACCCAGCAGGCGCAGCTCACGCGCCAGGTCTCGCAGGCTTTCCTCGATGAAGGCGTGGTGCTGCGCGGCGGCATCAGGCTGCGCCCACAGGCTGGGTTCGAACACATACAGGCACAGCACCGGCCCACGCTGCGCAGCCTCGCTCAAGGCCCGGTGATCCACCGCCCTGAGGTCTCGCTTGAACCACACCACGCTGTACGTCATGGCGCCGAGGATAGGCAAGGCCACGCGGTGCAGGTTGCACGGTACGGGCTTGAATCGATGCAAAGGCGTGACAAGCAGGGGCGCACCTGCGTCGGGCGGCGCAACAGCTGCGGCGAAGACGCCGGGGGGATGCGGCAAAATCAGGGGGATTGACCGGGCGGCACTGTGCGCCCATCCAGCCCCTACACTTGGTTCCACCTCGTGGAACCTGCCAAAGCGACGATGTCCCAGCAAACGATCGACTTCAACCCACCCCGTGACGACGATGGCAGCCCATCGCTGACCCTGGCCCATTACGCCGAGCGTGCCTACCTGGAATACGCGCTGAGCGTGGTCAAGGGCCGCGCCTTGCCCGATGTGTGCGACGGCCAAAAGCCCGTACAGCGTCGCATCCTGTACGCGATGGAGCGCATGGGACTGGGCTTCAGTGGGGCCAACGGGGCCAAGCCGGTCAAGAGCGCCCGGGTGGTGGGCGATGTGCTGGGCCGCTATCACCCGCACGGTGACACGGCCGCCTACGACGCCATGGTGCGCATGGCGCAAGACTTTGCGCTGCGCTACCCGCTGGTCGATGGCCAGGGCAACTTCGGCTCACGCGATGGCGACGGCGCCGCCGCGATGCGTTACACGGAAGCCCGTCTCACGCCGATTTCCCGCCTGCTGCTCGACGAAATCGACATGGGCACGGTGGACTTCGTGCCCAACTACGACGGCTCGACCGAAGAGCCGCGCCAGTTGCCCGCACGTCTGCCCTTCGTGCTGCTCAACGGTGCCAGCGGCATCGCCGTGGGCTTGGCCACCGAAATCCCCAGCCACAACCTGCGCGAGGTGGCCTCGGCCGCCGTGGCCCTGATCAAGAACGAGCATCTGCCCGACTCCGAGCTGTTCGACATCGTTCAAGGCCCTGACTTCCCCGGTGGTGGCCAGATCATCTCCAGTCCGCAAGACATCCAGGATGCCTACCGCAGTGGCCGGGGTAGCCTGAAGGTGCGCGCCCGCTGGAAGATCGAAGACCTGGCGCGTGGCCAGTGGCAGCTGGTGGTGACCGAACTGCCACACGGCACCAGCTCGCAAAAGGTGCTCGAAGAGATTGAAGAGCTGACCAACCCCAAGATCAAGTCCGGCAAGAAGGCGCTCACCGCCGAGCAGAACCTGCTCAAGGCCACAGTGCTGTCGGTGCTGGACGCCGTGCGCGACGAATCGAGCAAGGACGCCCCTGTGCGCCTGGTGTTCGAGCCCAAGACCCGCACCGTGGCGCAGCAGGAGCTGATCACCATCTTGCTGGCCCACACCAGCCTGGAAAGCTCGGCCCCGATCAACATGACCATGATCGGCGCAGACGGCAAGCCCACGCAAAAGAGCCTGCGTCAGATCCTGAGCGAGTGGATCGGCTTCCGCATGGACACCGTCACCCGTCGCACCCAGCACCGCCTGGGCAAGGTGATGGACCGCATCCACATCCTCGAAGGCCGTCAACTCGTCTTGCTGAACATCGACGAGGTGATCGCCATCATCCGCAACAGCGACGAGCCCAAGGCCGCGCTGATCGAGCGTTTCAAGCTCTCCGACCGGCAGGCCGAGGACATCCTGGAAATCCGTCTGCGTCAATTGGCGCGGCTGGAAGCCATCAAGATCGAGCAGGAGCTTTCTGAGTTGCGGGCCGAGCAGGCCAAGCTGGAGGATATTCTCAACAATCCCGGCGTGCTCAAGCGCACCGTGGTCAAGGAGATCGAGGCCGACGCCAAGCAGTACGGCGACGAGCGCCGCACCTTGATCCAGGCCGAGAAGCGCGCCGTGGCCGAGGTCAAGGTGCTCGATGAGCCGGTGACCGTGGTCATCAGTGAAAAGGGTTGGGTGCGTGCGCGCACGGGCCATGGCCACGACCCAGCCGGCTTCGCCTTCAAGGCAGGTGACGGCCTGTATGGCACCTTCGAGTGCCGCACGGTGGACCCGCTCATCGTCATCGGCAACAACGGGCGCGTGTACAGCGTGCCGGTGAGTGCCTTGCCGGGTGCGCGTGGCGATGGCCAGCCCATTACGACCATGATCGAGCTGGAGTCCGGTACCCAGCCGCTGCACTACCTGGCGGGCCAGGTGGACCAGACCGTGCTGCTGGCCAACAGTGGTGGTTTTGGTTTGCTGGCCAAGCTAGGTGACCTGGTGACGCGTCAGAAGGGTGGCAAGGGCTTCCAGACCTTGGACGAGGGCGACAAGGTGCTGCCGCCGGTACTGGTGCAGCCAGCGCACACCCAGGTGGCGTGTCTGAGCGAAGATGGCCGCATGCTGGTGTTCGGCTTGGACGAACTGAAGCTGCAGTCCAACGGTGGCCGGGGCCTGACATTGATGGACGTGGACGCCCAGAAGGCGCCGCTGATTTCAGTGGCGTCGTGCCACAACGGCGCGCGCGTGATCGGCACCACCCGTGGGGCCAAACCCAAGGAAGAGGATGTGCGCAACTCGGCCTATGTCGCGCACGTGGGCAAGCGTGCCCGCAAGGGCAAGGCCGTGGACGCCTTCCAGAAGGTGTTCAAGGTGCAGGCGCTGGCCTGACGGCGTTCACACCCGCACCACGGTGACCGAGCAATCGGCCTCGGCCACCACCTGCGCGCTCACGCTGCCCAGGTAACGCCGCAGCGCCGAGTTGCCGCGCGCACCCATCACGATGTGGTCGACCTGGTTTTTGGCGGCAAAGTCGACGATGGCGGCTGCCGTGTCAGGCGCCTCCAGCACATGGAAGGTCAGGCGCTGTTCGTCCAGCCCCAGTTGCTGCTGCAGCGGGCGGGCCCAGTGCTTGATGTGCACCAGCTGCTGCACATGCAGGCTATTGCCCTCGGCATCCGTGAGAGTGTCCATCGCGATGCGATTGGTCTTCATCACGCTGACGCAGGCCAGACGGGCGCGGGTTTCGGTCTGCATGATGCGGCGCACCGTGCCCAGCAGCTTCTTGTCAAGTTCGGGTGTGCTGTTCTTGACCCCGATGGCCACCATGATGATGGGGCAGCGCTCCACGTGCTGACTCGCGGTGGCGTCGGGCTTGGGCTCGGCACCCACGGCCTTGAACCAGCGCTTGAAGGTGTCCAGACGGCTCTGCGTGGCCATTTTCTGGGCACGTGCCGTGAGGGCAATCTGCTCGGGATGCTGAAGGTCCAGTGCCAACTGCGCCGCGCTTTGGTAGCGCTCGTTCGGGTCCACCTCCAGGCAGCGCAAGATCACCTCTTGCAGCCATGGCGGCGTATCGGCGCGGTGCACACGCGGCGGAATCGGGTCGGTGTACAGGCGCTTGCGCAGGCCCGCCACGGTGGTCGGCTGGCCAAAGGGGCGCTCGCCCGTGGTCAGGTGGTAGAGCATGACCCCCAGTGCGAACAGGTCGCTGCGGGGGTCGTTGCGGACGAACTGCACCTGCTCGGGGGAGATGTAGGGCCCGGTGCCCATGGGCAGCTCGAACTCTTCTTCCAGCAAGTCGGGCAGGTGGTCGTGGCGCGACAGGCCGAAGTCCACGAAGACGGCCTCGCCAGAAGGGCGGAACAGGATGTTGCTGGGCTTGACGTCCAGGTGCACCACATGCTGCTTGTGCAACGCGTGCAGGGCCAAAGCCACCTTCTGGCCGATGTCGGCCACGTCGTCGATGGGCAGCGGGGCCTCGTCCAGTCGCGGGCGCAGCGAGTGCCCCGGGATGTGCTCCATCACGATGTAGGGGCGGCGCGTAAAGTCACCCTTGGCCACAAAGCGCGGCACATGCGGGCCCTGCAGCATGGGCATCACCATCTGCTCGACTTCGAAGCCGACGATGGTGGCCGGATCTTCCCCGCCTTTGATGCGGGGGATCTTCATGATCAAGGGCAGGTCACTGGGGCCGTCCACCCGCTCCACGTCCCACAGCGTGGCCATGCCACCCTGGTGCAGGCGCTCTTTGAGACGGTAGTTGTCGACGAGCGCGCCAGGCTCCAGGCCGCCACCGTTGGCTTCATCGACCATGGATCAACCTTTGGGCGTAGCTGACGGGCAACCCGGCATCGACGATGCGCTGGGCGGCCGTGTCATGGTCGTAGGGCACGCGGAAAAACGTGAGGGTGGCGCTGCCGGTGTCGAAGGTGGCGTAGCACGCTGCGGGATTCCCGTCACGGGGTTGGCCCACGGACCCGGGGATCGCCAGCCAGCGCCGCGCGGGCGACAGGCTGATCGGCACCCCATCAACGGGGATGAACTCGCCAGACTTGCCCAGGTTGGACAGGTGATACAGGCACTGCTGGTGGACATGACCACAAAACACAAAAGGCTGCTGGCTCGCCATCAGGCTACGCGAAGCTTCGGAGCGCCCCTGCAGGTATTCCCAGTGAGCTGGGTTGTGGGCGTTGGCATGGGCCATCAGACAAGGGCCCACCTCGGCGGTCAGGGGCAGGGCGGTGAGCCACTCCCTCTGCATCTGGCTAAGCTGAGCGAAGGTCCACTCCAGCGATGGCGCCACGTGTGAAGACATCTTGCTGGTGGTTTCGGCGCTGAGCGCATCGTCGTGATTACCGCGCACGAGGACCGCGCCCTCGGCTTCGCGTGCCTGGGCAAATTCCACCACCCAGACCGGGTCGGCGCCGTAGTCGACGTAATCGCCGAGCATGACCAACTGGTCAAAACCTTGCTCTTGCGCGTGCTGCCAGACCGCCTCGACGGCCTGTCGGTTGGCGTGGAGATCGGACAGCAGGGCGATTTTCATGGGGAGCTCTCAGACAAGGCGCCCACAGTCTAGCGAGGTCTCGCCTTGTCGTCTGCCCGTATCTGCCCGGGGGCGTGTGCTTCAGGCTCAGAGTTTGAAGACCTGTACCGAGTCGGAAACGACCTTGGCCCGGTCGGCCAGAGAGCTGGAGGCCGCCGCGATCTGCTCCACCGCAGCGGCATTTTGCTGCGTGATGTTGTCGAGGTTGGTGATCGCGTTGTTGATCTGGGAAATGTCCTGCAACTGCGCGGTCACGCCCTGGCTGATGGTGTCCACCAGGTGAACCACCTCCGATACCGAGCTCAACGCCTCCTTCATGGTGCCTTGAACGGAGTCAGAGAGCTCGCTGCCTGCCTTGACCTTCTCGCTGGAGTCGGTGATCAGCTGTTTGACCTCACGTGCCGCGGTGGCCGTGCGTTGGGCCAGAGCCCGAACCTCGGACGCCACCACCGCAAAGCCACGGCCTTGCTCTCCAGCACGTGCGGCCTCTACCGCTGCGTTGAGCGCGAGGATGTTGGTCTGAAAGGCAATGGAGTCGATCACCTGGATGATGTCGTGGATGCGCTTGGACGAATCCTCGATCAGGTGCATGGTGCGGGTCAGATCATCGATCGCGAGGCCGCTGCGCTCCGTGATCTGTGTGGTCTGGCGAGCCAGTTCGGCGGCTTGTTCGGCTGTCGCGGCATTTTGACGCGCCATGCTGGTGATCTGCTCCATCGACGCGGCGGTTTCTTGCAGGTCGGCTGCCTGGGACTCCGTGCGTGTGGACAGGTCGTGATTGCCCGTGGCGATTTCCTGGGCGGCCACATTCATTTGCTCGACTTCGGTGCGTGCGTCTTGCACCGTGGTCGCCAGGTTGACTTTGAGCTGATTGAGTGCGCGCGCGAGGCGTCCCATGCCGCCACCGCGTCGGCTGGTGATGTGCACCGTCAAATCGGCTGCGGCCAGGGTGTTCGCTGCGCTCAACAATTCCCGCAGCGGCTGCGTGGCGACTTGGGCGAACAGGATCTTGGCCGCGACCAAACTGATCAGCCATGAGCCGGCCAGGGCGGCCCAGCCGCCCGTTCCCAGTGTGCCGCCGCCAGCGGACGATCCCACGGCCAGCGCGATGGTGACCAACACCATGACGCCGAGCGTGAGGCGGTCCGCCATGTCCAGCTGGAAGGCCCGTGCCAAGCGACCTCCCAGCGAGTTCTTCACGACCAATCCTTGGTGCAGCGTGTGGACCAGTCTGCCTGAGTTGGCCTCGGCTCGCATCAGCGCGTACAGCCGGGTGGCGGCTTCGACGTGCTCTCTGGAGGGCTGGGTTCGCACCGACATATAGCCCGTGGGCTGGCCATTTTCGAGCAGTGGCGTGACGTTGGCTTGCACCCAGTAGTAGCGGCCATCTGCACGGCGGTTCTTGACCAACGCTGACCAGGGTTGACCGCTTTTGATGGTGGCCCACATGTCGCGGTAGGCTTCCGCTGGCATGTCAGGGTGACGGATGATGTTGTGGGGCTGTCCCAGCAACTGCTCGCGCGAGTAGCCACTGACCGGGATGAAGGCAGGGTTGCAATAAACAATGTGCCCTTTGAGATCGGTGGTGGACACCAGCGATTCGCCATCGGGGAATGGATACTCTTCGTCCAGGACGGGCAGGTTCAAGCGCATGTCAGGCTCCGATACGCGGCTTCAAGCCCCATCATCGGGGAATGTTAAATTTCTGACATTGTCTCGTTTACCCGCATCTTCGCAAGGTGTGTCCATCATGTGGATATGATGAATTTGAAAAAATTGATCAAAAGTTTGGGGAATAATGTGCGTTGCTGCTGCGCACGTGTTCACTTCATCCAGCGCGGCGCGAATCGGGCATGATGTCCGGCAGTTGCAGAGCTTTCACATGCTGACTCCCGAACAAGAAGCGACGGTACGTGCCATCCGCAAGCTGGTGGACTTCTGGCAGATCACGGCCGACGAACTCGACATGGGGCCGCAAGCGCCACGAGCGCCTGCACCGCCGCCCCCTGCGCCGAAAGGCCCCAAGTACCGTCACCCCTTGACCCTGCAAACCTGGGATGGGGAGGGCATGCAGCCGCAATGGCTGAAGGAAGCCCTCACCCGAGAGGGCTACACCGTGGAAGAGCTGCGCGTCTCGCCTGACGCACTCGCATAGTAAAATCCGCGGCTGGTCTCTCCCAGTCGTCTAATGGATAAGACAGCCCCCTCCTAAGGGGCAAATCTTGGTTCGATTCCAGGCTGGGGGACCACTTCAGGCCGTGAGCATGCCTTTGGTTTCGATGAAGCCAATGACATCGCGCAGACCGGCTTGGGTTTTGAGGTTGGTCATCACGAACGGGCGCGTCGGGCGCATGCGCTTCGTGTCGGCTTCCATGATGTCCAGATTGGCCCCCACATAGGGCGCCAGATCCGTTTTATTGATGACGAACAGGTCGCTCTTGGTGATGCCGGGGCCGCCTTTGCGCGGGATTTTCTCGCCTGCCGCCACGTCGATCACGTAAATGGTCAGATCGCTCAGCTCGGGGCTGAAGGTCGCCGCCAGGTTGTCGCCGCCCGACTCGATGAAGACGATGTCGGCGTTCGGGTACTTGGCCAGCATGCGGTCCACGGCCTCCAGGTTGATGGAGGCGTCTTCACGGATGGCGGTGTGCGGGCAGCCGCCGGTTTCCACCCCCATGATGCGGTCCGGGTCGAGCGCACCCGCCACGGTCAGCAGGCGCTGGTCTTCCTTGGTGTAGATGTCGTTGGTGATGACGACCAGGTCGTACTGCTCGCGCATGGTCTTGCACAGCATTTCGAGCAGGGTGGTTTTGCCGGACCCCACGGGGCCGCCCACGCCCACGCGCAGCGGAGGCAGTTTCTTGGTGCGGCCAGGGATGTGATGGAAGTTGCTCATGATCGGAACAGGCGTGAGTATTGGTGTTCGTGCTGGGCACTGAGGATGGCCAGCATGGGGGTGAAGGCCTGGCGTTGGCTGTCAGGCAGAGCCAGGGCGTGCGCGATGGCATCGGGGATGGCATCGATGAGGATTTGCAGGATGCGCTGACCGGCGCTTTGGCCCAGGGGCACGGCCTTGATGGCGGCCTGCACCATGTTCTCGGCCCAGCCGAAGGCAAAGCTGAGCAGCGCTTCCTGTTGCGCGGCGGCCAGGGTGTCGCTAGTGGCCTGGGCGGGCAGGCATTGCGCCACAGCCAGGGCGAAGGCGATGGGCCAGTTGGGCGCGGGGGGGAGGGCGGCGCATTGGGCCAGTCGTGTGTCAGCGGGGTGAGCCACGGCGTCGCCCGAACGGTTGCGCAGCCACTCCACCAGGGAACGGCCCATTTGCTCGGTTTGCTGGCGCAGCTCGCTGGTTTCACGCGTGAGGGTGACCCAGGTGTTCAGCTCGGTGATGCGAGTCAGGTCCTGGCGCTGCCAGGCGCTTACGGCTCGGGCCACGACGTGGAGATCAGCGCGGGCCAGGCTGAGGCGCAGTTGATGCAGCAGCCAGTGGGCGGCCTCGCCCTCGGTGGTGACGCGGCCGGTGTCGATGGCCGACTCCAGCCCCTCGGAGTAGCTGAAGCCGCCGACCGGGAGGGCGGGCGATGCCAGCCACATCAATTGCAGGCGGGCGGCAGGGGGCAGCGGGGTGGGGCGGGTGAGAACGCGGGGCATGGGGCAGCGAGGGTTGACCTGATGAGATCAAGCAAGCCCCGTGCCGGTGTGCTTCGTTTTGGTGCGTCGGATGTTGGACGCACCGTGAGCTGGTGATGATCGCGGTGAGCGCTGTGGCCGCTCAGTGATCGTGACCGCAGCCTGGGCCGTGCACGTGCGGCACCGGGGCGGCCTTGATGGCGATGCCGACGGGCTTGCCGCGGGAGGTGGGCGTGGCGGGCGTGGCGGCCGCTGGGGTGCCGTGGTCATGACCGCAGCCTGGGCCGTGGACGTGGCCGGGCTCGCCATGTTCATGGGCGTGTCCGTGAGCGTGGTCATGCCCATGCTCGTGGCTGTGAGCATGGTCGTCATGCTCGTGACCATGACCATGACCGTGTCCCCCGGCGGCATAGGCGCCGCCCTCGGGCTCGAACGCAGCCTGGGTCTCGCGCACGGTCAGGTGCATGGCGCGCAGCATGTCGGCCAGCACATGGTCGGGCTCGATCTTGAGGTGGTCGGCTTGCAGCTCGATCTGAACGTGGCGGTTGCCCAGGTGGTAGGCCGCGCGCGTCAGGTCAAAGGGCGAACCATGCTCGCTGCACGGGGTGATGATAAGCACGTTCTGGGGCGCGGCTTCCACGCGGATCATGCTGCCGTCTTCGGCCACCAGCACATCGCCACCGCGCACCACGCTGCCGCGCGGCAGGAACACCCCGAGGGTGCGGCCCTGGCTGTCCACGGCATCGAAGCGGCTTTTCTGGCGCACGTCCCAGTCCAGTTGCACCGCAGCGGCGCGTTTGAGCAGGACAGGGGCCAGGCCTTGGCCCTGGGGGAGGAGCTTGTTGACGGTCAGCATCGGGGTTCGCTTTGCACTTCAGAGGCGTGAAGCACAAAGTGTAGCGACACCGACCTGCCCTCAGGGGTTGGAGGGGCTCAATTGAAAGAAGGACACCGAGGCCAGCAGGCGATCGGCCTGCGACTTCAGGCCTTCCGCCGCCTGGGTGCTCTGTGCCATCAGCACCATGTTGTGCTGGGTGGCCTCGTCCAGGCGGTGGACCGTCTCGCGCACCGAGCCAATGCCTTGGGCATGAACGACTTTGCTGCGTCGGTTGTTTGTCAATCCGATGTAGCTAATTTGGTGTCGATAAATTCATTTCGAGCGAGTGGAATTTGATTGAATCGATGGCGTAGGCCGCCGTCATCTCGCCTCTCCATTGACGCATAGCATAGGCTTTTGGGTGGCGGTCAAAAGAATTCGTTAATTAATTCACGATCACCTAAATTTGTTGTCGAGCCAAGGCTTGGGCGGTTATGTTGTTCTAAATGATGTTAAGGCCTGGTGCAAATGGATACATCTGCGCCTTGATTGACACAAAAGTGAAATCTTTTTGTAACACTCGGGTCACGGACGCGATGGATGATGAAGATCAAATTGTGCCGGCTATTCGATTTGCTTGTCGTAAGTCGAATGAAGGTAAAACACCGTTGTAGCCATGAATATCCGTCAACGCATCCTGTTGCTCATCACTGTCAGTTTTGTTTCCCTAATTTTCACGGGGGGCTATGCGGTATTTCAAAGTAAAAGCAGCAGCAAAGAAGTTAATTTTGTTACGGAAGGCGTGGTGCCCAGTTCACTCAAATCCGTCGAGTTGATGGGGCAACTCAAGGATGTGCAGATCGCCACGCTGGCGATGGTTGCGGCTCCTGATAAAGCCGCGATCGAGCAAGCCCACGAAGAAGTTAAAAAGAAAAAGGCTAATCTTCAGAATGCATTGCGGGAGCAGATGGAGTCTGCGGAAAACGATATTCAGCGTGGTCTGGTCAAGCAAGCAGAAGAGAGTTTGCTGAATTACTTCGGCTCCATCGACGATACCGCCAACTTCATGTTGCAGGGTCAAAAAGCGTTGGCCGAGGCAACAATGGCTGCAACGGTTGATCAATATCTTCGCGAGCAGATTGGGGTGATCGAGACAGTGCAGGTTGAGAAGCGTCGCAGCAAAGATGAGGCGATTGCTACGGTCAACAGCAACCTGGTAGCCACCACTGGAACCCTGTCGGTTGTCACCGTCATCGCCATCATCGGCTTGGGCGTGATGGGCATGTTGCTTTATCGCCAGGTGATTCACCCTATCGGTGACATGGAAGAGAAGATGACCGAGATCGCTTCCAGTCAGGATTTTACCCATCGCGTGCCAGTGACACGGATGGACGAAATTGGCCGTTCAGTGGTGGCGTTCAATGCCATGATCGAGAAAATCCAGGAAAGCAGTGAAGAGATTCGTCAGAAGACAGCGGACATTCACGCGATGCTGCATTACATCCCTCAAGGCATCATGACCTTGGAGAGGGGGGGCATCATTCACCCGGAATACTCCGACCACTTAAAGAGCGTTTTGGAGACTGAGGAAATTGCAGGTCTCGACGTCATGCATGTGGTTTTCAACGGCACTGGCATGGGCGTTGATGAGTTGAACCAAATGGAAACCGGGATCAGCGCCTGCATCGGCGAAGATGAAATGAATTTCGAGTTCAATTCGCATTTGCTGCCTCACGAAATCAGCAAGGCCATGCCTGATGGCCGCGTCAAAGTGTTGGACTTGAACTGGTCACCGATTACGGATGAAAACGGAACGATTCTGCGCCTTTTGTTGTGCTTGCGTGACGTGACCGAGCTGCGTGCATTGGCCCGCGCGGCCGATGCGCAGAAGAAAGAGCTGGCGATCATTGGTGAAATCTTGGCCGTGCGTCAGGAAAAATTCCAAGAATTTATCAGCAGCGCCCAAAACTTTGTTGCTGAAAATCGTAGCTTGCTGAGAGATGCCGCGGACAGCAGTACGCAAGACCGCCAAGAAGCGATCGGTGTGCTGTTCCGTAACATGCACACCATCAAGGGAAATGCGCGTACCTATGGCTTGCTGCACCTCACCAATATCGTGCATGAAGCCGAGGAAACGTACGACGCCGTCCGTCAAGGCACGTTGGAGTGGGACCAGCACAGACTCGTCGCTGAGCTGGACAGCACATCACGTGCCATTGATGAATATTCTCATATCAATGAAGTCAAGCTTGGACGCAAGGGCCCAGGCCGCCGAGGCAGTGTGGATGCATTCCTGATGGTTCCCAAAGACAAGGTGCAGTCGTTGATCCAGAACTTGGAGGAGGTCAAGCTTGACGATGCGCCCAGCATGGTCAATGCATTGCAGCAGACACGCGATGTCTTGAACCGGTTGGGAACCGAGCCGATCCACAGCATTTTGAGCGGCGTGATCGACTCGCTGCCATCGCTGGCGGCAGAGCTTGGTAAGCCCACGCCTCAAATTGCGATTGAAGACCACGGCGTTCTGGTGCGTACACAACTGTCAGACATGCTGCGTAACGTGTTCATGCACCTGTACCGAAATTCGCTTGACCATGGCCTGGAAAGCCCCCAAGAGCGACTGCAGGCGGGGAAATCCGAAGCAGGGGCAATCAAAGTCACCCTGCAGTTGGATGCCGAACATTTGGTCTTGCGCATGAAGGACGACGGCCGCGGCCTTGACCTACAGCGCATCCAAGCCAAGGCCGTTGAAAAGAACCTGATCCGTGAAGATGACGCGCCCGCCCCTCAAGAGATCGCCCAAATGATCTTTGCTTCCGGCTTTTCCACAGCCAATGCTGTGACCGAGGTTTCTGGGCGTGGCGTTGGCATGGATGCCGTCAAGGGATTTGTGGAGGCTGAAGGGGGGCACATCGAACTGGAATTGATGCCCACGGATTTGCAAACGACTTGTTGCCCGTTTGAAACCGTCATCACGCTGCCTGCGAAGTTCGCCGTCCAAGTCCACGCCTGACCGCTGGAGCAACGAATGTCGGAAATGCTCTTGCCTTTCATCGCGGGTGGAATGTTGGTCGGTGTCGTTTGCGGTTGGTTCAACCTGCGCCTGAAGCGGCAGTTGGCCAATGCCCTGGCTGCGTCGGTTGCAGAGACTCGAGGTGCTCAACTGCAATCCACCGTGCATGCCCTGGAGGCTGAGTTGGACAAACTCCGGGAAGCATTGATGCGGGCACAGAATGACTTGCATCTGGAGCGCGCGTCACTCGCGCAAATCCATCAAGATGCGGTCAAGGACATCCTGGGGCAGGCGCACGGCATGAAAAGTGATGCCCGCGCGCACAGCTCCCGGCTTGCTCAATCCATATCTGAGTTACTGGGTGTGAGCAAGACGTTTGAGCGTTGGCATGAAGACATGAACATGCTGCTCAAGCACAACCAGGGTATGCACGCCAAGAACGAAGATTTTGGACGCATCGTGCAACAGATGATCATCGTCACGCTGAACGCCTCCATCGAGGCCGCTCGTGCCGGTCAATTAGGTCGTGGCTTCGCCGTTGTGGCAGAAGAAATGCGCACCCTGGCGGGACGCGCTGAAGCGTTGTCGAAAGAGTACCGGCGCAGTTTGTATGAAAACGATCTGATCACGACCGCTACCTTTCAGGACATGCAAGCCGGCGGAAAGATGATCATCGGCGCGGTTACAGGGCTGGATTTGACAAACAGAAAGATCCTTGTCGCGTTGAATCAGCTGGGGGAGTCATGATCAGCGAGCGCGCAAAGGCCTCCTTGGACAGCATGGTGATGCAGGGGATACGCAGCGCCCTGGTGAGCCCCGCAGACGCCATCGTCAGCTTGGAAACAGTTGAGACACTTGAACCGATCACGGAACAAGAAGTTGTGATGCTTTCGGTGGTGTCTTACCATTTTCGCGTCGTGATGATGGTTTATTTCACGCGAGACGAGCGCACTCGTTTGCATTTCTCGAGGCTCACCAAGAACGATGGCTCGCCCCTTGATGATCAAGGGATTTACGACGCTTTGTATGAATCGGCCAATATGTGCTGTGGAACATTCAATCGTGAATTGGGGCGCGTTTTTGAACACGTTGGCATGTCCACCCCAAACATGATAGACAGTCGATGTGCAGAACATCTTGCTATTCTGGATTATGGCTATCTTAAGCATTACGCTTTGGTGTTGGATTCAGGAATTTCTTTTCGGCTGAGTCTGTGTGTCACCGAGTATCACGATCTTGACTTTGAACTGGAGTCCACCGCACAAGCGGAGAGTACCGGTGAGCTCGAATTCTTTTGAACGGACCTAAAGGGAAAACATGAGTGACGAGAAATCTCTGATCAGCAAGGTACTTGTCTTGGAGAACAACAAGGAATACAGAGAGAAGATCCGTGCATTCTGTGATGCACATCATCTTCAGGCCTTGAGGGTTCAGGAAGATAACCTGATGTCCGTTTTGCGCTCAAATGTTGACCTGGGCGCCATCATGATTTCTGAAGTGCTCGGAGAAAACCCACAAGCTGGCATCAATCTGGCGAAGCAGATACATTATCTTCGGCCGGAACTCCCCATCTTCCTGCGTCGTACGGTCGAAAATAGTGATCGCGTTCTATCCGATGCCGAGAAGGGGATCATTTCGGCCAGTTACACGATTGAGACCATCGATCGGCTGAAGGATGTCATTGAAACCAGCATTTTCAGCCTGGTTTACCCAAGCAAGTTGGTCCGCGGAATTGTGGAAATCACGCAGTCTTCTTTGCAAAGCCAGTTCAAAGGGCTGGACGTCACCATTGACACTCCCTACATCGTCCGGGATCGATTGATCTTCGGTGAGATTTTCACCTTGATCCCGGTTGAAAGTGAATGGTGCCGCGGTTACATGACGCTGCAGGCGGAAGAGGCTCCGCTTCTGACGCTGGTCAAACGTAATAAAACTCACATTACTCCGGTGGAGGGTGATGATTTTCGAAACCTCAACGGTATCTTGGGTGAAATTACAAATCTGATCTGGGGTGCGTTCAAGAATCGTTACACATCGTTCAAGCCGTTGAGCGCACACCTTTCACAGGTGCCCATTGTGATCAACCACATGCACCGCTACATTTCGTTCGGTTCTGTTAATCCACAACTGTGTTTTAAATGTGTTCTGACCGATGCCGCATCGCCAGAAGCGCCCCCGTTTGTCATTTACCAGCGATTCGTGTTCAATTTGAGCTGGTCACCCGAAGATTTCCACGAAAATGAACAGTCATTTGACAGCTTGGTGAACTCAGGCGAACTCGAACTCTTCTAAATATTTGAAAGGATTAAAGCATGGCACAGATTCTTGTCGTTGATGACTCGAGCACTGTTCGTAATGAAGTCGGAGACTTTCTGAAAAAAAACGGATTTGATGTGGCTTATGGTGTTGACGGTCGTGATGGACTGACAAAGTTGAAGGCTGATCCCACCATCAAGTTGATCGTTTGTGACGTCAACATGCCGAACATGGATGGCTTGACGATGGCAGAGAAAGTGCGTGCTGAGCTTGGTAATAGTGCTGTCAACATCGTCATGCTGACCACTGAAAACTCTCCCACCATGAAAGAGCGTGGCAAGGCTGCCGGGATCAAAGGTTGGATCGTGAAGCCCTTCAACGGTAACGCTGTTTTAGCATCCTTCAAGAAACTGGTCGGCGTATAAGTTTTGCCGCGTTTCAAGTTTGAGTACGCTGCGTCCGTTAAAAAAGCGACAACGAAATTCAGCCTGGGTGTGTGATGCCGTCCGCACCGACGAGCCACCATGGAGGTTTTGTACTTCCTGGGTGGCTTTCATATTTTTACCTGATTAAAAGCGTGCCTCTCCTTGTGAGCTGGTCGTTTTTTTCCTTGATGGGCTCGGCTCGCATGACATCGACGACGAGTCGGGCAACCAGCCCAAGCAGATCGAAGCGGTGGGTGATCCTGTGGGCAAAGCCGGCAAGGTAGTGCCTGCCGTATTTGCGGAACTTCAGGGTGTGGGAGCCTCCGGACCGCGTGGTCTTGAGGTTGCCGAGCACGGCGTTGACCCATTTGAAGCTTGGCATGCCATATGGCTTGAGTCCGCCCACCACCATGGGCAGGTGAGTGCGCACTGCATCGGTGACCGCCAGGAAGCAGACCCAACAAACGGTTGGCACGATGGTGCTTGGTACCAAGTTGGCCTTGGCCCACTTGCTTATCATGTTCGCCTAGCCGAGACCGATCTTCCGACCTCTACGTCCAGCACCGAGGTAGGCGCCGTCGGGTTGAACGGTGCCGTCGAGCTGATGGATGGCATCTTGTGAGGCCATTGCCCGATTGATCTGGTGAGCCTCGCTGAAGGAGGTTTCTAGTCGTGAATTGTCAGGCGCAAGCCATGAACGTTGGCTATTTTCAAAACAGGAAGTAGCGCTGCGCCAGTGGCAGGCTGACGGCAGGTTCGCAAGTCAGCAGCTTGCCGTCGGCGCGCACTTGGTAGGTCTGGGCGTCGATCTCCATCTTGGGCATGTAGCTGTTGTGCACCATGTCCGTTTTCTTGACGCTGCGGCAACCCTTGACGGCCACGATCTGCTTGGACAGCCCGTATTGCTGCGGCATGCCGTCGGCGATGGCGGCCTGGCTCATGAAGGTGAGCGAGGTGCGTGCGACCGCACCGCCAAACGCGCCGAACATCGGGCGGTAATGCACCGGCTGCGGTGTGGGGATGGATGCGTTCGGGTCGCCCATGGCCGCCGCAGCAATGAAGCCGCCCTTCATGATGATGCTGGGCTTGACGCCGAAGAATGCGGGGCGCCAGATCACCAGGTCGGCCCATTTGCCTTCTTCGATGCTGCCCACCTCGTGCGCCACACCGTGGGCCAGCGCCGGGTTGATGGTGTACTTGGCGACGTAGCGCTTGATGCGGGCGTTGTCGTGGCGGTCGGTGTCGCCGGGTAGCTTGCCGCGTTGCGCCTTCATCTTGTGGGCGGTCTGCCAGGTGCGCAAGATGACCTCGCCGACGCGGCCCATGGCCTGCGAGTCGGACGAGAACATGCTGATGGCGCCCAGGTCGTGCAGGATGTCTTCGGCGGCGATGGTTTCGCGGCGGATGCGGCTTTCGGCAAAGGCCAAGTCTTCGGCGATCGACGCGTCCAGGTGGTGACACACCATGAGCATGTCGAGGTGCTCGTCGATGGTGTTTATGGTGAAGGGGCGCGTCGGGTTGGTCGACGACGGCAGCACATTGAGCTCGCCCACTACCTTCATGATGTCGGGCGCGTGGCCGCCGCCCGCACCTTCGGTGTGGAAGCTGTGGATGGTGCGGCCCTTGAAGGCGGCCACGGTGTCTTCCACAAAGCCCGATTCGTTGAGCGTGTCGGAGTGAATCGCGACCTGGATGTCGGTTTCTTCAGCCACGCTCAGGCAGGTGTCGATGGCCGCCGGTGTGGTGCCCCAGTCTTCGTGCAGCTTCAAACCGATCACGCCAGCGTTGACCTGCTGCCGAATCGCTTCGGGTTGGCTGGCGTTGCCCTTGCCCAAAAAGCCCAGGTTCATCGGGAAGGCTTCGGCGGCCTTGAGCATCATCGCGATGTTGTCGGGGCCGGGCGTGCAGGTCGTGGCAAAGGTGCCGGTGGCTGGGCCGGTGCCGCCACCGATCATGGTGGTCACCCCGCTGCTCAAGGCTTCCTCGATCTGCTGCGGGCAGATGAAGTGGATGTGTGTGTCGATGCCGCCAGCCGTGACGATCATGCCCTCGGCCGCGACGATCTCGGTACCTGGGCCGATGACGATGTCCACGCCCGGTTGCACGTCAGGGTTGCCGGCCTTGCCGATCTTGACGATGCGGCCGGCCTTGATGCCGATGTCGGCCTTGACGATGCCCCAGTGGTCGAGGATGAGGGCGTTGGTCAGCACGCAGTCGGCGGCCTCCATGGCGCCAGGGCCGTTGCAGACCTGGCTTTGGCCCATGCCGTCGCGGATGGTCTTGCCACCCCCGAACTTCACTTCTTCGCCGTAGCCGCCTGCCCGCAGGGTGTAGTCCTGCTCGACTTCGAGGATCAGGTTGGTGTCGGCCAGGCGCAGGCGGTCACCCACGGTGGGGCCGAACATTTCCGCGTAGGCGCGGCGCTGGATGCTTGCCATCTTGGCGTGTCCTTCTTGAAATTCCGGTGATGCGGGAGGGGCAGGCTGGGCGTCAGAGCGGGCCCTGGGTCAGGCCACGGAAGCCATAGACCACGCGTGCACCGGCGTAGTCCACCAACTCGACCGTGCGTTGCTGGCCGGGCTCGAAGCGTACGGCGGTACCCGAGGCGATGTTCAGGCGCATGCCCTGAGCCGCAGCGCGGTCAAAGCGCAGCGCGCCGTTGGTTTCGGCGAAGTGGTAGTGCGAGCCGACCTGGATGGGGCGGTCGCCTGCGTTTTCCACCACCAGCGTCAGAGTGCGGCGGCCGGGGTTGATGGGCAGGTCGGGACCGTCGATCAGCAACTCGCCTGGCGTGACGCGGTCCGACATCATTTGCGGCCCTTGAACCAGATCACGCCGGCCACCAGGGCGGCCACGGCGATGAAGCCCAGCACGTCGGTGCTGTGCCAGTGGGAGATGCCGGGCAGGCCGTGGCCTTCGTGGGCGTGAGCAGCGCCCGTGCTCAGCAGGGCGGCCAGGGTGGTGATCAGGGTGTTGTGCTTCATGTTGGTGCCTGGAATGGGGTCATGCAATAGGTTGGTGCACGGTCACCAATTTGGTGCCGTCCGGAAAGGTGGCTTCGATCTGGATGTCGGGGATCATGTCGGCTACGCCGTCCATGACATCGTCGCGGCTCAACACGGTCTTGCCCTCGCTCATGAGGGCGGCGACGCTCTTGCCGTCGCGGGCGCCTTCCATGATGGCCGCCGAGATCAGGGCCACGGCTTCGGGGTAGTTCAGCTTGAGGCCGCGGGCCTTGCGCCGCTCGGCCAGCAGGGCGGCGGTGAAGATCAGCAGCTTGTCTTTTTCGCGTGGCGTCAGTTCCATGGTGTCGTGTCAGGGCCAAGGCTCAAGGCCAGTCAAAGGGGCCGCGTACCGGCGGCATCGAAATTGCGGTGTCAGGGTACGGATTGAACCCACATCATGCAAGACCCAGACCTGCCCCACACCATTGACCCCGCCAGCGAAGCTTTGCAGCGCGTGGTGAAGGTGCGTCGGGACTACAACAGCTGGGTGGCGTCCGAAACCCTGGAGGACTACGCGCTGCGCTTCACGCCGCGCTCGGCCCGGCGCTGGAGCGAGGCACGGGTGGCCAACACGGCCTTCGGGGTGGCATCCTTTCTGGTGCTGGAGGCGGTGGGGGCCACACTGTTGGTGGACCATGGCTTCATCAACGCGTTCTGGGCCATTTTGGCCACCGGCCTCATCATCTTGCTGGTGGGCTGGCCCATCAGCGTGTACGCCGCGCGACATGGGCTGGACATGGACTTGCTCACGCGCGGGGCCGGCTTTGGCTACATCGGCTCCACCATCACCTCGCTGATCTACGCGTCCTTCACCTTTATCTTCTTTGCGCTGGAGGCGGCCGTGATGGCCTACGCCCTGGAGCTGGCGTTCGACATTCCGCCGGCCTGGGGCTATCTGATTTGTGCGCTGGTGGTGGTGCCCTTGGTGACCCATGGGGTGACGATCATCAGCCGCTTGCAGCTGATCACCCAGCCGATCTGGCTGGTGATGCTGGTGCTGCCTTTCATCGTGGTGTTCCGCGAGCACCCGAACATCTTGCAGGATCTGGCTGCCTACCCTGGGGCGACGGGCGCGTATGGCGAGTTCAATGTGTTGGCCTTTGGTTCGGCGCTGACGGTGGGCATTGCCCTGATCACGCAGATGGGCGAACAGGCCGACTACCTGCGCTTCATGCCCGAAAAGCGCCCCGAGCGCGCCGGCCGCTGGTGGGCCGCGGTGTTTGTGGGCGGGCCGGGTTGGGTCATTTTGGGTGTGTTGAAGATGCTGGGCGGGGCGCTGCTGGCCTGGTTGGCGATGAGCTACGCGATTCCGGTGGCGCGCGCGGTGGACCCGAATCAGATGTACCTGGTGGCGTGGGAGAAGATCTTCTCCTCGCCCTCGTGGGCGATCGGGGCTGTGGCGGTGTTCGTGGTGATCTCGCAGATCAAGATCAACGTCACCAACGCCTATGCGGGTTCGCTGGCGTGGTCCAACTTCTTTGCGCGTCTCACGCACAGCCACCCCGGGCGGGTGGTGTGGGTGGTGTTCAACGCGCTCATCGCCCTGCTGCTGATGGAGCTGAACCTGTTTCAGGCGCTGGGCAAGGTGCTGGGCCTGTACTCCAACATCGCCATTGCCTGGATGATGGCCGTGGTGGCCGACCTGGTGGTGAACAAGCCGATGGGCTGGTCACCCAAGGGCATCGAGTTCAAGCGCGCCTATCTGTATGACATCAATCCGGTGGGCGTGGGGGCGATGGGCCTGGCCTCGCTGGTGTCGGTGATGGCCTATGTGGGATGGCTGGGGGGGCTGGCTCAGGCCTTCTCGGCCGTGCTGGCGATGGTCGTGGCCTTCACGACCTCGCCGCTCATCGCCTGGGCCACGCAGGGGCGCTATTACCTGGCGCGTCAGCCGGAGGCGGCGACGGCCCCTGAGGGGGCGGTTTCCTGCGCGACGGCCTCTGGTGCGCCAATGTGCCCGGCACCGCAAGCCGACACCGAGGCCGGCCAGCCTTTGAGCCGCGTCATCCGCCTCAAGGCCTTGCACCGATGCACCGTGTGCGAACGCGAATACGAGGCCGACGACGTGGCCCATTGTCCCGCCTACCAGGGCTTCATCTGTTCGCTGTGCTGCTCGCTGGACGCGCGCTGTCAGGACCTGTGCAAGCCGGCCTCGGCCCGATGGGCCGAGCAGTGGCGCAACATTGGTCGCGCCGTGGTGCCTGCCTTCGTCTGGCGCCGGGTGGACACCGAGCTGGGCCAGTTCCTCTTGATCATGCTGGTGCTCACCCCGTTGCTGGCCGGTGTCTTTGGCCTCGTCTACCAGCAACAGGTGCGCGACATGGTGGCGCTGGACCTGGGCTCACCCGCGGCCACCGCCGCCATGCTGGAGTCGGCCTTCGTCAAGGTGTTTGCCGCCCTGCTGCTGATCGTGGGCGTGGTCGGCTGGTGGCTCGTGCTCACACACAAGAGCCGGCAGGTGGCGCAGGAAGAATCGAACCGTCAGACTCATCTGCTGGTGCGCGAAATCGAACTGCACCGCATCACCGACGACAAGCTGCAGCAGGCCAAGCAGACGGCCGATCAGGCCAACCAGGCCAAGAGCCGCTACATCTCCACCATCAGCCACGAGCTGCGCACGCCGCTCAACGGCATCCTGGGCTACGCCCAGTTGCTCGACGAAGACCACCACCTGCCCGAGCATGTGAAGCACGCGGTGGGCGTCATCAAGCGGGGAGGGGATCACCTCCTGTCGCTCATCGAGGGCACGCTGGACATTGCCCGCATCGAAAGCGGCAAGCTCTCGCTCGACGTCAAGCCCGTGCGGCTGGACGAGTTGCTGCAGCAGATCACCGGCCTGATCGAGCACGAGGCCCGCGCCAAGCATCTGCGCTTCGTGGCCGACATTGAACGCAATCTGCCCGAGGCCGTGCGCGCCGACGAGCGCCGCGTGCGCCAGATCCTGCTCAATGTGCTGGGCAATGCCGTCAAGTTCACCACCGTGGGGCAGGTGACCTTCAAGGTGCGCTACGCCCGCGAAATCGCGCTGATCGAGATCACCGACACGGGCCCTGGCATCGCCCAAAGCGAGTTGGACAAGGTGTTTGAGCCCTTTGCGCGGGGTTCGTCGGCGGCCGGTAACGCGGCCAGTGGCACCGGCCTGGGCCTGACCATCAGCAAGATGCTGACCGACCTGATGGGCGGCGAAATGCAGGTCAGCAGCCAGGAGGGCGTGGGCACCACCTTCCGCATCCGCCTGTTCCTGCCCCAGGTGCGTGCCTCGGACGTGGCGCAGCGCGTGATGCAGGGACAGCGCACCGGCTATGCCGGCGAGCGCCGCCGCATCTGGGTGGTGGACAACGAAGAGGCCGACCGTGGCCTGCTGGTGCGCATCCTGAGCCCCTTGGGCTTTGAGGTAACGCCGCTGGCTTCCGGGCTGGATTGCCTGGCGCACCTGCGACAAACGCCGCCTTCACTGCAGCCCCACGCTTTGTTCATGGACTTGGCCATGCCCGGTCTGGACGGCTGGGGCACCTTGCGCGCCATCCGCACCGAAGGCCTCAGCACCGCGCCGGCCGCCATCGTGTCGGCCAACGCCTTTGACAAGGCCCTGGACAACGACGTTGGCATCACACCCGATGACTTCATCGTCAAGCCCGTGCGCGTGGCCGAGTTGCTGGACTGGCTGGGGAGGCAACTGCAACTGGACTGGATCATGGCCGAGCGCCCCGCCGAAGTCACCAGCTTGTCGCCGCCTGCCGATGCGGCCACCGCTTACCCATCAGAGGCCGCCTTGCGCCGGCTGGAGGATCAGATCCATGCCGGCTACGTGCGGGGCGTCCACAAGGCCCTGGACCAGATTGCTGCGGATGAGCCCCACTGTGAGCCCTTCGTGCAACGCATGCGCACCCTGGCGCGCCAGTTCCACCTGGATGCGATGGCCACGCTGATCGAAGAGGCGCTGGCCCAGGCTCAGCCGCCGAGCTCGTCTTCACCCACGTCAGACAGCCCGGCCCCAACGGCCGTGGCCGCTCTTTGAACCCGATGAACGATCACCCCATGTTCGACCGACTTGACCGCAGCCGCACCGACGTCGTGCTCATCGTGGACGATGTGCCGGACAACCTGTCCCTGTTGCACGATGCCCTCGACGACGGGGGCTATACCGTGCTGGTCGCCACTCACGGCGAGGCGGCCCTGCAGCGTGCCAGCCAGGCGGTCCCCGACATCATCTTGCTGGACGCCGTCATGCCTGGCATGGACGGCTTCGAGGTGGCGCGGCGCCTCAAGGCGCAGCCCGACACCAGCCATATCCCCATTGTCTTCATGACAGGCTTGGCCGAAACCGAGCACGTCGTGGCGGCGTTTCAGGTCGGCGGCGTGGATTACGTGGTCAAGCCCATCCGCCCGCGCGAGGTGCTGGCTCGCATCGAGACACACATGCAGGCGGCGCGGCAGTCGCGCCAGGCCCGCAATGCGCTCGACGCTTTCGGCCACGCCTCGCTCACCGTGCACTTGCGCGAAGGCAAGGTGCTGTGGCAAACCCCTTTGGCGCGCAAGCTGTTGCAGCGCTACTTTGACACCCCTGAGGCGGTGGCCCCGCCTGAGTTGCTGGACTGGTTGCGGCTGGCGGTGTCGCGCCAGCAGGATCAGACCGGGCAGGGCGATGCGCCTGCCCAAGCGCCCAGTTGGACGGTGAACCAGGGGCACAGCTGTTTGCGCTTCACCCTGCACCAACCCACGGGTGACGACGAATGGTTGCTGGTCATGCAGGAAAGCTCGGATCAGGCCGCCATGGAGGCCCTGAGTCAGACGTTCAAGCTCACCGCCCGTGAGGGTGAGGTGCTGTACTGGGTCGTCAAGGGCAAGACCAACCGCGACATTGGCGACATCCTGGGCAGCAGCCCGGCCACCGTCAAAAAGCAGCTGGAGAGCGTGTTCGCCAAGATGGGGGTTGAGACCCGCACAGCGGCGGCGGGACTGGCCTTGAGCCGGGTGGCGCAGCTCAAGGCGCGTTGATTGCTCGAAGATCCTTGAGCAAGGCCCGCTGCAGTCGGGTTGAGCAGGCCGCCAAGGTGGCTTGATGCACTGAGGGCAGGGCGGCCCAACGGGCATCGAACTCCTGGCAGCAGCGCACGAAGCTCTCGCGTTGCCCCGCCAGCACAATGTCATTGCCCCCCTCGTCCGACTCAAACGACAGCGTGGTGCCGTCGAACACCCGCCCCACGCGCTTCATGATGTCGCGTGTTTGTTCCGTGTCGGCCTGCACATTGGCCACCATCACCCCCTGGGGAGCCAAAGCGGCCTTCACGCGTCGGTAAAAGCCGGGTGAACACAGTGCATCCGGGATGCCCTCGCCGGTGAAGCCGTCGACGAGGATGACGTCGAATTGATGTGTGGGCTTGGCCAGAAATGCTGCCCCATCGGCACACACGATGCGTGAGCGCTCGTCATCCGGCGGGATGCAGAAGTCCTGCCGCAACTCAATGACGTTGGCGTTGATTTCCACCGTGGTCAGGTCGGTCTCAGGCAAGTGCTTGTGGATGTACTTGTGCAGCGCACCGCCGCCCAGTCCGATCATCAAAACCGACCGTGGCGCGGGGTTCAACACGAGAAAACCCATCATCGCGCGGGTGTAGTCCAGCACCAACTCATCGGGGTCTGACAGGCTCATGCAGCTCTGAATCAGGGACGACTCGAAACTCAGGGAAAGGGTCTGGCTGTTCTGGTGTAGCCGCGCTTGCTCGCTCATGGCGACAGTGTCGCATGGGGGCATTTGACGTCACAACAGAGCCCTCAAAAGCCGCCCATACGCCACTCGTACGCCACTCGTACGCCACATGGCGTATTCCTCGGTGCGACCTCGGTGGGCACACTGAATTCACTCTGATTCGTTCAACCCACCGTCTCCAAGGAGCGCTTCCCATGAACATCTCTCGTCGCAGTGCCACCGCCTCCCTGACCGCCGTCGCCCTGGGTGTGGCCGGCCTGGCTTTCAGCTCCATGGCCCAGGCCGCCGACACCATCAAGGTCGGCGTGCTGCACTCGCTGTCGGGCACCATGGCCATCTCCGAAACCGTGCTGAAGGACACCGTCCTGATGGCCATCGACGAGATCAACGCCAAGGGCGGCCTGCTGGGCAAGAAGCTCGAACCCGTGGTGGTGGACCCCGCTTCCAACTGGCCCCTGTTTGCTGAAAAGGCCAAGCAGCTGCTGACCCAAGACAAGGTCGCCGTGACCTTTGGCTGCTGGACCTCGGTGTCGCGCAAGTCGGTGCTGCCTGTTTACAAGGAAAACAACGGCCTGCTGTTCTACCCAGTGCAGTACGAGGGTGAAGAGCTGGAGAAGAACGTGTTCTACACCGGCGCTGCGCCCAACCAGCAGGCCATTCCCGCTGTGGAATACCTGATGAGCAAGGACGGCGGCTCGGCCAAGCGCTTCGTGCTGTTGGGCACCGACTACGTGTACCCCCGCACCACGAACAAGATCCTGCGCGCCTTCCTGAAGTCCAAGGGCGTCGCCGATGCCGACATCATGGAGGAGTACACCCCCTTCGGTCATGCCGACTACCAGACCATCATCGCCAAGATCAAGAAATTCTCGTCTGAAGGCAAGAAGACGGCCGTGGTCTCCACCATCAACGGTGACTCCAACGTGCCTTTCTACAAGGAACTGGGTAACCAAGGCCTGAAAGCCAAGGATGTGCCAGTGGTCGCCTTCTCGGTGGGTGAAGAAGAGCTGCGCGGCGTGGACACCAAGCCCCTGGTCGGCCACCTGGCTGCCTGGAACTACTTCATGTCGATCAAGAACCCGACCAATGCAGACTTCATCAAGAAGTGGTCGGCTTACGCCAAGGCCAAGAACATCGCTGGTCATAAAGACAAGCCCCTGACCAATGACCCGATGGAAGCCACCTACATCGGCATCAACATGTGGGCTCAGGCTGTGAAGAAGGCCGGCACCACCGATGTGAACAAGGTCATCAAGGCCATGGCTGGTCAGACCTTCCCGGCGCCGGGTGGCTTCATGTCCAAGATGGACGAGAAGAACCACCACCTGCACAAGCCCGTGTTCATCGGCGAAGTGAAGGCCGACGGCCAATTCAAGGTGGTCTGGAAGACCCCGAGCCCGGTCAAGGCTCAACCTTGGAGCCCCTACATCCCGGGCAACGACAAGAAGAAGGACGAGCCGGAAGCCAAGTAAGCACCGGCTTGATCCACGGGCGCCCGCCCTCGTCATGGCGGGCTGATTTTGGAGCAGAGCGGTTGGCCCCGTTCGGGTAGCCCGACGGGGCCATTTTTTCACCGCACACACACGAAAAGAGCAGGACATGCCTGTGAACACAAGATCCTGGCTGACAACCTTGGGCCTGGCGTTGAGCCTGAGCCTGGGCGCCTGGGCACCCGCCTCTCACGCCCTGACCCCGCAAGACGCTCACGCGCTGGCCGCGGGCGACAACGATGCGCGCATCGACACGCTCAAGAAGCTGGCCGCCACGAACGATCCGGCGCTGACGCCCTTCCTCAAAGCGATGCTGGACGACGCGGTCAAGGTGACCGCCGACCGCGCTTACATCATTCAGGACGATGGGCAGGCGGTGGATGCCGTCACCGGCCAGGCTGCGACCTTGCCCGATGACGCAGAGGACGTGGTCAACAACAACCGCATGAGCAGCGAGATCGAAGCCGTGCTGGCTGCTGCCAACCTGGCGTCCCCTGACCGCGACCTGCGCGCAGAAGCCATCGAGGCACTGGCCAATGCTGCCGACGAGTCTCGGCTGCCCCTCATCGACCAGGCCCTGGCCGCTGAAACCGACAAGGCGCTGCGCAAACAACTCCAGATGGCCCGTACCAGGGCCTTGCTGACCGCCAGCACCCCGGCACGTCGCATGGAAGCCGCCGAAGCCTTGGCTGCCGACGCCAGCCCCGAGTCCCGCGGCCTGCTCATGGAGCGGATCAACAGCGGCGAAGAAGCCGACCCTCAAGTGCAAGCGGCGCTACAGGCTGCGCTGAGCCAGGTCACCAGCAAGCTGGAGTGGGGGGAGCACGCCGGCGTGGTCTTCACCGGCATCAGCCTGGGCTCCATTCTCCTGCTGGCCGCGTTGGGCTTGGCCATCACCTACGGCCTGATGGGCGTGATCAACATGGCCCACGGCGAGCTGATGATGATCGGCGCCTACGCCACCTTCGTCGTCCAGAACCTGTTTCGCCAGTACCTGCCTGAGCTGTTCGACTGGTATCTCTTGCTGGCCGTACCCGCGTCCTTCCTGGCCGCCGCCCTGATGGGTGCCATCCTGGAGCGCAGCGTGTTCCGCTTCCTTTACGGCCGCCCGCTGGAGACCCTGCTGGCCTCCTGGGGCATCAGCCTGGTCTTGATGCAGTTGGTGCGCACCGTGTTCGGCGCCCAGAACGTGCAGGTCGAGAACCCCAACTGGATGTCCGGCGGCTTCGACGTGCTCAGCAACCTGACCTTGCCCTACAACCGGCTGGCCATCATCGTGTTCGCCGCGTTGGTGCTGGTGGGCATGACCCTGCTGATCGCCAAGACGCGCATGGGCCTGTTCGTGCGCAGCGTTACCCAGAACCGTCCGATGGCTTCGTGCATGGGGGTGAACACCGCACGGGTGGACACCCTGGCGTTCTCGCTGGGCGCCGGCATCGCGGGCCTGGCCGGTTGTGCGCTCTCGCAGATCGGCAACGTGGGGCCGGACCTGGGCCAGAGCTACATCGTTGACTCCTTCATGGTCGTGGTGCTGGGTGGGGTGGGGCAGATTGCCGGCACCGTGTACGCCGCGCTCGGCCTGGGCATGGTCAACAAGTTCCTCGAAGGCTGGACGGGTGCTGTGCTCGCCAAGATCCTGGTGCTGGTCATCGTGGTGATCTTCATCCAGAAGCGCCCCCAAGGCCTGTTCGCCATCAAGGGCAGAGAGGCATGACCCACCCCCTACACGCTTCGCGTGCCCCCTCAAGGGGGCGCTGCCGACGGCCCGGCGAAGCCGGTTCCGTGGCAGCCAGCTTGGCCCGAGTCCATGCGCGCGAAAGTTTGTTCACGACGTACGAACGATGACAACTATGACCAGTTCTGCTTTCTTCCAACCCAAAGGTGGGTTGATGCTGGGCACCAAGGGTTGGGCGGCCGTCATGGCGGCCGTGCTCGCGGTGTTGATCCTGGCACCCGTGCTCAACCTTCTGGTGCCAGTCGACTCGGCCTTCCACCTGTCCGACTACGCCTTGTCCCTCATCGGCAAGATCATGTGCTACGCCATCTGCGCGCTGGCCATGGACCTGATCTGGGGCTACACCGGCATCCTGTCACTGGGACACGGCCTGTTCTTCGCACTGGGTGGCTATGCCATGGGCATGTACCTGATGCGCCAGATCGGCCGTGACGGCAGCTACGGCGCCGACATCCCCGACTTCATGGTCTTCCTCGACTGGAAGGAAGTGCCCTGGCACTGGACCCTGAGCGAGTCCTTCATTGGTCAGATGGCCCTGGTGGTCCTGGTGCCTGGCCTCATCGCCTTCGTGTTCGGCTACTTTGCCTTCCGCTCGCGCATCAAGGGGGTGTACTTCTCCATCATCACCCAGGCGATGACCTATGCGGCCATGCTGCTCTTCTTCCGCAACGAAACGGGCTTTGGCGGCAACAACGGCTTCACCGACTTCAAGCGCATCCTGAACATCCCCATCGCCCAGCCGTCCACCCGCATGGTGCTGTTCGTGCTCACCGGTCTCACGCTCATCGGCTTCTTCCTGATGGCGCGCTGGTTGGTTCACACTAAGTTCGGCCGTGTGCTGCAGGCCATCCGTGATGCTGAAAACCGCGTCATGTTCTGCGGCTACAACCCGCTGGCCTACAAGCTCGGCATCTGGACGCTGTCGGCCGTGATGTGCGGCATCGCCGGTGCCCTGTACGTGCCCCAGGTCGGCATCATCAACCCCAGCGAAATGTCGGCCGCGGCTGGCATCGAGATGGCCATCTGGACGGCCGTGGGCGGTCGCGCCACCCTGATCGGCCCGATCATCGGTGCCTTCTTCGTCAACGGTGCCAAGAGCTGGTTCACCGTGGCCTTCCCCGAGTTCTGGCTGTATTTCCTCGGCGCCCTGTTCATCGCCGTGACCCTGTTCCTACCCGATGGCATCGTCGGTGGCGTCAAGAAGTTGCTCAACAAGAAGACCGAGGTGAAGGCATGACACCCGAACTCATGGAAGAAGGCGTTGAAAAGCTGGCCCGCGTGAAGTCCCAGGCGGGGCAGGGGGGGGAGTCGGGCGGACGAGAAGCCGCCTATGGTCGCGTCGTCCAGCCCGGCCAGCTCGACCTCGCCCACGGCTCCATCCTTTATCTGGACGACATCGAGGTCAGCTTCGACGGCTTCAAGGCCCTCAACAAGCTGTGTCTGGACATCTCGGTGGGCGAGATGCGCTGCATCATCGGCCCCAACGGCGCCGGCAAGACCACGATGATGGACGTGATCACCGGCAAGACCCGACCCGACAGCGGCACGGCTTTTTTTGGCTCCACCATCGACCTGCTGAGCTTGCGCGAAAGCGAAATCGCCCAGCGCGGCATCGGCCGCAAGTTCCAAAAGCCCACGGTGTTCGAATACCTCACCGTGTTCGAGAACCTGGAGCTGGCCCTCAAGGCCGACCGTCGCGCCCGCGCCTCGGTGTTCTTCAAGCTCAGCGGCGCCCAGCTCGACCGCATCGGCGCCATGCTGGAACTCATCCACCTCAAGGACCACGCCCAGCGAACCGCGGGTCTGCTGTCCCACGGCCAAAAGCAATGGCTGGAGATCGGCATGTTGCTGATGCAAGACCCCAAGCTGCTCTTGCTGGACGAACCCGTGGCCGGCATGACCGACGAAGAAACCGAGCGCACCGCCGAGCTCTTCCTGTCGCTGGAAGGGGCGCATTCGCTGGTGGTGGTCGAGCACGACATGAAGTTCATCCACGAACTCACCACCCAGGGCGCCAGCGCGGCCAAGAAGAAGGTCACCGTGCTGCACGAAGGCTCGGTGCTGGCCGAAGGCACGCTGGCCGAAGTGCAGGCCAACGACAAGGTCGTCGAAGTCTATCTGGGGCGCTGAACACGGCATTCGTGCAGCGACCCACGCGAAGGAACAGTCAGCATGTTGAAGGTAGAAAGCGTCAATCAGTACTACGGGGGCTCGCACATCCTGCGCGGCCTGGATTTCGAGGCCAAGCTCGGCGAGGTCACCGTGGTGCTCGGCCGCAATGGCGTGGGCAAGACCACGCTGCTCAAGAGCCTGATGGGCCTGGTGCCCATCAAGTCGGGCGACATCCTGCTCGATGGTCGCTCCATCAATGGCACCAAGCCTTATGAACGGGTGCGCCTGGGCGTGGGCTATGTGCCCCAAGGCCGGGAGATTTTCGGACGGCTTACCGTGGCCGAGAACCTGCAAATGGGCCTGGCCAGCAAGCCGGGCGGCACGCCGCTGCCCGAGCAGCTGTTCGAGCTCTTTCCGGTGCTCAAACAGATGCTGCACCGTCGGGGCGGCGACCTCTCCGGGGGGCAGCAACAGCAACTCGCCATTGCCCGCGCCCTGGCCGCTGGCCCCAAGCTGTTGATCCTCGACGAGCCCACCGAAGGCATCCAGCCCAGCATCATCAAGGACATCGGCCGCGCCATCCGCAAGCTGGCCGACGAGGGGCTCAACGGCCAGAAGATGGCCGTCGTGCTGGTCGAGCAGTTTTACGATTTCGCCGAGGAACTGGCCGACCAGTACCTCGTCATGGAGCGCGGCGAGATCATCCGGCAGGGACGTGGCGAGAACATGGCCACCGATGGCGTGCGCCAACTCATGTCGATTTGAGCGCAGACAAATCAGACCCCCGGCAAGGGCATGGGGCCAGAGGTTAGACTCTGGCCTCTTTTTCATTCGCCTCACTCAGAAAGGACACGCCATGGCTGTCGTCACCACCACCTCCGGTCTGCAATACGAAGACGTTACCGTCGGTAGCGGCGCTGAAGCCAAGGCCGGCAACTACGTGTCCGTGCACTACACCGGCTGGCTCTACCAGAACGGCGTCAAGGGTGCCAAGTTCGACTCCAGCAAGGACCGCAACGACCCCTTCGCCTTCCCGCTGGGCGCTGGCCACGTCATCCGCGGCTGGGACGAAGGCGTGCAAGGCATGAAGGTCGGTGGCACCCGCATCCTGGTGATCCCCGCCGAGCTGGGCTACGGTGCCCGCGGTGCTGGCGGCGTCATCCCCCCCAACGCCACCCTGATGTTTGAAGTCGAACTGCTGGGCGTCTGATCCACCATGTTTGCCCCCAGCCAGGAACAGGTTCGTCGTTTCTTCTGTGAGGCCTGGGCCAAGCACCTGGCTGGCCAGCCGCTCACCCCGTTGGAGGCGCAAGCCACCGACTGGATGATCGAGCACCCTGAATACCATCAGGATCTGTCTGACGTGGACGCGGCCATCGCCGCCGTCTACACCGTGGAGGAGGGGCGCACCAACCCCTTCCTGCACCTGTCCATGCACCTGTCCATCACCGAGCAGGTCAGCATCGACCAGCCGCGTGGCGTCAAAGCCGCCATCGAGCGGCTGGCACAGCGACTCAACTCCCTGCACGAAGCCCACCACGTCGCCATGGAAGCCCTGGGCGAAATGGTCTGGGAAGCGCAGCGCTCTGGCCGCCCGTTTGACGGCCAAGGCTACATCGACCGCCTGATGATGCGCGCCACCCGCTGAGTCGGGTTATTGCTAGGATCGACTTCTGGGGACACCGGAAAAGCGGGACTTTTCACACGGCCCGACCCTGTGGTCAGGGGGGGCGTTTCGCCCCCTTTTGACGCGAACTCGCCCTAAAGTGACACGTGTTGAACACTCTTTTCACGAGTCGCCCTATGTCGATCCTTGCTGTCTCTGCCGGTATCGTCACCGCCGTTCGGGGTGAAGCCTATGTCCGGTCTCCCCAGGGCGATCTGATTGCCGTGAAAGTGGGCGATAAGCTTCCCGATGGTCAGCCCATCCTGGGCCCCAACGGAGAGGTTCTGGAAGTGGCCGCGGCGCCCACGGCACGCGCCCAGACCGAGATCGATGACGCGATCGCCAACCTTGACACGCCTCAGGGCGAAGAGGAAGCCCCTGCTGCGGGCTTGACGGGAGGCGAGGGTGGCTCGCTCGGCTTGGGTCTGCGAGTGGACCGCGTCAGCGAAGCGGTCTCTCCCCAATCCTTCGGCTTCGGTACGCCCGACGCGCCGGCGCCTTCAGCGCCTCTGCCTGGCGCCTTCACCGACCAACGCTCGCTCACCAACCCTGAGCCCGAGACACCGCAGCCCCCCGAGCCGCCCGTCAGCCTGCCGTTCCTCACGGTGTTCGGGCAAGATGCCGTCGAAGGCCAAGCGGTCGAGTTCACCGTGGGCCTGACGCAGGCCCCTGTCGGCCCGGTCACCGTTCGGCTCGACCTGTTGCCAGGCACCGATGCGGCCGATGCCGCACAGCCGGGCATCGACACTGCCACGGCACTTGAATACTTCAACACCGCAACCCAGCAATGGACAGCTGTCAGTGGTGATTTGAGCTTTGCGCCTGGGCAGACCGCGATCCGTGTTCGAGTCGCCACTTTGGATGATCAGGATGTTGAAGGCGTGGAGTTCATCCAGCTGCGTGCCACGGTCACCAGCGGTGAAACGGTCAACAGCGTGAACTGGAGTGACACGGCCATCACCGACAACGACAAGCCTTTCCTGATCGTTTACGGCCAAGACACCACCGAGGGCGGTTACGCAGGTTTCACGGTCAACCTGACCCAGCCTTCGCCCCAGCCCGTGACGGTGCGCCTGGCTTTGATGGCCGGCTCCGACCCAATGGACGCGGCTGAGCCCGGTGTGGACACAACGGGCCCGCTTCAATACTTCAACACCAGCAGCCAGGCGTGGGAGACCGTGACCGGTGATCTGACGCTGGCCGCTGGGCAAACCCAGATCCAGGTCCGCGTGGCCACAGTGGATGATGCCGAGGTCGAAGGCCTGGAGTTTCTCCAGTTGCAAGCCACCGTCATCAGTGGTGAGACCGCCAATACCGAGTCGCGCAACGACACGGCCATCACCGACAACGACAAGCCTTTCCTGGTTGTTTATGGCCAGGACACCACTGAGGGTGAGCATGCCGGCTTCACGGTCAACCTGACCCAGCCCTCGTCCGAGCCCGTCACGGTGCGCCTGGCCTTGCTGGCCGGCTCCGATCCGGTCGACGCGGCCGAGCCTGGCGTGGACTCGACGGGTCCGCTCGAGTACTTCAACACCATCAGCCAAGCGTGGGAAACCGTGACCGGCGACCTGACGTTGGCACCGGGACAGACCCAGATCCAGGTGCGCGTGGCCACAGTGGACGATGCCGAGATTGAGGGTCTGGAGTTTCTCCAGTTGCAGGCCACCGTCATCAGCGGTGACACCGCCAATGCCGAGTCTCGCAACGACACCGCCATCACGGACAACGACAAGCCCTACATGGTTGTCTTCAGCGAGGATGCCATCGAGGGTCAACACGCTCACTACTCCGTCAATCTCACCTCGGTCACGGGCGAAGTGGTGTCGGTGTCCTTGGCATTGCAGGCGGGCGGCACCCCGTTGCTCGATGCGGCGCTGCCGGGTGTCGATTCGGCCAACCAATTGGAGTACTTTGACACGTCGGCCCAGCAATGGCTTGCCGTGACCGGCCCGTTGAGTTTTCAGCCGGGAGACACCCGCATCGATGTGCGCGTGCCCACCCTGGACGATGCCGAGGTCGAGCCGGTCGAGTTTCTACGCCTGCAGGCCACGGTCGTCGAGGGCAATGTGATCAATCCGGTCACCTGGAATGACGTCGCCATCACCGACAACGAGGGGCGGACCGTCGTCGGCACCTCGGACGCCGATGAGGTGTTGGGCCAGGCTGGCGCGGATGTTCTGCAAGGCCGGGCAGGTGACGATCTGCTTTACGGTGGCCAGGGCGATGACCGTCTGAGGGGCGACGAGGGCGGTGATGTGTTTGCCTGGCGTTTGAGCGATGTGGTGACAGGCCGTGCCACGGTCGATCGCATCGAGGATTTCGACCTCGCGCCCCATGGCAATGGTGGTGATGTGCTGGACTTGCGTGACCTTCTGCAGGGTGAGTACAGCGATGGCGGCGTGGGCAATCTGGGCCAGTATCTGCACTTTGATACGAGCGGCTCGGACACACGCATCCAGATCAGCGTGGCCGGTGACCTGACCGATGGGCAGGGCACGATCACCCAGGAAATCGTGCTGCAAGGGGTCAACCTGCGCACAGCCTTCGGTCTGGAAACAGGCGCAGGAGACGGTGCCATCATCGCGCGGATGCTGGCTGACCAGAAGCTCTGGGTGGATGCGGCCTGACCACGCCGAGCAGCCTTGAGTATGACAAAGCCCGCCATTTGGCGGGCTTTGTTCATGGGCGCCGGCGGTGGTGGTGGGCCTTGCCTCAGCGCAGACGAGGTTGCGGCACCGTTTTCAGGTCGCCTGGCAGGCTGGCGATGTGTTGGGCCAACAACTTCAACTCCTTGGCGTTGAAGGCTTGCACCTGCGCGGCCATGATCGGGCTGCTTCGTCCGATGTTGGGGTTGTTGGCTGTGTGGTACGCCTTCAGGGCCACGAACAGGTAATCCGCATGCTGGCCCCCCAGCTTTGGGTAGCTTGGATCGATGGGTTTGCTCAGGTTCTCGCCATGACAGGCCATGCAGTTGCCCTTGGTCAGCAAAGCTTGCACCTCGGAGCTGGCCGTGCCGCCTTTGGCTGGCGTGGGTGGCAGGTCCTGACCATGAGAAGCATAGTAAGCCGCCAGGTCAGCAATGTCCTGATCGCTCAGGGAGGTGGCCACGGCCTTCATCGTCGGGTGCTTGCGGTCACCTTTGCGATACCCCATCAAGGCGGCCGCCAGGTAGGCTTCTGATTGCCCCGAGATCTTGGGCACCTTGTGCACCTCGGGGAAACTGGACTGATAGCCAGGGATGCCATGGCATCCCACACACATGGCGACTTTGCTGCGTGCAGCATTCACATCGCCTGCCTTCACGTTCTGCGCGCAAGCGCCGAACGCCAGCAATGCCGCGGAGGTCAAGACGCCAAAAGAACGGAGCAGGTGAGGCAGTGTGTTCATGGTGGGCAGTGGAAAATGGCTGCTGAGTGAAACACGGTCGTTCAGCCCATTATTGGGGCTCAGCCTATACTCGAACACAGTAGCAACCCTGTTGAGTCAGCGCATGAAATTCCAAGGTACCGATCAATACGTCGCCACCGATGACTTGAAACTGGCCGTGAACGCCGCCCTCAAGTTGCAGCGGCCCTTGCTGGTCAAGGGCGAGCCAGGCACCGGCAAAACGATGTTGGCCGAGCAGGTTTCCGAAGCACTGGGTATGCCCTTGCTGCAATGGCACATCAAGTCCACCACCAAGGCCCAGCAAGGCCTGTACGAGTACGACGCCGTCAGCCGCCTGCGAGACAGCCAGTTGGGCGACGAGAAAGTGCGAGACATCCACAACTACATCGTCAAAGGCACCCTGTGGCAGGCCTTTGAGGCCGATCAGCAAGTTGCCTTGCTCATCGACGAAATCGACAAGGCCGACATCGAGTTCCCCAACGATCTTTTGCGTGAGCTCGATCGCATGGAGTTCTACTGCTACGAGACCCGTCAGCTGATCCAGGCCAAGCATCGCCCCCTGGTCATCATCACCTCGAACAACGAGAAGGACCTGCCCGACGCCTTCCTGCGTCGCTGCTTCTTCCACTACATCCGCTTCCCCGATGCGTCCACGATGAAGCAGATCGTCGAGGTGCACTTCCCCCACATCAAGCAAGACCTGCTGCAAGCGGCCATGCGTCATTTCTACGAGGTGCGCAACCTGCCGGGCCTCAAGAAGAAGCCCAGCACCTCGGAGCTGATCGACTGGCTCAAGCTGCTGGTGGCCGAGGACATCCCGCTGGAAGTGCTGCAAAACAAGGACGAAAAGGTCAGCGTGCCGCCGCTGGTGGGCGCCTTGCTCAAAAACGAGCAAGACCTCAGCCTGTTCGAGAAGCTGGTCCACATGGCCCGCCACAACCGCTGAACAAGCGGTCGCGCCTCAATGTGGCGCGGCTGCCTCGTTCGGCGTCGGGGCCGACACCACCATGTTGCGGCCCCCTTCCTTGGCTTGGTAAAGGGCCGCATCGGCCCGGCGCAACAGTGATTGCAGCGTCTCTTGCGGGTTGTCCGCGCACACCAGCCCCATGCTGATCGTGACCGGCACGTTCACGGTCCCCCAGGCAATCGGGCGCTCGCAGACACTCTCCCGAAGACGCTCGGCAGCCTGCAAGGCGCCTTCGTGTTCGGTGTGCGGCAGCAGCACGCAGAACTCCTCGCCGCCGTAGCGCGCCACGTGGTCCACCTCCCGTGCCTCGGCCTGCAGGCGGCGCGCAACTTCCATCAGAACCTGATCGCCTGCCGGGTGACCGAGTTGGTCGTTCACATGCTTGAAGTGGTCGATGTCGATCAGCAGGATGGAAAAAGGCTGGTTGAAACGCTCCAGACGTTGCGTTTCACGCGCCAGCATGGCTTCAATGGCGCGGCGGTTGAGCAAGCCCGTCAGGCCGTCATGCAGCGAGAGGTGCTCAAGTCGCCCCACCAGTCGCATGACCACGATGTATCCCAACACGAAGCTGGTGAGGATCGACAGCGTGACGCTCACGAAACTCAGCACGAACTGCCGTGTCTCGAGCGGGCTGTCCAGCCATGGCCACGGCCAGTTGGGGCCCAGCTGGCTCAGGCCTGTCACGATCGCACACAAGGCGATGACACAGAACATGAGGGACGCTGCCCAGGCCGTGCCTCGGTTGAACTCCCGCTTCAGTGGGTGGTAGACCTCGCGAACGCTCAGCAGCATGGCAACGGCCACCACACCGGCACTCACGGCCACCCCTGCAGCTTGCCAGCTGAGCGGCACGCACACCAGAATGTTGAATCCCATCAAGGCCATGCTCAGCGCCAGATGGCGTGCTTCGGTGCGAGGCAGTTTGAGGAACACCTGCAAACCTTGCCTCATCCAGATGGCAGCCAGCGCGGCGAGCGAGCAGGCTGTGAGGATGCGCAACTCTGCGGGGCCGCTGCCAGGGAGCAGGATCAGGCACAGGCCCACACCATTGCCCAGGCTGGCGATCAGCCAGTAGCGCGCAGCGCGGCTCGACAGTCCCATCCAGGTGCCGCCCATCCACCACATGCCCGTGGTGAGCGTGTGACTCAGCAGAACGAAGGCCAGCAGCAGGTGGCGAGTTTCCATGTCGGGTGCGGTTTCAGGGCTTCACAGAGGCCCCAGGCTTTCGTTTGGATGGATCCGGGGTGAAAATAGCGCAGAGACTTTCTGGAAAGCCCATGCTGATTGATTTCTTCTTCGCTCTGCGTCAAGCCAAGTTGCCGGTCACGATACCGGAGTACCTGAGCTTGCTGGAAGCGATCAAGGGCGAGGTGATTGGCCCCTCGGTGGATGAGTTTTACCACCTGGCGCGCATGACCCTGGTGAAGAACGAAGCCCATTTTGACAAATTTGATCGCACGTTTGCCACGTACTTTCAGGGGGCGACCCAGGCCATCGACCTGACGCGGGAGTTGCCGCTGGAGTGGCTGCGCAAAAAGTTCGAGCGCGAACTGAGCCCGGAAGACCGCGCCAAGATCGAGGCCATGGGCTGGGACAAGCTCATGGACCGTCTCAAGGAGCTGCTGGAGGAGCAGAAGGAGCGTCACGAGGGCGGCAACAAGTGGATCGGGACGGGCGGCACTTCGCCGTTCGGGGCCTATGGCTACAACCCCGAAGGCATCCGCATCGGACAGGACCGTTCGCGCCACCGCAGCGCGGTCAAGGTGTGGGACAAGCGCGAGTTCCGCGATTACGACGACACGATCGAGCTCGACACCCGCAACATCAAGGTGGCCCTGCGCCGTCTGCGCAAGTTCGCCCGCCAAGGGGCGGCTGAGGAACTGGATCTGGATCACACCATCCAGGCCACGGCGGCCAATGCCGGCATGCTGGACATCAAGATGGTGCCCGAGCGTCACAACACCGTGAAGGTGCTGCTGCTGATGGACGTGGGCGGCTCGATGGACGACCACATCCACCGGGTGGAGGAGCTGTTCTCGGCCGCCAAGTCCGAGTTCAAGCACCTGGAGTTCTATTACTTCCACAACTGTGTCTATGACTTCATGTGGAAGAACAACCACCGCCGTTTCACCGAGAAGATCCCGACCTGGGACATCATCCGCAAGTACAACAAGGACTACAAGCTCATCTTCGTGGGCGATGCCACGATGAGCCCCTATGAGATCCTGCAGCCCGGCGGCAGTGTGGAATACAACAACGAGGAACCGGGCGCCGAGTGGATCGGGCGGCTGACGAACGCCTTTCCCAACCATGTCTGGATCAACCCGGAGCCGCCTGGGGTGTGGAACTACCGCCAGAGCGTGTCGATCATGCATCAGTTGATGGGGGGGCGCATGTTCCCCATGAGCCTGCAGGGCCTGGAAAGTGCCATGCGTTTGCTGAGCAAATGAGGCTGGCCACGGTGCGTGTGCGCAATTGGTGGCCTGGTTTGGCGCTTGCCTGGGGCCTCTTGCCCGCCGGGGCCTGGGCTCAAACCGCCGCCCCGATGGTGTCGACCTCGCCCGAGGCTCCCGCCAGCCTCGGGGCAGAGGGAGACGAAGCTGTGCCATTGCGTACAGAGTCTGCGGTGCCTGAGACTCAAACGGGTGCCGCAGCAACCGCGCGTCGCCGCGCGTCTGCGCTGGTCTGGCAGTTGAAGGTCGATGCACCTGCGCCGCTGGACGAACTGCTCACCGAGTACCTGGAGTTGGCGCGCTTTCAACGCGAACGGGCCGACAACGACAAGTTACGCATCAGCCGTAATGAGTTGCGGCGTCTGGTCATCTCCGCACCGGATGAGGCGCGCGGCCTGCTGGAGGCCGAGGGCTATTTCGGTGCGCAGATCAGCACCCGTGTGGACGATGAGGTGGAGGGCAAGCCCGTGGTGGTCACCCTCAAGGTCGACCCTGGCCAGCGCACGCGCATCAGCAAGGTGCAGATGATTTATGAAGGCGCGTTCGATGTCGCGTTGAGCGACGGCGATGCCCGGGCGCAGGCCTTGGCCGACGGTCTGATGCGTGACTGGGGGCTGCCGGTGGGCGAGGTGTTTCGTCAGGGCCTGTGGTCATCGGCGAAGAATGCGGCCTTGGCCCAGTTGCGGGCCAAGGGTTATCCCACTGCCTCGTGGAGCGGGACCTCGGTGACGGTGGATGCGACCGAGCGCACCGCCAAGATTTTTCTGGTGGCCGACTCGGGGCCAGCCTTTGCGTTTGGGGACATCCGGGTGGAGGGCTTGACGCGCCAGCCCGCTTCGGCGGTGCTGGACCTGGCGCCGTTCAAAAAGGGTGACCCCTACGAAGAAAAGCTGGTGCTGGACTGGCAGGAGCGCATCCAGAAGCTCAACCTGTTCGAGAACATTTTTGTGGCCACCGATTTCGACCCCACGCAGGCCGATGCCACGCCGGTGGTCGTGCAGTTGCGCGAGTTGCCATTGCAGGCTGCCACGGTCGGGGTGGGTGTGAGCAGTGACACCGGGCCACGCGTGTCCGGCGAACACTTGCACCGGAATCTGTGGGGGCTGGGGTGGCAGGCCAAGACGGCGTTGCAGATTGGCAAGCGCGAGTCGCGTGGTCAGGTGGACCTGACGTCTCATCCGCTGCCGGGTCGCGTGAGGGGTTTGCTCTCGGGGCAGGCTTCGCGCTTGCTGGACAGCGATGATGCCCAGACGACGAGCCAGCGCGTGCGCGTGGGACGCTTGCAGGAGGGGGATGTGCGCGAGCGTACCCAGTACCTGGAGTATCAGCACGCACGCGTGTCCTCGGCGAACGATGTGGTGGTGTCGAATGCCTCGGCGTTGAGTGGCACGGCGCAGTGGATCTGGCGCCATGTCGATAACCAGTTGCTGCCGACGCAGGGGTATACCGGCCTTGCCGAGTTGACGTTGGGCCAGACCTACTCGGCACTGGACAGCACGGGCACATTCACACGCGCCTACGGCCGCATCACGGCCTATCGTCCTCTGCCACTGAATTGGCATCTGACCGCCCGGGCCGAGGCCGGACAGGTGTCGGCAGGCGAGGATGTCAGCGTGCCTGACACCTTGCTGTTCCGTGCGGGGGGCGACGATTCCGTGCGCGGTTATGCCTACAGGTCTCTGGGTGTGAAGCGCGAGGGGGTGACCATCGGTGGTCGGGCCATGGCGACCGCCAGTGTGGAGCTTGCGCACCCGATTTTGCAGAGCATGCCCAGTCTGTTGGGGGCGGTGTTCGTGGACGCGGGGGATGCTGCAGAGCGCATGGGGGATCTGCGGCCGAAGGTGGGCTATGGCGTCGGGGTGCGGTGGCGCAGTCCGGTGGGCATGTTGCGCCTGGATCTGGCGCGTGGCTCGGACACAGGCCAGTGGCGCATGCACTTCAGTGTGGGGGTCAGTCTGTGAGCGAACGCCTCCCCGACGACGCAGCGTCTGTGACCACCGGTGCGCAGGCTGTGATGTCCCCAGACGCATCGCCGGAGACGGGGGGCTCTCAGCGCGGTGCTGGGTGGCGTCGCTTGCGTTGGCTGGCGGGTGCATTCGCATGGCTGATGGGGGCGTTGTGCCTCGTCGCTGCTGCGGTGTGGGGGGGGCTCCATACCGAGTGGGCAACTCAGCGGCTGCTGGGCGCCTTGACGGGGGTGGGCGTGCGCGTCGCTGCAGCGCAAGGGGCATTGCTGGGTGATTTCCGGGCCGAACGGGTGGAGGTGGATCTGCCGCGCGGTGGTGCCTTGATTCTGGATGAGCCAGCTTGGCAGGGCCTGACCTTGCTGCCCGACATGGAGGTCGCGTGGTGGCTGGGCGTGCGTGCACAAGGCTTGCAAGCACGTCGTGTGCGATTGGATTGGGTGGCGGGGCCGAGCTCGCCCGAGCCTTTGGCTGCCCCGCGCGATCTGAGTCTGCCGGTTTCGGTGCACCTTGATCGCGTCCAGGTGGGTGAGTTTGTCAGCAATCTGGTGGGGGATCTGCCTTTCAAGGGGTTGGATGCGACCCTGGCTTTGCATGATGGTCTGCTGCCGACACGTCACAGTCTCCGATTGCGCCACCTGAGCTGGGGAGATTGGCAAGTGCAAGGCCAAGCCAGTGTGGCGGTGCGTGGTCGGATGAAGGTGGACGCAGCCTTGCAGGCCGTGGGGGCCGTTTCCGCTGACTTGCGCGCGCAAGCCAAGCTTCGAGTGAGCGGCGCGCTCACGGACATGGGGGTGACCGCACAGGCCCACTTGCAGCGTGGCAAGCAGCCCGCCCAGTCTCTGAGCGCTGATGCACAGGTGCAGGCGTTTGCGCCTTGGCCTGTGTCGCGCCTGAAAGCGCGCTTTGAGGGCCTCAATCTGGCCGATCTTCAGCCGAATTTGCCTCGCACCGCGTTGCACGGTGCCGTGGACATGGCACCTCAGCGCAAGGGACATGCCGATTTGCACGGTCGTGTGGACTTGCAAAACCGCTTGAGCGGTGCCTGGGATCAGGGGCGCTTGCCGGTGAGGTCCTGGCAAGGAACATGGCAGCTGGCAAGGGCCAAGGAGGCCCGGTCTGTGGATGCCGTACTGGCTTCGGTGCAACTCGACTGGCAGTTGGCATTGCCTCGTGTGCGAAGTGGTGACACCGCGCAGGTGACCCTGAAAGGTGGGTGGGGGCAGGGTCATCGTCTTCGTCTGAGCGTGGCGCAGCTGGAGCCCCAGGCCCTGCACGGACAGGCGCCGGCATTGCGTTTGCAGGGCGAGATCAGCGTATCGCCTGAGGCCAAGTCAGCCGGGCAGAAGACGGGCTGGCGTGACACGGCCGCCACCCTGTTGGCGCGCATTCAGGGTGAGTATGGTGCAGCCTATGCCCAACCCGAACGTGCGCGCACCATGGCGGCGGGGCAACGTCCGGTCGAGGCGAGCTTGGAGGCCCGTTATGCGCCTGGCGTGGTGAGTGTGTCGCGTCTGTTGCTGGCATCGGCTGGCGCAAGTGCAGAGTTGCGTGATGCACGGTGGCAGTGGCCGATCGCCCCCGATGCGACAACAACGCCACCACCGGCGGTGGCTTGGCGGACCAAGGGGCGGTTGGAGGTGCGGGATTTCGATCCACAGCTGTGGTTGCCTTGGCCCGCGGAGGTGAGTGGGCGTAACGCGCTGTCGGCACAAGCCAGCTTCGAGCTCGATGCGACTTGGCGAGGTCAATTGGATGCCCAGTTGGCACCCAGTTGGCTGGCGGGCGTCCCCCTCAGGGGGGCGGTGCAGTGGCAGTCGCCCAGTCAAAAACAGGTCATGGGCCTGAATGTGAACCTGGACGCGGCTGGCAACCTGGCGCAGTTCCGCGCGCAGCTACCGTGGCAGGCCGATGCGGCGGGCCGTCCTCAGCTCGGGGCCAGCGCGCAGTGGCAAGCGCAGGTCAATGCCAGTGCGCTGCAGGCCCTGCAACCTCTGGTGGCATTGGCAGGCGCGCGTCAGATCACGGGTGATGTGAGCTTGAGCGCGCAGGGGCAAGGTCTGTGGCCGAGGTTGAGCAGTGCAGGACAGGCGAGGGTGACGGGCTTGCGCTGGCTACCCAAGGATGGTGAGGGCGTTTCCGTGACTTCGGCGCAGGCGCAATGGGGCGTGGATGCGCGCAAGCCTGCATCGGCAGTGATAGCCCAGCTCGATGTGCAGCAAGTGCGCACAGCGAATTTGGAGCTGAGCCATGCCAGTGTCCGCGTGGGCGGGTCGGTGCAGGCCCACGAGGCGCGTGTGAACGCCAGCTTGACGCGGCAAACACCCAGGATCACCTCCCAGTCGGGTGGCGAGGTGGAGTCGGCCAAGGCGCCAGCCGAGCGATTGACCGCTGATCTGACCCTGCAAGGGGGCTTGCGCTGGAGCGATTCGGCTCACGATTGGCAGGGCCGCATTCAAGACTTGGTGGTGCGGGTGGGTGACGCACCAGGTCGCGAGGCCTTGCGTTTGCAACCGACGCCTGTGCGGTGGCAACAGCGCGACCGGAGCGAGAGCGTGACGCTGGGCGCCACCCAGTTGAATGTGATGGGGGCCGTGTTGCATTTGCGTGAGGCAGGCTGGAGCTGGGCTGACCGTCAGCGCGACCCGGTGGGCGTGGCCAAGTTGGATCTGAGTTTGGAGGCATTCAATCTGCCGGAGTTGCTCACACGCTGGCAGCCCAAAGCTGGGTGGGGCGGGGATCTGATTTTGGAAGGCGGGTTGAAGCTGACCCACCAACGCAGTGCGCCTTGGTCGGTGGATGCCACGGTGCAACGCAAGTCGGGCGACATCAGCCTGTTCGAGCCCACGATCGAGGGCAACAGTGCCCAGCGACTGGGGATCCGTGATGCGCGCGTGACCTTGCAGGCCCGTCAGGGTACTTGGACCTTGACCCAGGCCTTCGAAGGTCGCGCCTTGGGCAAGCTGACAGGGCGGCAGGTGGTGCAAGCTGCTGATCCCATGGTGGGGCCGCAAGGCACCGATGCCCTGCAAGGCGATCTGGATCTGAGCATCGGCAACCTGCGTCCTTGGGGGACCTGGATACCTGCGGGTTGGCGCATCAGTGGTCAGGTGCAGGCCAAGGCCGCCTTGGCAGGCACCTTGGGTGCGCCACGCTACAGCGGTCAGGTGCAGGGAGAAAACCTGGGCGCCGGGCAAGCGCTGATGGGTGTCAACCTCAGCGATGGCAAGCTGCGCATGTCCCTCATGGGGGACTTGATGGTGTTGGAGCACTTCGAGGCCCGAGGCGGCTCGGCCGGTGGCCTCCTCACGGCGCAGGGGCAGGCGACGTTCGGTGATGTGGTTCAGGCCCGTGTGAGCCTGACGGCCGATCGCTTCCCCTTGTTGCAGCGTGTGGACCGTCGCGTGGTGCTCAGCGGTGTGGTCAACGGGGCGCTGGGCACCGAGACCATGGAAGCAGACGGACGAGTGAGGGTCGACGAGGGGCTGATCGACATCAGCAAGTCATCGGCCCCTACTGTGGGCGATGACGTGATGGTGGTGAACCGTCCGGCACATGCTCGGCCGATGAGCGAGACCAATGGCAATGGGGCAACGGGGCCCCGTCAGCGTGAGCCTCAACGCAAATTAATGGCCAATCTGGATGTGGATCTGGGCAAGAGCCTGCGCATCAAGGGCATGGGTCTGGATGCCTTGTTGACAGGTGTGGTGAAGGTGACCACGCCGTCGAACCGCCCCACCCTGAATGGCACCATTCGCGTTGAAAACGGCACGTACGCGGCGTATGGCCAGAAACTGGTGGTGGAGCGGGGCACTGTGGCTTTCACGGGCCCGATCGAAAATCCGCGCCTGGACATTCTGGCCATGCGTGCTCAGTCTCCCACTGCGGCCAGCAGCGACGTGAAAGTGGGCGTGGCCATCACCGGGACCGCACAAGACCCTCGCATACGCTTGTATTCAGAGCCGGCCATGTCGGAGACCGAGAAGCTGTCGTGGCTGGTGCTGGGGCGTGCGCCGACAGGGTTGGGCGGTGCCGACATCGGCTTGTTACAGACGGCCGCGGTGGCCCTGTTGTCCGGGGAAGGGTCCTCGCCTTCCGACAACCTGATCGGGATGTTGGGGCTGGATGAGTTCTCTGTGCGGCAGACCGACGGCGCTGTGCGTGAAACCGTCGTGAACGTTGGCAAACAGGTGTCGCGATATTGGTATGTGGGTTACGAGCGCAACCTCAACGCTACAGGGGGCAACTGGCAATTGATCTACACCCTGGCGCGTCGCTTCACCTTGCGACTGCAGGCTGGGGTCGACAACGCGGCCGATCTGATCTGGTCTTGGCGCTGGGATTGAGCGCCCGGGCCGTGCCCGTCACACCAGCGTGTTGCCTCAGTGATCGGCGCTGTGGGTGATCTTCTTGTGAATCTGTCGGGTGCCCCACCAGACGCCCAGCAACACCAACGGGATCAGGGCGCCGGCCAGCATTTCCGGATTCAACGGCAGACCGGCAGCTTTGCCCGCCTTGCCCACGTACAGGATGAGGCTCACTACATAGTAGGCGATGGCTGCAATCGACAAGCCTTCCACCGTGGATTGCAGGCGCAGTTGCAGGTCCTGTCCCTTGGTGAGTTTTTCCAGCAGCATCTGGTTTTGCGTTTCGGTGGCGATGTCCACACGCGTGCGCAAGAGCGCGCTGGCGCGCTCCACCCGCTGCGACAGCGCGCTGAGACGCTGTGAGGTGGCCTGAACTGTGGCGATGGCCGGCGACAGCCGTCGCAGCATGAACTCGCCCACCGTTTGCGTGCCGGGGATCGGGGTCTCACGCAGTTGCTCAATGCGCTGTTCGACCAGGCTGTGATAGGCCATGGTGGCAGAGAAGCGATACATGTGTGTGGCAGTGGCCCGCTCAATGCGCGCGGCCAGACCAATCAGGGTGCCGAGCAACTCCTGGTCGGATGTGTCGGCGTTTTCCATGCGCGCCATGATCTCGGCCAACTGGGCTTCGGACTGGGTGAGCATCGGGCCCAGGTCCTTGGCCACAGGTAGACCACGTAGGGCCATGAGGCGATAGGTTTCCAGCTCCAGCAGCCGCTGGGAGATGCGCCCCACGCGCAACTCGGACGTGTCAGGTGGGGAGATGACCAGCAGGCGCTCGAAGCCACTGGGACGCAGGCGGAAGTCGGTCATCACGCAGGAGCGGCGGATGCCAAGCAGCGAAGCCATGGTTTCGCGCCCTTCGATCCAGGGCTCGCCCACACGCTTCATGCCGTCCAGATCGTCGACGTCACCATTGATCATGGCCATCATGATGGCCGCCACCGTGCGGCCCGGAATGGCCGCCAGCCACGCCGGGTCCATCACCAGGGCTCGGATCAGCTCGTCATCATTGCCGTGGACGAGGGCGTCCTCTGGCAGGGCTTGCACGATGGAGTAGCGCGTGAACTCCGTGTGTCGCTCCCATTTGAGCGTGTGATTGGCAAAACGCAGGCGTTGAAAGTTGCCGGAGAGATGGTCCAGCGTGAGGTCTTGCTGCCCAGGGAGTTGGCGCAGGTGTTGCCACTCCATCTCACGGGTGATGCCCTCGTTGAGCACGGCGACGTACACCACCAGGGCCGGCAGGCGGATGCGGGCCGGAGGTCGGGCGTGGACCTCGTTGTGCAGCACGCAGCGTTGGCTGTCGTCTTCGGGCAGGACACGCAAGGTGGTCATGGAGGATGGAGCGGAAGACGCAGCAGAAGGCATGGTGGACGGGTGGCAGCGAGGGCAACAGATTGGAATTGTCTGCGAATCCGCCAACGGGCCGAGGGGGCGGCCACCCTGTGATTGCAGGGCCACCACCCTACGGGGTGGTGCAGGCGTCCAGGCCTGCACCTGTTGGGGCGAGCTTGGTCAGTCCAGCGCCACCTGCAGCTTCAACCACCAGGTCCGACCGGGCTCGTTGATGCGGGTGGTGGTGTCGTAGCCGCTCACGTTGGCGCCTCCCCGGCTGATGGCCTCGGCGTAGGTCTTGTCGAACAGGTTGTCGACGCCGGCGCTGAGCTTGACGGCTTTGCTCCAGGCGTAGCCGCCGTGCAGCGAGGCCACGCCAAAGCCACCAGTGCGGCCCAGGTCCTGCCCAACGATGTTGCCCTCATTGACGGCGTAGCGGTGTTGCGAGGCCACCAGGCGCAGCAGGCTGCCAGCCGACCAGGCACCCCGCTGCCAGTTCAGGCCCAGGCGGGCTTCCAGCGGTGGGATCTGACCCAGGGCGCGGTCATCGGTGCGGTTGTGGCCGTTGACATAGGCCAGGCTTCCCAGCGCGGTCCACTGCGGTGTGAGCTTGTAGTGCGCGCCGATCTCGCCACCCCAGGTGCGCGCGTCAACGTTGCGTGCCACGGTGGTGCTCCGCATCCCCTTGACGACGTTCGACTGGATCAGGATGTAATCCTGAACCTGGCTGACGTAGGCCGAGACAAAGGTGTCCCAGGGGCCTTGCTGGTGGGTCACGCCCACGTCAATCTGGGTGGTTTTTTCCGGGTTGATGCGGTCGAAAGCACTGATGCTGCTCAGCGACTCCTTGCTGAACAATTCCCAGTAGTCGGGCGCGCGCTCGGTGTAGCCCAGGCCGACGTAGCTTTGGGTGTGTTCGCCCAGATCATGCTCATAGCGCACGAAGCCGCTGTGCAGGGTCTTGTCACGTGTCTGGTTGGCCGTGGGGTTGGCGCCCAGGTTCATCATGCCGCTGCTGAGGGTGGTGCGGCGGTCACGCGCTTCCCACTGGTCCTGGCGCAGGCCACCCACCACACGCTGTTCGTTGCTCAGCACGTGGGTGACTTCTCCGAACAGGCCCAGGTTGTGGAAGCGGGCGTCCTCTACCCGTGTTTGATTGGCGTAGGAGTTCACCAGATCCCCGCCCATGCCACTCTTGCGCAGGGTGTGGATGTTGGTTTGCTGGTCCACGCCCAGCACGATCTTGTGGACATCGTCAGGGCGCAGGGTCACGGCAATGCGCCCCCCCGTGGTCTCACGATCCGGATTGGACGACATGGGGTTGGGCATCATCATGGAGGGCACAAATGTCCTCAACGTGTAGTTGTCCATCACGTGGTCCACATAGTTGTAGTACAGCTGTGCTTCCACCGCGTTGAGCAGACCGGACATATGGGTCTTCTCGAACTTGATCCCCACATTGCTGCGGTCAAACTTGCTGCCGTCCATGCTGCGGTCGGCGTAGGCTGCTTTGGCCCGGCTTTCAATGGCCGACAGTTCAAGGCGGGTGTGCTCGTCCGGAGTCCATCCCACCGACGCGCTCAGGCTGCGGCGACGGTAAGCCGAGTTGACCCGGGTGCCGTCACCATCTTCGTAGTCGCCGGAGGCGGCTTCCGTGGCTTGCACTTGCACATAGCCCAAGGGCGTGCCAGCCTTGGCATCGACATAGGTGTCGTAGCGATTGAAGCTGGCGCCGGTGACGGCAGCTTTGAACTCGACGCCGGGTTGACGGAAGTAGGTGGGCTTGCGCTCGAACAGCACCGTGCCTGCCGAGGCGCCAGGGCCGTGCTCAACCGACTGTGGGCCCTTGATCAGGCTGACCTTGTCAAAGGTGTCGGGGAAAACGTAGGCTGTGGGGGGGTCCATGCGCATGCCACAGCCGCCCAGGATGTGCTCGCCGTCGATGAGGATGTTGAGCCGCGAGGCCGCCATGCCGCGGAACAAGGGGTCGCCATCGGTGCCGCCTTTGCGGATCACGCTCATGCCGGGAATGGTCTTGAGCAGGCTGGCGCCATCGTTGGCGGGCAGAGGCTGCTGCGGGTCACGCGGGTTGAACTGGGTCACCAGCGGGGTCTGCATGGTGGGGGCCGTGATCACCACAGGGGGCAGCACGGCCAACTGTGCGTCAGGCGCGGTGGTGTCGGGCGTGGATGAGCCGGGCAGATCGGCCTGAGCGAGTGCTTGGAGAGGGAATGCGGCAGCGAGGGACAGCGCCAGGACGGTCGGGCGGAATGAGGTCGACATGAAAGGTCTTTCTTCGCGTGCAAACGACGTCCACGCGAGCCAGCCTCAGGCCGACTCGCGCGGGTAACAAAGTCAAAAGCAAATCAAGCGAAGAAAGGTGGGGCGCGGGTGCGCGCGTGCCGCAAGTCGGGGGCACGGGGCAGGATGCCGGCTGAGCTGCTCGGCGGGGTGTCGTGCTGAGGGCGCAGAAGCGCGACAGCCAACGTGGGGGAGGGGGCCAGGGCGGGACCGCTGGCTGCCAGGCAGAAGGGGCAGTGCTGCGCGGCCGAACCCGTGCCGGTGGCAGGGTCCTGGGTGCCACGGGTGCCCCCGGTGGAGGAGCAGATGTCGAGCAGGCTGGGGGCTCCTGCCAGTCGCTGCACCATGTGCCAATTGCTGACACCCCCAGCCAGCAACTGCGCGCACAATGCCAGCAAGCCCAACCAGGCGGTCAGGCGCGTGCGGTGGCGCAGCGTGTGGATCAGGGGTGACATGCGTGCATTCTAGGCAGAGGTGGCTGGGCGCCGAACTGATGTGTGTCAAAAATCCGCCTGTGGTATCTTTGCTTGTATACCCTACACCGTATGAGGTCTGTGATGTCACCACCTTCAATCACTCTGTGCCGCCGAGCTTGGCTGGTATGTGCCATGTCCGTGTTGGCAGCCTGTTCGCAGGCCGCTGATCCGGCCGATGCGGTGAGCGTCGCTCAGGCACGCGATGCACATCAGAGCGGGGCGGCGGTGCTCATTGACATTCGCGAGCCACATGAGCACGCGCAGGGCGTGGCGGCGGGGGCGCGTTTGTTGCCGATGAGTCAACTGGCACAGCGCTTGACCGAGGTGCCGACCGATCCGTCCAAGCCCGTGTACCTGATCTGCGCCACGCAGAATCGCTCGCGTGCCTCCCTGCAGGCCCTGCGCGAGCGGGGTGGCTATGGTCATGTGCGCTTTGTGAGTGGTGGCATGACCGGCTGGGTGCGACAAGGTTTCCCGACGGTGTCGCCTGCGGGCAAGATGTGAGCGAGGTTCAGCGCATGTCCACAGGTGAGTTCTGGAATCAAAAGTTTGCGGATGCGGCCTACAAGTACGGTCAGCAGCCGAATGTGTTTCTCGCCGCGCAGGCTGGCTTGATCCCAGCGGGCGCGCAGGTGCTGGTGCCGGGCGATGGCGAAGGCCGTAATGGTGTTTGGCTGGCTCAGCAGGGACACCATGTCACCTCGGTCGATGCCTCGAGCGTGGGTTTGGACAAGACCCGGGCCCTGGCCGCCGAGCGCGGCGTGCAGGTGACCACCGTGCTGGCCGATCTGGCCGAGTGGGCGCCCCAGCCGGATTCGGTGGACGCGGTGGCGGTGGTGTACCTGCACCTGCCGTCCAGCTTGCGCACCAAGGTGATGGCCGACCTGGCCCGTGCCTTGAGACCCGGCGGTGTGCTGATCCTGGAGGCCTTTCACCCGAACCAGTTGGGCTTGACCAGCGGTGGGCCGAAGGATGTGGACATGCTCTACACCCTGCAAGGGCTGCGTTCGGATCTGGCAGACGCCGGTCTCAAGGGTGAGGAACTGGTGGCGTCGGAGGGGCCGGTCACGCTGGACGAAGGCCCGTTTCACCAGGGGCCGGCGCAAGTCACGCGCTGGGTGTGGCGGCGGCAGGCCTGAGCACGGGGGCGGTGATGCCCCCGCGAGGCTCACTTCAGTTGAGCGCCTGTGGCATCGAACACCTGAACGGTGATAGGGATGCCTTGACCCACGCTCTGGGTCACGGTGCAGAATGCTTCGAACTGGCTCAAGACGCGATCCAGATGTTCCAACTGGGCGGCCGGTACACCCAGGTGCAGTGCGGCGGTCATGTTCAGTACGCGCATGCGCCCATCGGCGTTGCGCCCCACTTCGGCGGTCACTTCGGTGCGAATGGGTTCGGGCGCCTGCTTGAACTTGCGCAAGGCAAACAACAGCGAGTCTGACAGGCAGTTGCCCACCGCGGCCGACAGCATCTGCACGGGCGAAGGGCCGGTGCCGCCGCCCAGTGGCGCGGGTTCGTCGCTGATGAGGGCGGGCATGTTGCCCTCGAACTCGATGCGGAACTGGTAGTCCTGCTGCTGGGTCAGGGTGACGTGGTGAACGCCTTGGGCCATGGTGGAACCTCGTTCAGGAAAGATTCAGAAAACGTTGACAGGCAGCTTCAGGTAGTGGCGGCCGTCGGACTCGGCTGGCGGCAAGTGTCCCGCGCGGATGTTGACCTGCACCGAGGACAGGATCAGGTTGGGCATGGCCAGGGTGGCATCACGAGCCTGGCGCATGGCCACGAATTCGGTCTCGGAGATGCCGTCGCGCACGTGGATGTTGCCTTGGCGCTGATCCGCCACGGTGCACATGGCTTGCGACTCGCGGGTGGCGGGCGGGTAGTCATGGCACATGAACAGTCGGGTCTGGGGCGGCAAGGCCAGGATGCGGCGCACCGACTGGTAGAGCTGGTGCGCGTCGCCGCCGGGAAAGTCGCAGCGCGCGGAGCCGACGTCGGGCATGAACATCGTGTCGCCTACGAAGACCGCATCGCCCACCACAAAGGCCATGTCGGCCGGTGTGTGGCCAGGCACATGCCAGGCGGTGGCGGTCAGATCGCCGATGGTGAAGGTATCGCCATCGGCGAACAGGTGGTCGAACTGTGAGCCGTCGGTCGCAAACTCTGGCTCCAGGTGGAACAAGGTTTTGAACACGCTTTGCACGCGCTGGATGGCGCAGCCAATGGCCACCTTGCCACCCACCTGTGCCTTGACGTACGGTGCGGCAGAGAGGTGATCGGCGTGCGCGTGCGTCTCCAGCACCCAGTCCACCGTCAGGTTCTGGGCGCGCACAAAGGCGATGACTTCATCAGCCCGGGTGTGCGCCGTGCGGCCGCTGCGGGCATCGAAGTCCAGCACCGGGTCCACGATGGCCGCGTGCCCGCCGGCACGGTCGTACACCACATGGGTGTAGGTGCTGGTGGCCGGGTCCAGAAAGGATCGAACTTGGGGGAGCAGGGCGGTCATGGCACAAGGTTCTTGCAAAGCGGATGCTTCACTTTATTGACAAACAATATATCTGTCAACATAATGAAAATCATGAAAGTGTCCACGCCTGAAACACCAGTGGCCCAGCCCGTGAGCTTGCCGCCACCCGATCTCGTCGCGCTGCAAGCGTCGGCAGAGAAGGCGTGCGCCTTGCTCAAAGTGATGGCGCACACCGACCGGCTGGTGCTCTTGTGCCGTCTGGCGCAGGGCGAGTTCTGCGTCAGTGCGCTCGAGGCCGATCTGGGCATCCGTCAGCCGACCTTGTCGCAGCAACTGGGCGTATTGCGACAGGAAGGCCTGGTGGACACGCGTCGCGAGGGCAAACACATCTACTACCGGCTGGTCAGCGCCGATGCGGCGGCTGTCATGCAGGTCTTGCACAGTCGGGTGTGTGGTGCGGCGATGCCCGGTGGCACGTGCTGATGTCTCGCGGTTGCTCTTGCTCGATTCTTTTGTTGACCTTCCAACCCAATTTGCGGAGAAAGCCATGACCTTGAGTGTTCAAACCAGCCAACTGTGTCCCGAGTTCACGGTGTGTGGTCAGATTTCGGTGGCCGATGTCGCCGTGTTTGCGCGTCAGGGTTACCGCAGCATCATCAACAACCGTCCGGACGGTGAGGGCGGCCCGAGCCAGCCCACCAGTGCCCAGATCGAAGCGGCGGCCAAGGCCGCTGGCATGTCGTATGTGCACTTTCCCGTGGCATCGATGATGATCACGCCAGAGCAAGTCAACCGCTATCAGGCTCTGTGCGCGGATTTGCCGCATCCCATCGTGGCTTTCTGTGCCGCAGGTGGTCGTGCCAACGCCTTGTTCCAGGCTGTCGGTTGCCGCGTCGGACGCCCTGCGTGAGCCTCTCTCATCCCAGCGCAGACCCCAAAGGCGCACCGCTGAACAGCGGGGCTCCTTGGTCCATGCCGCCCCCGTGGGTGCGTGGATGGCAGCGCGCGTGGTTGGGGCAGGACCTGACGGCCGGCTTGGTGGTGGCCGTGATGCTGGTGCCACAGAGCCTGGCCTACGCCATGCTGGCTGGCTTGCCGCCGCATGTGGGCCTGATGGCCAGCTTGCTGCCCTTGTTGGGTTATGCGGTGTTCGGCAGCAGCACGAGCATGTCGGTGGGACCGGCGGCCATCACGTCCTTGATGATGGTGCAGGCGCTCACGCCTCTGGCAGTGCCGGGTTCCGAGGTGTACGTGGCCTTGGCCGCCGCGTTGGGCCTGGGTTCCGGCCTGCTGATGTTGTTGATGGGGCGCTTGCGCATGGGCTTCCTGTCTCAGTTGCTGGGAAGACCGGTGGTGCAAGGCTTCACCGTCGCGTCGGCCTTGTTGATCATGGCTGGGCAGGTGGCGCCCATCCTAGGGTGGTCGTCCCTGGGTCAGACGGTGCCTGATCTGGTGGCGGGTGTGCGCCAGCACCTCGTGGACAGCAGTGGCGCCTGGCGCTGGGATGTGCAGACGGGCAGCGTGCTGATCGGCCTGGGTGCCATGGCCTTGCTGTGGTTGGGGCCGCGGGTGATGGCGCGCATGATGCGGATGGCTGGGATGCGGGATTCGGCCAGCCAGGTGGTGTCCCGACTGTGGCCGCTGGTGGTGTTGGTATTGGCCAGCTTCGCGGCGGCGTGGGTGAATCGGCATACCGAGTGGCACGTGGCCCAGGTGGGGGCGGTGAACGTTGAACTCGGTGGGGCGGTGCGGGCGCTGTCGTCCTTGAGCGAGGTGCCTGTCACGGGTTTGGCCAACCTGGTCATGCCCATCTTGTTGATCAGTTTGGTGAGCTTTGTCAGCAGCATGTCGGTGGCGCAAACGTTTGCGCTCAAGCACACCGAGCGCATCGACGCTGACCGCGAGTTGCTCGGCCTGGGCTTGGCCAATGTGGGCAGCGGTCTGGTGGGTGGCATGGCTGTGGCTGGCGGGCTGTCACGCTCGGTGGTGAACGAGGCCGCAGGGGCTCGCAGCCCTTTGGCGGGTGTGTTCACGGCGCTGTTGCTGGGCGCCTTGATGCTGATGTTCCTGCCCTGGCTGGCCTGGTTGCCCAAGGCGGCACTGGCCGCCGTCATCATCATGGCCGTGTCAGGCCTGGTGCAGTGGCAGGGCCTGCGCGACGCCTGGCGCTACGACCGGGTTGAGGCCTGGGCGTTTTTGAGCACGGCGGCCGGGGTGATGTTGTTGGGCTTCGAGTCGGGCATCTTGTTGGGCATTGCCTGGTCCCTGGGCGCCATGATCTGGCGCCACAGCCAGCCGCACATGGCCGAAGTGGGGCGCCTGCCAGGTACCGAGCATTTCCGCAACGTGCAGCGTTACGACGTGGAGCGCCTGCCGGGTGTGATGGTGGTGCGCGTGGACGAAAGCCTGGACTTCACCAACATCCAGCACGTGGAGATGGGGCTGAGCGACATGCTCAGCCGCCGTCCCCAGGTGCACAGTCTGGTGCTGCTGTTGTCGGCGGTGAACCGGATCGACCACTCGGCGCTCCAGTCGCTGATCGAATTTGATGACGCGCAGACGGCGCAAGGGCGATCGCTTTACCTTGCCGAGGTGAAGGGGCCGGTGATGGACCGTCTGCATCGTGTGTCGCTTGACAAGCGGTTTGCAGGGCGTATCTTCTTGAGTGCACAGCACGCTTGGGATGCACTGCAAACCAGACAGTGAGTTTTCAACCCAGGAGAATGAGCATGAAAGCAAACGTTGGTGGTATCGACCGTGTGGCCCGCATTGCGGCGGGTGTGGTGCTGATCGGCTTGGCCGCAACCGGCACGGTGGGTGTCTGGGGCTGGATCGGCGTGGTGCCCCTGGCCACAGGCTTGAGTGGCTGGTGCCCGGCCTACCTGCCCTTCGGTCTGTCGACCTGCAAGATGAAGAAGTGATGCAAGGCCTGCGGGCCTGGCAACACGCACACACGGGCCCATGTGGCCCGTTTTTCATGTCGTGCCCAGTCTTGCCCAGGTCAGCGAGCGGTACCTGGCTTGACCTGGGCCTGCAAGGCCTTGAGCTTGCGGTACAGAGAGCGCTCGCTGATGCCCAGGCTGGCGGCCAGTTCGGCCCGGCTGCCGCGGTGCGCCTGGGCTGCGTCCCACAGGGCGGCATCCGCGAGGGCCTGACGCTGGGACTTTGAGACGGCTTCCAGGGGCTGCGTTGCCCCAGGCAACTGAGGGTCCGTGGTCGTGGTGGTGGCAGCCCATGCATCGGCCGCCAGAGCGTGCTCGATGTGAGCCCGTTCGATCACCTCGCCATCGCAGAACAGCGCTGCCCGCTCCATCACATTGCGCAACTCGCGGATGTTGCCGCTGAAGGGGTGATCCATCAGCCGCTGCTGGCCCGAGGCGGAGATGCTCAGATGCCGTGAAGGCGCCACGCGTGCCAGCAAGGTCTCGGCCAAGAGGGGGATGTCTTCGCGTCGTTCGCGCAAGGGCGGCAGCCTGATCGGGAAGGTGCTCAGGCGGTGATAGAGGTCTTCACGGAACTGCTGCTGGGCGATCATTTCCCGCAAAGGGCGATGCGTGGCCGCGATCACCCGCACATCGGTGTGGCGCAGCTCACTGCTGCCCACGTGACGGAAGGTGCCGGTTTCGAGCAGGCGCAGCAGCTTGACCTGCATGCTCAGTGGGATGTCGCCCACCTCGTCCAGAAACAGGGTGCCGCCGTTGGCCGATTCGGCCAGGCCCACGCGGGCCGAGGTGGCGCCGGTGAACGCACCTTTCTCATGGCCGAAGAGTTCGCTCTCAAACAGCGTTTCGGTCAGGCTGGCACATTCCACCACCACAAACGGGGCGCTGGCCCGCGGGCTGGCGTCATGGATGGCCTGCGCCACCAGTTCCTTGCCGGTGCCAGACTCGCCCAGCAACAGCACGCTAGACGTGGTGGGGGCCACCCGCATCGCCATCTCCAGGGTGGCCCGGAAAGCAGGGGAGCGCCCCACCATGCCCTGTTGGCGTGTGTTCTGATGCCCCAGACTCAAGGGCTCCATCTTCTCGATGAAGTAAACCGCTTGTCCCTGCGGATTCTTCAGCGGCACCAGTTCGATGTTGACGTAGGCCTCCCCGCAGGGGGTGTGGTGCAGGTGGAGGATGCGCTCGCGTTGGCCGGAATGCAGGGCACGGGTGCGGGGGCAGCTCTCACCTGCCTGGTCACACGGCACATTGAAGTGATGTGAGACCTCGTAGCAGGTGCGCCCCTTGACGTCCTGGTTCTGGGCGTACTCGCGCATATAAGCCGTGTTGGCGGCCACGATCCGATAGTCCAGGTCGAACACGATGTGGGGTTCGGGCAGGCCATCCAGGTAGGACACCAGCGCTGGGAGATCGTCGGCCATGGGGAATTCCAGACAGTGAAATCACCGCCAATGTGGCAGTGTGGCGGCCATTTTGGCGGTTTTGGCAGTGATTTGTCGAGCACTTTGGCAGGCTGAGCGACCCGGTGTCGGGCTAAGTCCTTGATCCATCTTCAGTTTTTCGACGACGAGAAAGTGGCACGAAATCTGTATACGTGTCGGGGTATGACACCTTCTGATCGTCGCCTTTTGCGCCATCTCATCACAGCGGTGGTGATCAAGATCGTGGTGCTGACCGGGCTGTGGTGGATGTTCATCCGCGACGCGCGCGTTCCGGTGGACACCGACCGCATCGGACAGCACCTGGGCGGTGTCACCTCTTCTCAAGGAGCCTCCAAGTGATATCCGAACAACTGGTTGACCTGTCTCGGCTGCAGTTTGCCGCCACAGCGATGTACCACTTCCTGTTCGTGCCGTTGACCCTCGGCATGGTCTGGTTGCTGGTCATCATGGAAAGTGTGTACGTGATGACCGGCAAGGTCATCTGGAAGGACATGACCCGCTTCTGGGGCAAGCTCTTCGGCATCAATTTCGCCCTGGGCGTGACCACCGGCATCACGCTGGAGTTCCAGTTCGGTACCAACTGGGCGTACTACTCGCACTACGTGGGAGACATCTTTGGCGCTCCGCTGGCCATTGAAGGCTTGATGGCCTTCTTCCTGGAGTCCACCTTCATCGGCCTGTTCTTCTTCGGCTGGGACCGCCTGAGCAAGACGCAGCACTTGCTGGTGACCACGCTGATGGCCATCGGCACCAACCTGTCGGCCTTGTGGATTCTGATCGCCAATGGCTGGATGCAGAACCCCGTGGGGGCCGAGTTCAGCTATGAAACGATGCGGATGGAGATGGTCGATTTCTGGGCTGTGATCTTCAATCCCGATGCACAGGCCAAGTTCGTTCACACCGTTTCGGCGGGGTATGTGACCGGCGCCATGTTCGTGCTGTCCATCTCGTCGTGGTACCTGCTCAAGGGGCGTGACGTGGAGTTTGCCAAGCGGTCCTTCCGCGTCGCTTCGGCGTTTGGGCTGGCCTCGGTGCTGAGCGTGATCGTGTTGGGCGACGAGTCAGGCTACACCGTGGGTGAGGCACAACAGACCAAGATGGCCGCGCTCGAAGCCATGTGGGAAACCGAGCCGGCCCCCGCTGGCCTCAAGTTGATCGCCGGCATCAACGAAGCCGAGCAGAAGAACGACTGGGAGGTCGAGATTCCCTACGTCATGGGTCTGATTGGCACCCGCTCGCTGAACAAGGAGATTCCGGGCATCCACGAGATCAAGGCCAAGAACCGCGATCGGGTGATTCGGGGCATCGAGGCGGTCAAGGCGCTGGAAGCCCTTCGCAAGGACCGCAACGATGAGGGGGCCAAGCAGGTCTTCGAGCAATACAAGGCCGACCTGGGCTTCGGCCTGCTGCTCAAGAAGTACACGACCGACATGGGTGAGGTCAGCACCGAGATGATCGACAAGGCGGTGGACAGCACCGTGCCCCGTGTCACGCCCATGTTCTGGTCGTTCCGCGTGATGGTGGGCCTGGGCTTCGCCATGCTGGCCCTGTTCGCCTTGACCTTCTGGACCTCGTTGAAGGGCATCTTCACGCAGCGACCCTGGCTGCTGCGTACGGCGCTGTGGATGCTGCCCGCGCCGTGGATTGCCTGTGAGGTGGGCTGGTTCGTGGCCGAGTACGGGCGCCAACCCTGGACGATTTACGGCGTGCTGCCCACGCACCTGAGCGTGTCCACCCTGAGTGTGGAGAGCCTCTATGGCTCGCTGGCCGGCTTCATCGGTTTCTACACCGTGCTGCTCATCGTCGAGATGTACCTGATGGTCAAGTTCGCTCGCATGGGCCCGGGCAGCCTGGGCACAGGCCGTTACGACCGCGAAGCTGAACATCACACCGCTCACGCCTGAGCACATTCGGAGTCACACCATGTTGGATTACCCAACCCTCAAGATCATCTGGTGGCTGTTGGTGGGCGTGTTGCTCATCGGTTTTGCCATCATGGACGGCCATGACATGGGCGTCGGAACCCTGTTGCCCTTCGTCGGCCAGAACGACGTCGAGCGCCGTGTGGTCATCAACACCGTTGGCCCGCACTGGGATGGCAACCAGGTGTGGTTCATCACCGGTGGTGGCGCCATCTTTGCTGCCTGGCCCTTGGTGTATGCCACCGCCTTCAGCGGGTTCTACTGGGCCATGCTGGCGGTGCTGTGGGCCTTGTTTTTCCGCCCCGTGGGCTTCGATTACCGCAGCAAGATCCACAACGCCACCTGGCGGAGCGTGTGGGACTGGGGCCTGTTCATCGGTGGTTTCGTGCCCCCGGTGATCTTTGGCGTGGCCTTTGGAAACCTGCTGCAAGGCGTGCCTTTCGGCTTTGACGAGTACCTGATCTCCATCTACACGGGCAGCTTCTGGCAGCTGCTCAACCCCTTCGCCTTGCTCGCCGGGGTGGTCAGCAGTGCCATGATCACGATGCACGGCGGGACCTACCTGGCTCACCGCACCGAAGGCCGTGTTCAGGCCCGGGCCATCCAAGGCGCCACCTGGGCTGCCGTGCTCATGGTGTTGGGCTTTGTCGGGGCGGGCATTTGGCTGCAAGGCATTGACGGCTATCGCATCACCTCGGTGGTGGATCCGTCGGCCTTGCCCGACCCCATGAGCAAGACCGTGGTGCGTGAAGCCGGTGCCTGGATGGCGAACTATGCCGCGCAGCCGCTCCTGTGGCTCTTGCCTGCGCTGGCGGTCGTGGGCGCCCTGGCAGCGGTGGTGCTGCTGCGCTTGCGCCATACGCTGGCCGCCTTCGTGAGCTCGGCGCTGTCCATGGTGGGGGTGATCGGCACCGCGGGCGCCAGCATGTTTCCCTTCGTGATGCCCTCCAGCAGCATGCCCAACGCCAGCCTCACGGTGTGGGACAGCGTGTCCAGTCATCTGACCTTGGGGATCATGTTCTGGGCCACCGTCATCTTCATGCCGCTGATCGTGATGTACACGAGTTGGGCTTACCGCGTGATGCGCGGCAAGGTCACCGAGGCCTACATCCGCGAGAACGACCATGCCGCTTACTGATCGACAAGGAGCACATCATGAGTGATGCCATCAGCCCAGACCCGAGAGATCTGGACAGCCGCCGGAGTTGGCTCAAACTGACCACCGCCGCAGGGGGCGTGGCCGCGGTGGCCACGGCCATCCCTTTCGTGTCCACGCTGGCACCAAGTGAGCGCGCCAAGGCACAAGGCGCCGCCGTCGAGGTGGACATCGCTGACCTGGCCCCTGGTGCCATGAAAACTGTGGAGTGGCGCGGCAAGCCGGTGTGGGTGGTTCGCCGCACGCCGGAGATGCTGGCGCAACTTCAGGGGCACGATCAGAAGTTGGCCGATCCCGCTTCGGAGCAAGCTCAGCAACCCCCTTACGCGCAGAACGCCACGCGCTCGCTCAAACCCGAGGTGTTTCTGGCCGTGGGCATTTGCACCCACCTGGGCTGCTCACCCAGCACCGTCGCAGCGGGCAGCGGTCATCCCAGTGTGGAGGCAGACTGGCCGGGGGGCTACTTCTGCCCCTGCCACGGTAGCACCTTTGATGGGGCAGGGCGGGTCTACAAGAACAAGCCCGCCCCTACCAATCTGGAGATCCCGCCGCATCGGTATGTGTCGGCAACGCGCATCTTGATCGGCGAAGACGACGCCAAAGCTTGAGGAGACAGTCATGTGGTATTTCGCTTGGGTTCTGGGTGTGGGCTTTGCGGTGCTTCTGGCCATCCTCAACGCCATGTGGGGCGAGAACGAGGAAGCGCGCGCCAAGGGGGAGCGCTGACATGGACACGCCCGTCACCGATGTGCCGACCCGCCCCGGGTTTCATTGGCCTGCACTGTGGGTGGCGCTGCTCATCATGGGCGGGGGGGCGCTGTATCCGCCACTGATGTCCGACGCTGCAGGCCGCGCCGATCACAGCCTCGCCATGGCGCTGTTCTGGGCCATGAGCGCCGGCTTCATCCGCGGTGTGGGCTTTGTTCCGAGGTGGTGGCTGTGGCGCGGCTTGTTTTCCGGGTGGTCATGCGCGCTGGGCCTGACCGTTGCCGTTTGCCTCAAGGCCTTGCATTGAGCGGGTCCGTACGTGAGTGCGCTGGCCCCGTCTGATTATGCCTATTTGCCATAACTAATAGCTTACTGTGATCGATAGTGAAATCCTCTATGCCCGCGATGAGGATTCCCGATGATGAAACGGGTGGCAAAAATGCACATTCCGGCTACATTGAATCACGCACAGACGAGTGCCAGCCTCGCCGCCACAAGCGCGCTTCCGGCTGTCACCGCTTCGTTCAATGACCATCACAAAGGAGATCGACATGGACCAGCAAAACTCTGGCTCGACCGGCAAGTGCCCCGTCATGCATGGCGGCGCCACCTCGGCCAGCAGCACGAACATGAACTGGTGGCCCAAGGCCCTCAACCTCGACATCCTGCACCAGCACGACAGCAAGACCAATCCGCTGGGCCCGAATTTCAACTACCGCGAAGAGGTCAAGAAGCTTGATGTGGACGCCCTGAAAAAGGACCTCAAGGCCCTGATGACCGACAGCCAGGACTGGTGGCCGGCTGACTGGGGTCACTACGGCGGCCTGATGATCCGCATGGCTTGGCACTCGGCCGGTACCTACCGCATTGCCGACGGTCGTGGTGGCGGAGGCACGGGCAACCAGCGCTTTGCCCCACTGAACTCGTGGCCGGACAACGCCAACCTCGACAAGGCGCGTCGCCTGCTGTGGCCGATCAAGAAGAAGTACGGTAACAAGCTCAGCTGGGCCGACCTGATGATCCTGGCCGGCAACATGGCTTATGAGTCGATGGGCTTGAAGACCTTCGGCTTTGCTTTCGGCCGCGAAGACATCTGGCACCCGGAAAAGGACATCTACTGGGGCTCCGAGAAGCAGTGGCTCGCACCTAGCGGCAGCGAAGGCAGCCGTTACTCGGGCGAGCGCGATCTGGAGAACCCACTGGCCGCCGTGATGATGGGTTTGATCTACGTGAACCCGGAAGGTGTGGACGGCAAGCCCGACCCACTTAAGACCGCCAAGGACATGCGGGTGACCTTTGCGCGCATGGCCATGAACGACGAGGAAACCGTGGCCTTGACCGCTGGCGGTCACACCGTGGGCAAGGCACACGGCAACGGCAGCGCGGCCAACCTGGGCCCGGCGCCGGAGGGTGCCGAGTTGGAAGAGCAGGGCATGGGCTGGAACAACCACAAGACCCGTGGTGTGGGCCGTGACACCGTCACCAGCGGCATCGAGGGTGCCTGGACGACGAACCCCACGCAGTGGGACAACGGCTACTTCAAGTTGCTCCTAGGCTACGAATGGGAGTTGAAGAAGAGCCCGGCGGGTGCACACCAGTGGGAGCCCATCAACATTAAGGACGAGGACAAGCCCGTGGACGTGGAGGATCCGTCGATCCGCTACAACCCCATCATGACCGATGCGGACATGGCGCTGAAGATGGACCCCGAGTACCGCAAGATCTCGGAGCGCTTCGCCAAGGATCAGGCCTACTTCTCTGACGTGTTCGCTCGCGCCTGGTTCAAGCTGACTCACCGCGACATGGGGCCGAAGGCCCGCTACATTGGCCCGGACGTGCCGGCTGAAGACCTGATCTGGCAGGACCCCATTCCCGCTGGCAAGTCGGATTACGACGTTGCCGCCGTCAAGGCCAAGATCGCGGCGGCAGGTCTGTCGATCAGCGAGATGGTCAGCACGGCCTGGGACAGCGCTCGTACCTATCGGGGCTCTGACAAGCGCGGTGGCGCCAATGGTGCCCGCATCCGCCTCGCGCCGCAGAAGGACTGGGAAGGCAATGAGCCCGCACGTCTGGCCAAGGTGCTGGCTGTGTACGAAAAGATCGCTGCCGAGACCGGTGCCAGTGTTGCTGACGTGATCGTGCTGGCCGGCAACCTGGGTGTCGAGCGCGCAGCCAAGGCTGCCGGGGTAGAAGTGACCGTTCCTTTCGCACCGGGTCGCGGTGATGCCACGCAGGAGATGACCGACGTCGACTCCTTCGACGTGCTGGAGCCATTGGCCGATGGGTTCCGCAACTGGCTGAAGAAGGACTACGTGGTGTCGCCGGAAGAGTTGATGCTCGACCGCGCGCAACTGCTGCGCCTCACCGCCTGTGAGATGACGGTTCTGGTTGGGGGCATGCGTGTGATGGGTGCCAACCACGGTGGCAGCCAACACGGCGTCTTCACTAACCGTGTCGGGGCGCTGACGAACGATTTCTTCGTCAACCTGACCGACATGGCTTACACCTGGAAGCCCACGGGCCGCAACAGCTATGCCATCGTCGATCGCAAGTCGGGCGCCACCAAGTGGACGGCCACTCGCGCAGACTTGGTGTTCGGTTCGAACTCGGTGCTGCGAGCTTACGCAGAGGTGTACGCCCAGGACGACAACAAGGCCAAGTTCGTTCAAGACTTCGTGGCGGCCTGGACCAAGGTCATGAACGCGGACCGTTTCGATCTGGCTTGATCGCCTGAGTCCCGTGATGTGCGCCCCGGCAGGTTGATGGGCTTGCCGGGGCGTTTCTTTTGGGCCCGTCTCAGGTTTGCAAGGCTTACTTATCAGTGATGCTCCTTTCTGATACCTGTTGGGGTATGCTGGCCGTGTGCTTGTGGTGTGCTGGGGATCAAACATCTGACAGTGCCCGCCTCGCTGTGTCCGATCTTGTCGGTGCGCCATCCAGCACACTGATGCCGCTCTGATTTTTCCGACTGAGACGAACGTGTATTCCCTCTCACTCGGGCCGCTGGCACTGCCGGTGGCCCCTTTGCTTTTGATCGTGTCCGTGTGGCTGGGCGCCTGGCTGGCGGGCCGTTGGGCTCATCGGCGTTCAGGCTTGCCAGTCGGTGAGCGTCCGGGCGATGAGCTCGTTCATGCAGCCTGGTGGGGCTTGCTGTGGGCCCGTCTGGTGCATGTGGGGCTGAACGCCGACCTCTACCTGGCTCACCCACTGGCTGTGCTCGATGTTCGCGATGGTGGCTGGCATGGCTGGAGTGGATGGGCCGCCGGACTGATGTGGCTGCTGTGGAAGGCTTGGCGCCGGCCAGCCTGGCGTCACGCCATGGGGGTGGGGGTGATGGCGGGCAGCCTGGCGTGGGGCACTGCGAGCTGGGCCTTGAGCCCGGATGATGCGCAGCCCCCTTTGCCTGAGGTGCTGGTGCACCATCAGGCCGATGGCAGCGCCCAGCCCCTGCCCAGCCTGGGCCATGGACAGTTGCGGGTCATCAACCTTTGGGCCTCATGGTGCGGGCCCTGTCGACAGGAAATGCCCATCTTTGCGCGCCTGCAGCGCACCGAAGCCGATGTGCAGTTTCTGTTCGTCAACCAGGGGGAGTCCGCTCAAGACGTACAGGCCTACTTGCGCAGCACCCAACTGCCCCTGCGAGGTGTGTGGCTCGATTTGACCTCGGAATTGGGGCCTGCCGTGGGCGTGGCCGGTTTGCCGGCAACCTTGTTTGTCAACTCCGATGGCCGCATCGTCGAACTCCATTTCGGGGTGTTGAGTGAGCCAGCGCTCCGAGCCCGCCTGCGCGCACTGCGTGAGGCGTCCTGATGCCCGAATGATCTTCTTGCGTGATACCCGATATGTCTCCTTCAGCGAACGCTCCCTTGATCCACAACGAACTGCAAGTCTTGTCCGAACTGGTGACACTGGAGGGCCAACGCATCATCGAGTTGGGCTGCGGCAATGCCAGGCTGGCCCGCCAGCTGGTGCAGGCCTACCCCACCAGTCATGTCACGGGGCTGGAGGTGGACGAGCGCCAACATGCCAAGAACCTGGCGGCACCTCAAGAAGGACTGAGCTTCGTGGCCGCAGGCGCGCAATCGGTGCCTTTTGCGGATGCATCCTTCGACCTGGCGCTGATGCTGAAGTCCCTGCACCACGTGCCTCTGCACCTGCTGGATCAGGCCTTGAGCGAGGTGGCGCGCGTGCTGCGCCTGGGCGGGCACCTGTATGTCTCGGAGCCGGTGTACGACGGCCCGCTCAACGAGATCGTGCGCCTGTTCAATGACGAGGGGGAAGTGCGTGCCGCCGCGCAGTCCGCGGTGGACCGGGCGCTCGCTCACGGTACGTGGGAGCAGGTGGCTGAGCGACGCTTTGACATGCCCGTGCACTACGCGGACTTCAATGAGTTTGAACAGCGCATGATGCGACCCACCTTTGCCGACCACGCCTTGACCGATGAAGTGATTGCCCGGGTCGCTCGAGCCTTTGCGCCGCACTGTGGCCCCTCAGGTGCCGACTTCACGCGTCCGATGCATGTGCGCCTGCTGCGTCGCATCGAGCGCAGCGCGGCGTCGCGATGAACCTGTTCAAGGCCCTCGCACACCGCGTCTTGCTGCGGGGGCTGCGCGCACCACGTCTGACGCATTCGGTGATGCCCGAGGGGCTGGCATTGCCTGGGCAGCACATTCGCCCGGTCTGGATCGAAGGGGAGGGGGGCAGTCGCCTGTTCGCCTGGTACATCGCACCGCCTGGCCCACAGGAGGCGCTGGCGCCAGGGGCCGTGCTGATGCACGGCTGGGGGGCGCATGCGGGTCTGATGTTGCCCGCTGCACCGTGGTTGCATGAGGCCGGTCTGGCCCTGCTGGTCCTGGATGCCCGCGGCCATGGCTTGAGCAGTGCCGTGGACTTTCAGTCCTTGCCACGGTTTGCGCAGGACGTGGAGGCCGGCTTGGCCTGGCTACGTCAACAGCCGGAGGTGGACGCTTCGCGACTGGCCTTGATCGGTCATTCCGTGGGAGCGGGGGCCGTCTTGCTGTCCGCCACACGCCAGCCGACCGTGCGTGCGGTCATCAGCCTGAGCGCGTTTGCGCACCCGGCCGAAGTCATGCAGCGCTGGCTGGCCCAGATGCGCATTCCGTCTCGATGGCCTGGACGCTGGATCCTCTCCCACGTGCAGGAAGTGATCGGCGCCCGTTTTGATGAGATTGCACCGCTGCGCAGTGCCGGGGCTATCACTTGTCCCATCTTGTTTGTGCATGGTCAGGACGACGAGACCGTGCCCTTCACAGACGCCCTGCGGCTGGCCGATGCGTGCGGCGCCGGCGCCGATGCCTGTTTGGCGGTACCAGGTGGACACGACCTGACCCACGGACTGGGCCCGGATCACGTGCAACGCATGATGGCCTTCTTGCGTGCCTCACTGGCACTGGCGCCCCGGTGAAGACATCAACAAAGTCGCATCTGCGGTGTGCATCACTGATCTCATCGGACAAGAGCTGGGTGAGTTTTTGGTATGGTGTCACCATGGCACAAGCAACGTGGTGCCGCCCCTTTTTTCAGGAGCAAGAAGATGGCAAAGCAATCCAAGAAGCTGTCGATGGACATCGGCATCAGTGAAGCCGATCGCAAGAAAATCGCCGAAGGCCTGTCGGCCCTGCTGGCTGACAGCTACACCCTGTACCTGATGACCCACAACTTCCACTGGAACGTGACCGGTCCGCAGTTCAACAGCCTGCACACCATGTTCATGAACCAGTACACCGAACAGTGGAACGCCCTGGACATCATTGCCGAGCGCATTCGTTCGCTGGGCTTCCCCGCACCGGGCACCTACAAGGAGTTCGTCAAGCTGGCTTCCATCAAGGAAGTGGAAGGCGTGCCCAAGGCCAACGACATGATCCGCCACTTGGTGGCCGCTCAGGAAGCCACCGCCCGCACCGCCCGCAAGCTGTTCCCCGTGGTGGACGAGGCCAACGACCAGCCCACGGCCGACGTGCTGACCCAGCGCATTGACGTGCACGAGAAGACCGCGTGGATGCTGCGCAGCCTGCTGGAAGAGTGAACGCAGGCGGTTGACCGCTGCGCAAAGCAAAACCCCGGTGCCTGTGAAGGCCTCCGGGGTTTTTTGTTGCCCGGGCGCATGGCCCGTTGGCCTCAGGCGGGCGTGTTGCCCGACACCACGTCCCAGGCGCGCAGTGCCTCGGCGGAGTACATCAGGGACGGGCCACCACCCATGTACACCGCCACGGCCAGCATCTCTTCGAGTTCGGTGCGGGTGGCGCCCAGCTTGTGCAAAGCCTTCACGTGAAAGCCGATGCAGCCCGAGCAATGCTGGCTCACACCGATCGCCAAGGCGATCAGTTCCTTGTTCTTGGCGCTGATGGCGCCCTCGGCCATCGCAGCCTGGGCGAGTTGTCCGAAGCCGCGCATGGCCTCGGATTGGGACTTGCGGAACGGGGCCAGACAGCTGTTGATGTCTTGCATGAGGCCAGCGTGGTCGAACGTACTCACTTTGATACTCCGTGGGGATGAGAGAGGGAGGGGTCAGCCAGACGGTGACGCAGGTGAAAGCCATCCGAGTCGGGCTTGAGCCCTTCCTTGTCTCGGCGGGCCTGCACCTGCAGCGTGATCTGGCGCGCCGTGTCGAGCCCGAGCTCCTTCACGGCCTGGGCCATCAGGTCGCAGCGCAAAGCCAGCAGCCCCCGCAACTCTTCCCACTCTCGTTGAATGCGCCGTTCGCTGGCATTGACTGCGGCATGGTGGCCGGCAGACACCCGGAAGAAGGCGTGTTCACGGTTCAGGATGTGCTCGATGTCCGCCTCCGACCCCAGGTCGGCGCCCAGAACCTTGGCCAGCACGCCAATGCGCGCGTTGAGCTCGGTGAGTGAGGCTTCGACGCGGCGAACCTGATCGCCCACCACGGGGACGGTGTCAGCGGAGGGGCGAGAGGTCATGAGCAGCGAGCGGTGCAGCCGGTCAGCGGATCTTGCCCAGCAGGGTTTCGATCTCGCCGAACATGTCGGCCATGTCGGGTGCTGTTTCGGGCGATGTGCCCAGCTTTTCTTGCAGGTGCTGCTCCATGAAGCAGACGGTCATGCGCACGTAGGTGCTGTCCAGGGCCTTGCGCACGGCGGCCATCTGGGTGGCGATCGGGAGGCAGGGTTCACCTTCCTCGATCATGCGCTGGATGCCTCGCAACTGCCCTTCGGCGCGCTTGAGGCGGTTGAGGATGTCGGTGCGGCTCTTGTCGTTGTTCAGGGCTGCCATGGTGCAGTCGTCCGTTGCCGGAGTGGAAGTACGTTGGTCTTTCATTGTGCAACGCCTTTCTGAATGAGCCGCGGTCAGTGTCAGGGATGTGTCAGCAGCAGGCCGCGTCCTTGAAGCCCAACTTGCGCAGGATGATGGCCAGCGGGCAGAAGTTGGTGAAGCCGAACTGGAACAGGTTGGCACCGACGAAAGCAGTGAAGGCCAGGGCCCATTTCGAGACAAACAGCGGGCTGCCTTCCACGCCCAACGCGAGCGAGATCATGATGAACAGGCCGGCGATGATACGGATCATGCGTTCTACGGTCATGTGAAACTCCTTGAAACAGTGAAAGACGGTGTCAGGCTGCTTCCAGCTTGCGGCGGTAGGCCGCGTAGTACAGCACCGGGATGACCACCAGCGTGAGCAGGGTGGAGACCAGGATGCCGAAGACCAGGGACACGGCCAGGCCGTTGAAGATGGGGTCGTCGAGGATGAAGAAGGCGCCCACCATGGCGGCGATGCCGGTCAGCGCAATCGGCTGGGCCCGCACCGCGGCGGAAGACACCACGGCCTCCTTGAAGGCCATGCCCTGGGCGACCTGCAGTTCGATGAAGTCCACCAGCAAGATCGAGTTGCGCACGATGATGCCGGCCAGGGCTATCATCCCGATCATCGAGGTGGCGGTGAACTGGGCGCCCAGCAGGGCATGGCCCGGCATCACGCCGATGATGGTCAGCGGAATGGGCGCCATGATGATCAGCGGTGTGCGGTAGGACTTGAACTGCGCCACCACCAGCAGGTAGATCAGGATGAGGCCCACGCCATAGGCGGCGCCCATGTCACGGAAGGTCTCGTAGGTGATCTGCCATTCGCCGTCCCACTTCAGGCTGTAGCCGCGGAAGGGGTCGTTGGGCTGGCGGATCCAGTACTCGTCGATACCTCCGGTGTTGGGCAGGGCGGCTGCTGCCAGCTTGTCGCGGATGGCGAACAGGCCATACAGGGGCGAGTCGAGCTGGCCGGCCATGTCGCCAAACACATAGCTCACGGGCAGCAGGTCTTTGGTGAACAGGGGCTTGTCGATGTGGCCGCGCTCCACGCGCACCAACTCCGACAGGGGCACCAACTGGCCGTTGGCAGCACGCAGCGGCAGGCCCAATAGCGTGTCCAAGCCCACTTGCGACTCACGCGGCAGTTGGATGCGCACCGGGACCGGCAGCTTGGCCTGGCCGTCGTGCAGGAAGGCGGCATCGGCGCCCGACAAGGCCGATTGAACGGCTTGCGCCACCACGGCCACCGGGATGCCCAGCGACTCAGCACGTTGGCGCTGCACGCGCAGGAACACACGCTCGGCGTCTTCCTTCAGGCTGGTGTCCACGCCGATGATGTCGGGTGTGCCGGCAAAGGCGCCAGCCACACGATGGGCCAGTTGCTGGCGACCGGCTTCGTCGGGGCCGTAGATTTCGGCCACCAGGGGTGACATGACGGGCGGGCCGGGGGGCACTTCCACCACCTTGATGCGGCCGCCATGGCGGGTGGCGATCTTCTCCAGTTCGGGGCGCAGGCGCTGGGCAATGGGGTGGCTTTGCTCGTGGCGGTGAGCCTTGTCCACCAGGTTCACTTGCAAATCGCCTTGCTCGGCGTCGGCACGCAGGTAGTACTGTCGCACCAGGCCATTGAAGGTGATGGGCGAGGAGGTGCCGGCATAACCCTGCACGTTCTGCACTTCGGGTTGCTGTGCCAGGAAGGCGCTCATGTCCTGCAAGGCGGCTGCGGTGTCCTCGACGGGCGTGCCGGCGGGCATGTCCAGCACCACCTGAAACTCGCTCTTGTTGTCGAAGGGCAGCATTTTCAGCACCACGCCGATGCCTGAAGACGGAATGGTGGCCAAGCCCACCGAGACCGTCAGTGCGGCGACCACGCCCAGGCCCATGGCCCAGCGCTTGCCGCGGTGCACCAGCAGCGGCATCAGAACGCGGTGGAATACGGTTTGCAAACGGGCGGCCAGACCGGTAGGAGCCTGAGGGGTGTCCTCGCCGTGGGCTGCGTCGGTGCCGTGCCCGCCTGCGTGCGACTTCATCAGCTTGAGCGCCAGCCACGGCGTCACCGTGAAGGCGATGCCCAGGGACAGCGCCATGCCCAGGCTGGAGTTGATGGGGATGGGGCTCATGTACGGACCCATCAGGCCGCTCACGAAGGCCATGGGCAACAAGGCTGCGATCACGGTCAGCGTGGCAAGAATGGTCGGCCCCCCTACCTCGTCCACAGCCAAGGGGATGATCTCGCGCAGCGGCTTGCTCGGCGTGAGCTGCTGGTGGCGGTGGATGTTTTCCACCACCACGATGGCGTCGTCTACCAGGATGCCAATAGAGAAGATGAGCGCGAACAGCGAGACGCGGTTGAGCGTGAAACCCCAGGCCCACGACGCGAACAGCGTGGCGGTGAGGGTGAGGATCACTGCGGCGCCCACGATGACGGCCTCGCGCCGACCCAGGGCCAAACCCACCAGCAGGATCACCGATCCGGTTGCAAACGCCAACTTCTGGATCAGCTTGTTGGCCTTTTCCTCGGCGGTCACGCCATAGTCGCGCGTGACCGTCACCTCCACGTCGGCCGGCACCACGGTGTTGCGCAGGTTGTCCAGACGCTCGCGAGCAGCACGGGCCACGTCCACGGCGTTCTGGCCGGGCTTCTTCGTCACGATCAGGGTGACGGCTGGGTAGGCGCCACCGGGAGCCGGGGCCGAGGCGGCCTCAGGCGTGTCGGCGGGTGTCTGTCCAGGCGTGTACCAGACATGGCGGCTGGCTTGCTGTGAGCCAGCCTCGACCTGGGCCACTTCGTGCAGGTACACCGGCTTGCCCTGGTGCACGCCCACGACCAGTTGGCGCACGTCGTCGGCCGAGCGCAGGAACTCACCGGTTTCGATGGTCAGCAACTGGCTGCGGCCGTTGACCTGGGGGGCTAGCACGGCGCCCGAAGGCAGGCTCAGGTTGGCGGCGCTGAGCGACTGTTGCAGGCTGCCCAGGTCCACGCCACGCTCACGCAGTCGGCTCGGGTCCACGGTCACCATCACGGCCTGGCCGGGGCCGCCGATGGTCTGCACCTCGCGGGTGCCGGGTACGCGCTTGAGTTCAGCTTCCAGCGTGCGTGCCACGCGTTCAAGTTCCAGTCCCGACTGGTGGTCGCGGCTCCACAGTGTTACGCCCAGCACGGGCACATCGTCAATGCCCTTGGGTTTGACGATGGGGGGCAGCGCACCCAGGTTGCGGGGCAGCCAGTCCTGGTTGGCGTTGAGCACGTCGTACAGGCGCACCAGGGCCTCGGTGCGTGGTACGCCGACCTTGAACTGCACGGTCAGCACGGCCATGCCCGGACGAGAGACGGAATAGGTGTGCTCAATGTCGGCGATCTGGCTGAGCACCTGCTCGGCAGGCCGCGCGATCATGTTCTGCACGTAGGTGTTGGAGGCGCCGGGGAAGGGCACCATCACGTTCGCCATCGTGACGTTGATCTGAGGCTCTTCCTCGCGTGGCGTCACCAGCACGGCAAACAGCCCCAGCAGCATGGCCACAATGGCCAGCAGTGGGGTCATCGCGTTGCTCTGGAAGGTGCGCGCCAGCCGCCCGGCAATGCCCAGGGCGGGTGGGGTGGCGTCGGTGTGCTGGCTCATGGCTTGGCAGGGGTGGCGTTGGCCAGGCCAGCCTTCAGGGCGTCGGCGGCAATGACGTCACCGGGCCGTACGCCGCTGAGCAGCGTGACGGGGCCGGTCGAGCTGGCTGGGGTGCCGGTGCGCACGGCTTGCAGCATGAAGCGATCACCGCGCACCACATACACGGCGGTCAGCTCACCACGGCGCAGCACGGCCTGAGCCGGTACCGTCAGAGGCGCTGCAGCCGGAGCGGATGCGCCGGCCGTCGGGGCAGAGGAGGCTTTCAGATCGGCAAAGCGCACCCGCACGGTCTGGCCGGGCAGGGTGGAGACTTCAGGCAGGTCCAGCCGCCATTCCACGGTCTGCGACACCGGGTCGGCGCCAGGCAGGGAGATCACTTGGGTCGGCTTCAGCCAGGCAGCCTGACCGCCGGCAGAAGGCACTTCCACTTCCACACGTTGCGCGGTGCGCACGGCATCGGCCTGCGACGCAGGCACCTGGACCACGGCCCGCAGGGGGCGGGGCGCGTACAAGGTCAGCACGGGACGGCCGGGCGCGGCCAGGTCGCCTACTTCCACATGGGTGTTCAGCACGCGGCCGTCAAACGGGGCGGTCACGGTGGTGAAGCCTTGGGCCAAAGCGGCCTGCGAGCGGCCCGCACGCGCCGCCGCCACGCCGGCCTGGGCGGCTTGCCACTGTGCACGGGCGCTGTCCAGCGCTGCCTCGCTGATGAAGCCCTGGGCCCTCAACTGTTGGCTGCGTTCCCAGTGCATGCGGGCCTGGTTGAACTGGGCTTCAGCCTGGGCCACGTCAGCCTGGCTGCGCAACAAACCTGCGGAAGTGTCTCGGGCGTCAATGCGGGCCAGCACCTGGCCTGCCTTCACCGCGTCACCGGCCTTGACCAGCAAAGCCGTGACGTTGCCGGGCACCTGTGCGGCAACGGTACTTTGTCGTACGGCCTGGATCACACCTTCCCACTGACGCTCCTGGCCTTGTGCCTGGGCCTGCAGTTTCAAGGTCGTCACCACAGGGGCCGCTGGTGCAGCGGCCTGCGCAGGTGCCCATGCGGACAGGGTCAGCAGCAAGGTGGCGGTAAGGCCGCAGTGTCGTGCGAAGGGGAAGGCCATCGACGGCTCCTTGATTGAACTGCTCGCAAGTATATACATACCCGGCGGGGTATGCAAATCGTGCTCTATGAGAGCGGCTGGTAGGCCCGTGACGGCGTGCGCGCCGCCGCTGCCTGGGCGTCAACCCGGGATCAACACACTGGTGCCAGGGTTTGCGGGGTCGTAATACACCTTCACCCGTTTGCCAGCTGGAAACGGTGCAATCTCGGCCTCGGCTTCTTCTTGCGTGAAGTGATGATGTCCAAACGCCCTCAGGCGATGACCCGTCAGCGCGACACCATTGACTTCATAGCGGTATTGAACTTCGGTTTGCCAACGGTGGCTGGGGGTGCCGACATCTTCGCCAAAGTCATTCTGACTGTAGGCACGCGACACTGTCATCTCACCCATCACATACGGCCATTGCGGACTGTGTTGTCGGATCTGCCAGGCGCGCCAGGCCAGTGCGCCGAACAGCAACACGAAACCGATGACGATGTACCTGCCGATGTCGTCTGACATGCCCTGGTCGCGAAAATAGGGGATAGCCCATTGTGCGTCACGCGGGTGGGCCCTCACAAGTCGCATTCCCCACACCCAGACGGAAGTGGGTACGCCGTGTGCGGCTGGTTCGTTTTGGGCGAAGATGGGAGACTTCTCGCTTCCTCTTGCTGCCTGCGTGCCCATGTCTCAGTCCACCGTGCCTCCCAGCCCCTTTTACGCTCACCTGTCCCGCCTGCGTTTCATCAAGCGCTGGGGTCTGATGCGCAATGCGGTCGAGGAGGATGTGGCGCAGCACAGTTGGGAAGTGGCCGTGCTGGCCCATGCCCTGGCTGTCATCAGCCGCGATGTCCTGGGCAACGACGTCGACCCGAACGCCGTGGCCACGCGTGCCCTGTTCCACGACGCCACCGAGGCGATCACCGGTGACCTGCCCACACCGGTGAAGTATTCGCCGGCCATGCGCCACGCCACCCAGCACTTGGAGGGCGAGGTGTGCGCCGAAATGCTGCAACTGCTGCCCGCCGCGTTGCGGCCCGCCATCCGCAGCGCCATGGACCACCACGAGTGGCCAGATCACGAGGCGCGCCTCGTCAAGTCGGCTGACCGGCTCGCGGCCTGGCTCAAATGCCGCGCCGAACTGCGCTACGGCAACCAGGAGTTCGAGCAGGCCGCTCAGCAGGTGCGCGCCAAGATCGACGAGCACATGACGCCCGAGTTGCGCTACTTCCTCGACACCTTCGGCCCGGCTTTCGAGCTGACGCTCGACTCGTTGATGCAGGGGGAGTGAGCCCATGGCCCGCACACCCAACCCCACGCCCTTGCTGGATGCCAGCTTCGCCGACCCTGAAGCCATGGCCCAGGTGCTCGACGGCCACCCCGACTACCGCGTTCTGCGCCGCCTCAAGCCTCGGCGCGAGTTCGGGCACAAGCGCCAGGGCGAGATCGCCAAGGTGCTGATCCTCGATACCGAAACCACCGGCCTGGACAGCAGCCGCGACCGCATCATTGAACTGGCCCTGATCCTGGTGGACGTGGACAAGGCCACGGGCTTGCCCCTGCAGGTGCAGGAAGTCTTCGACGAGCTGGAAGACCCTGGTCGGCCCATCCCGGCCGAAGCCACGCGCGTCACCGGCATCACCGATGCCATGGTGGCCGGCAAGCGCCTGGACGAAGCACGCATCGCGGAACTGATGAAGGGCGTGGACCTGGTCATTGCCCACAATGCCCGCTTCGACCGGGGGTTTGTCGAGGCACGTTTTCCCGCCTTTGCACAACTGCCCTGGGCCTGCTCCGTGTCTGAAATTGACTGGCAGGCACAGGGCCGCGGCTCGGCCAAGCTGGAGTTCCTGGCGCACGAGTTGGGCTTCTTCTACGACGCCCACCGCGCCGAGATGGACTGCCACGCCCTGCTGGCCGTGCTGGCTGCCCCCTTGCCCAACACGGGTGAGACCGGTCTGGCACGCCTGCTGGCGGCAGCCCAGTCCACCAGCTACCGGGTGCAGGCCACGGGCTCGCCGTTTGCCAGCAAGGACGCCTTGCGCGCCCGAGGCTACCGCTGGGATGCCGAACGCAAAGTCTGGCACACGCTGGTGGGCAACCAGGCTGCGCTGGACGCCGAGTGCGAGTGGCTCAAGAAGGACGTGTATGGCGGTCGCTCGGCCCGCATCGACATCGAACGCCAGACTGCGCTGGAGCGTTTTTCCAGCCGCCCTGGTGAGGCCCTGCAGCGAGACCTCTGATGGTCGCCCACACCCTGGCTTACTGGTGGCAGCGCTGGTCACCCGGACAACCGACCTAGCGAGACGTGATCGCAGGCCTGTCGGTGGCCGGCTTGCTGCTGCCCGAAGCGGTGGCGTACGCTGGCATCGGCAACATGCCGCCCGAAGCCGGGGTGATGGCCCTCTTCGTGGGCCTGCTGTGCTACGGCCTGCTAGGGGGTAGCCGGTTTGCCATCGTCTCGGCCACCTCATCATCGGCTGCGGTGTTGTTCGCGGCCACCGGCAGCTTGGCCGGCGGCGATCCAGCGCTGCGCCTCGCGTTGGCATCCGGACTGGTGATGCTGACCGGTTTGCTTTTCCTGGTGGGCGCGGCCGCCCGGGTGGGGGCCGTGTCGGCCTTCATCGCCAAACCCGTGCTGCGTGGCTTCACCTTCGGTCTGGCTCTGGTGATCATCCTCAAGCAAGCGCCCAAGCTCGTGGGCCTGCACATGCATGCGCCCGACCTCCAGCACCTCTTGCCCGAGTTGTGGCGCCAATTGGCGCATTGGCACCTGCCCAGTCTGGCGGTGGGCGGTGGTGCTTTGGTCATCATGTTGGTTCTGGGGCATCTCAAGCAGCGTGTGCCGGTCGCCCTGGTTGTCATGGTGTTGGGCATCGCCTTGCAACGCTGGGGGCCGCTGGCAGACTGGGGCGTCATCCGCGTGGGGGACATCCAGGTGAATCTGGCTCTCTACCCGGTGCCTGAACTGGACCGGCTGCAGTGGCTGCGCCTGGGCGAGTTGGCCGTGGCCATGGTGCTCATCCTGTACGCCGAGTCATATGGCTCGATCCGTACTCTGGCCCTGCGCCACGGTGACCGCAACGAGCCCAACCGCGACCTCATGGCCCTGGGCGTTGCCAACCTCTTCAGCAGCCTCCTGCACGGCATGCCCGTGGGTGCAGGCTACTCAGCCAGCGTGGCCAATGAGGCTGCCGGGGCTCGCACGAAGTGGTCGGGCCTCTTTGCGGCGGGTGTGCTGCTCATCGTGGTGCTCACCCTGTTGCCTTACATCGAGGACCTGCCTGAGCCCGTGTTGGGCGCCATCGTGGTGTACGCGCTCAGCCACATGGTCAATCCCAACATCTTCAGCCCTTACTTCACCTGGCACCGCGACCGCCTCATTGCCCTGGCTGCCGTCGCCGCCGTGCTCTGGTTGGGCGTGCTCGACGGCCTGTTGCTGGCCATCGCGGTCAGCCTGTTCATGACCTTGCGCGGGCTGGCGCAGGCCCGGGTGGTGGAGTTGGGGCGCATGGACGACACCCATGACTTCATCGACCGGGCCATCTACCCTGCAGCGCGGCAGGAAGAGGGGTTGGTGATCCTGCGTCCCGAAGCGCCGCTGTTCTTCGGTAACGTCGAAAGCCTGTTGGGCCAGGTGCGACATGTGCTGCGACACCGTCCCGGCTGGCACACGCTCATTCTGAGCCTGGAGGAGTCACCCAACCTTGACGGCACCTGCGTCGAGGCCCTGCGCGATCTGTGCCACGACCTCGACCGGGCCGGGCAGCACGTGATGCTGGCCCGACTCAAGCGTCATGCCCATGAGGTGCTGCAGCGTGCTGCCTTGCCTGCCACCCAGTTGACGGTGTTGAGCATCGCCGACGCCGTCAGGCTGACCGCCGACCGTCGCGGGCTGGAGGCGCTGGAGCGTCGCGCACCTCTGGCGGATTGACCGCAGGCCGCTCCCGCCGCCAAGCACCGGGCATCATCCCCAAGCCTGTGTCGGTGGGGAGCGTGGCAAGATGGCGCCCCCTGACCGGGCCTTGTCGCCCGCGCCCGTCCTTTTGACGCTCTTGAGACCACGGAGTCCGCCTCGCCATGTTGTTGATCGTGAACCTCCTCGGCGGCGTCGGCCTGTTCCTCCTGGGCATGACCATGCTGACCGACGGGCTCAAGCTCGCAGCCGGTGGCGCCCTCGAGCGCATCCTGGCCGCCTGGACGCGTACGCGCCTCTACGGCATGCTTACCGGCATTCTGGTGACGGCCCTGGTGCAATCGTCCACCGCCATGACCGTGGCTGCCATCGGCTTTGTCAACGCGGGTCTGCTCAGCTTCACCTCGGCGCTGTGGGTGGTCTTTGGCTCCAACCTGGGCTCCTCGGTGACGGGCTGGCTGGTCGCCTTGATCGGCTTCAAGTTCCAGATCGATGCCTTCGCGCTGCCCTTCATCGGTGTGGGCATGGCACTCAAGCTCTCGGGCGAGGGCACGCGGCGCGGAGGCCTCGGGGGCACCTTGGCCGGCTTTGGCCTTCTGTTCTTGGGCATCGACCTGCTCAAGGACGGCTTCGGTGGCCTGAGTCCAGCCGATTTGCCCGAGATGAGCCGTGACCTCGGGGGCATGCTGATGGCGGTGCTCGTCGGCCTGCTGCTCACCATCATCTTGCAAGCCTCTTCAGCCACATTGACCATTGCCCTCACCGCGGTGGCCGGCGGCATGGTGACGCTGGAGGTGGCGGCCGCCATCGTGATCGGTGCCAACATCGGCACCACCCTCACTGGCATCGTCGCGGCCATCAATGCCACGCCCAATGCGCGGCGCCTGGCAGCAGCGCACGTGTTCTTCAACGTCGTCACGGCCATCGTCGCATTCGCGTTGCTGTCGCCGCTGCTCAAGCTCATCCACTACATCGGTGTGCACTTCGTGGGCGATGGCAACCCGGTCACGCAACTGGTCATCTTCCACACCGGCTTCAACGCCTTGGGGGTGCTGCTGATGTGGCCACTGTCAACGCCACTGGTGCGCTTCCTGCAGGGGCGTTTCCAGACCGTGGAGGAAGACGAGCTGCGCCCCCGCTATCTGGACATGAACGTGGCCACCGTACCCGCACTGGCCTTGCAGGCGCTGCGCCGCGAGCTGGCTCGCATGGGGCACCTGGCCCTGCAACTGGCCCACGAAGCCACCCAACTCAATCCCACCCATCTGCCGCGTACTGTGCCGCCCCCGCAGGCGGAAACCCGTCTGGCACGCAAGCTGGCCGTGGTCGAGCAGTTGCAAAAGCAGATTGGCAGCTTCGTCAGCCAGATGAGCCGTCAGCCGCTGCATCAGGACGTGGCCGACAAACTTCCGGAGTTGCTGCGCATTGCCACCCATTTCGACACCCTGTCGCGGGTGATGTATCACGTGGGCGTGGTGGGTGCACACGATGTGCGCTCGGTGGACCTGGGTGAAACCGGTGGCACAAGGCAAGACGCGGCGGGTGCGAGCGGGGAGCTCCCGTCGGATCTGCCCAGTGCCGTGGCACCGGTGTTCATTGCCGCGCAGGCTTTCTTCAAGGCCGCTGACCCGGAGAGCGAGGCCCGTTCCGCCGAAGGCAAATGGTTGGCCAGCGAGGCCCGCGATGCCTTCGAAGACACCTACCAAGCCACCAAGGCTCGCCTGCTACACGCAGGTGCCGGGGGCCACTTTCAGGTTACCGAGGTGTATGACTGGCTGGCACGCTTGAGCGATTTGCGGCGCGCCGTCGAACAGGGGCACAAGGCGTCCCAGCGCTTGTCTGCGATGTCCGATCTGGCACCCACCCCCACCAATGTCACCGAAATGCCGCCGTTTCGGGAAACCGTGCCGGCCGAGCCTCCGCGTCGTACATCCGATACGGTGGTCGACAGCGTGCTGTGACGTCCGATCGGAAGCAGCAGGCACTCGCCTGGGGATGCCAAGGTCCATCACCCCATGCATCCCTCACCCGCCATCAGGCCATGGGCCTCTCGGCTGCTTTGGACTTGAACCAACTGCGCACCAGCAGGAAGAAAACAGGCACGAAGAACAGGCCCAGCACGGTGGAGAACACCATGCCGCCCAGCACCGCGGTGCCAATGGCCTGACGACCTGCTGCGCCCGCCCCGGTGCCAATCGCCAGCGGAATCACACCGAAACCGAATGCCAGCGAGGTCATGATGATGGGGCGCAAGCGCAGCCGCACGGCCTCCAGCGTGGCATCAAACAGCGCGCGGCCTTCGTCCTGCAGCTTGGTCGCAAACTCCACGATCAGGATGGCGTTTTTCGAGGCCAGACCCACGGTGGTCAACAGTCCCACCTGGAAATACACATCGTTCGCGAACTCGCGCGCGCCGGTGAAGATCAGAGCTCCGATCACCCCCAGGGGCACGGACAGGATCACCGAGAACGGCACCGTCCAGCTCTCGTACAAGGCGGCGAGGCACAGGAACACGAACAGGATGGACAGTGCGTAGAGCAGGGGAGCCTGCTCACCCGACATGCGCTCCTGCAGCGAGGCGCCGGTCCACTCCAGGCCGATGCCCGGTGGCATTTCGGCCATCAAGGCTTCGATGGCCGCCATCGCATCGCCCGAGCTCACGCCAGCGGGTGTCTGCCCCGTGAATTCGAACGCCGGGCTGCCGTTGTAGCGGCGCACCTCGGGCGGACCACCCGTCCAGGTCGTCTCGGAGAAGGCCGAGAAGGGCACCATCTCGCCGTTTTTGTTGCGCACCGTCCAGTCGCCAATGTCTTGGGGCAGCATCCGGAACGGCGCATCCCCCTGCATGTACACGCGCTTCACACGCCCGTTGTGCAGGAAGTCGTTCAGGTAGGTGCCGCCCAGCGCGCTGCTCAACACCGCGTTCACGTCCGACGTGGCCAGGCCCAGCGCCGCCGCCTTGCGGTCGTCGATGATCACGCCCAACTGGGCGGTGTCATCGAGGTTGGTCGAGCGCACGTTGATGATCACGTCGTCGCGCTCACGCATCTTGGCCAGCAGCGTGTCCTTGGCTTTCACCAGCGCTTCGTGTCCCAGGCCATTGAGGTCTTTGAGCTGGAAGTTGAAGCCAGCCGTGCTGCCCAGGCCGCGCACCGCCGGAGGCAGGCTCACGATGATGCGGGCGTCGCGGATCTTGCTCAAATCCCGCGTGGCTTTGCGCGCCAGCTCCTCGGCATGCTGCGAGGGCAGGGGGCGTTCGCTCCAGTCCTTCAGGCGAATGAAACCGCGTGCCGAACTCTGGTCACCGCCCCGTCCGATCACCGCGTTGAAGCTGATCACATCGGGCTGCTTTGCCATGTAGGCATTGACCTCCTTGAGCACCTCACGCAGGCGTGCATCCGAGGCGCCCGGTGGCAGGTTTACCTGAACCTGCATCAGCCCCTGGTCTTCGTTGGGCAGGAAGGAAGTGGGCAGGCGCATGAAGAGCACCGCAGTCACCCCGCACAGCATCAGGTACACCAGGCCCACCCGCTTGGCGCGCTTGAGCAGCCCACCCACGCCGCGCTGGTAGCTCAGCGAGGTGCGGTCAAAGTGGTGGTTGAACCACAGGAAGAAGCGGTCGTTGAGGCCCAGCAGGCCCTTGCGCGGCATGCCACTGTGCGCGCTGTGCTGTCCCTGCGGCAGGGGCTTGAGCAAGGTGGCGCACAGCGCTGGCGTCAGGGTCAGGGCCACGAACACCGACAGGGCCATCGCCGCCACGATCGTCACCGAGAACTGCCGGTAGATCACACCCGTCGAGCCGCCAAAAAACGCCATCGGGATGAACACCGCCGACAGCGTCACCCCAATGCCGATCAGGGCCGGCGTGATCTCGCGCATTGACTTACGTGTGGCTTCCTTGGGCGAGGAGCCGTCCTCGCTCATCACCCGCTCCACGTTCTCCACCACCACGATGGCGTCGTCCACCAACAGGCCAATGGCCAGCACCATGGCAAACATCGTGAGCATGTTGATGGAGTAGCCTGCCACCGACAGCACCGCAAACGTCCCCAGCAGCACTACCGGCACGGCAATGGCCGGGATCAGCGTTGCACGGAAGTTCTGCAGGAACAGGTACATCACCAGGAAGACCAGCAGCATGGCCTCCAGCAAGGTCTTGATCACCTCGTGAATGGACGCCCGCACAAACGGTGAGGAGTCGCGGGTCACGAACGCCGTCAGGTCGGGCGGTAAAAAGGCTGCCAGCTCCCGGATCTTGGCGTGCACGGCATCGGCCACGGCCATGGCATTGGCGCCATCGGCCAGCACAATGCCCATGCCCGCGCCCGCCATGCCGTTGCGGGTCGAGGCCGCGCTGGGGTTGTCGCTGCCCAGTTCCACCCGGGCGACATCCTTGAGCAGCACCACCGAGCCATCGGGGGCCGACTTCAGCAGCACATTCTCGAACTGCTCGACCGTTTGCAACTTGCTGCGCGCCGTGATCGTGGCGTTGAGCTGCTGGCCCGGCACGGCAGGCAACTCACCGAGCTTGCCCGCAGACACCTGGGTGTTCTGTGCCTGGATCGCGTTGGCGATGTCCGAGGGCATCAGCGCAAACTTCTCCAGCTTGGCCGGGTCCATCCAGATGCGCATGGCGTAGTTCGTGCCGAACACCTGCACCTCGCCCACGCCGTCCACGCGCCCGATCACGTCCAGCAGGTTGTTGGTGACATAGTCGCCCACATCCACCGCGCTCACATCCGGGTCGGAAGAGGCGAAGTGGTACACGATCATGTAGTCGCTGCCGCCCTTGGTCACCGTCACGCCGCGGCTCTGCACAGCGGGTGGCAGGCGCGACATGGCCTGCTGCAGCTTGTTTTGCACCTGCATCTGAGCCAGGTCCACATTCGTGCCGGGCATGAAGGTGAGGGTGGTGCGCGACGCCCCCGAGGCATCGCTCGACGACGACATGTACAGGAGGTTGTCGATGCCCTTGAGTTGCTGCTCGATCACCTGAGACACCGAACTGTCCACCGTCTCAGCTGAGGCGCCGGTGTAGGTTGCACTGATGCTTACCTGCGGCGGGGCAATGTCCGGGTACTGCTCGATCGGCAGGGTGTTCAGGGCCATGCCTCCACCCAGCATGATCACGATGGCGATCACCCACGCAAAAATGGGCCGGTTGATGAAAAAGTGCGCCATGCTCCGCCCCTCAGCGCGCAGCAGACGCCGGTGTTGACGCGGCTCCCGACCCGACACTCACTGCTTTCGAGGCATCTACCGTCTTCACGGTGTCCCCCGGTTTGATGCGCTGAAAACCGTCCACCACCAGGGTGTCACCCGCCTTCAGGCCACCCGTCACCCGCCAGCGCTGTCCCACGGCCTCGGCCAGCTCCACCGGGCGGCGCTCCACCTTCTGGTCGGCGTTCACCACCAACACGCTCGCCTTGCCGCTCAACTCGCGCTTGAGCGCCTGCTGGGGCACCAGCAGGGCGTCGGGCACCAGGCCGGTCGCCAGGCGCGCCCGCACATACATACCAGGCAGCAGCACCTTGTCCGGGTTGGGCACCTGCGCCCGCAGCGTGATCGCCCCGGTGGAGGTGTTCACGTTCACCCCTTCGAACTTCAGCGTGGCCGCGTGCGGGTACACGCTGCCGTCCTCCAGCACGATGCGAACCTGCGCCGCCCCCGAGGGATGACGCTCGAAGTGGCCTGCGGCCAGATCACGCTGCAAACGCAGCACCTCGGTACTCGATTGCGTGATGTCCACGTGCATGGGGTCCAGTTGCGTGATCTGGGTCAGCGCCCCGGCTTGGTTGGCCGTCACCAGCGCGCCCAACGTGATCTGGGACAAGCCGACCCGTCCCCCAATCGGTGCCACGATGCGGGTGTAGTCCAGGTTGATCTGGGCCTGCGCCAGGGCCGCCTGTGCAGCCGCCAACTCGGCAGCGGTTTGGCGCATGGCCGCCTGACTCTCTTCGAACACCTGCTGGCTCACCGCTTGCTGCTTCACCAGGTCGGCATGGCGCTGGTGGTTCAACTCCGCCAGTCGAGCTGCCGCCTGGGCCTTGGCCACCGCCGCGTTGGCGCTCGCGACCGCCACTTCGTAGGTCTTCGCATCAATCTGATACAGCACCTGCCCGGCCTTCACCGTATCGCCCTCGTTGAACAGGCGCTGGCGGATGATGCCGCTCACCTGCGGTCGCACATCCGCAGCCTGCACCGCCACCGTCCGCCCAGGCAACTCCGTGCTCAGCGACTGTGACTCGGCCTTCAGCACCAGCACGCCCACGGTGGCTGGCTCCTTCTGCCCAGGCTTCGCCTCATTGGCCTTGTCGCCGCAGGCCGTCAAGGTCAGCGTCGTCAACAGGGCAAGCCACAGCGCAGGGCGCGGCGTGGCGGTCAAGGGGCGGCGAGGGCGCGTGAGGGCGCCAAAAGCAGGAAACGGCATTGTGATTCAAGTTCTGGAACGGTTCTGCGGATTCTGACCGAGTCATGTGAACGAACCGTAAAGCAAACGCATGAACCCATACAGTGACAGAGTGGGGACAGAGGCGACTATCATGCTCTCATGAGAACCCGTGCCGCCGTTGTCGCCTTGTCGTTTCTGGCCTGCCTGAGCTCTGCTCAAGCGGAAACCGTGGGCTGTGTGACCACGGCCTGGAAGTTCTGGGGCGCCAATCACAAGGTCTGTGTCGAAGCCTTCGAAGACCCTAAGGTGCCCGGCGTCACCTGCCACGTCAGCCAGGCCCGCACGGGCGGCGTCAAAGGCACGCTGGGTCTGGCCGAGGACCCCAGCCAGTTCTCGCTGGCTTGCCGCCAAACCGGCCCCATCACGCTGCCGGCCAAGCTGCCTGACGACGAAACCGTCTTCAGCGAAGACACCTCCATCCTGTTCAAAGAGACCCGCGTCGTGCGCATGTGGGATGCCAAGCACCGCACGCTGGTCTACCTCGGCATCAGCCGCAAGCTGATCGACGGCGCCCCGGCCAACAGCATCTCCACCGTGCCCGTGATGCCGTGGCGCTGAACCCTGCATCGATGAAACAAGATTCCGCCCCGCTGCTCGCCTGGCACTACACGCTCGGCATCCATTTGCTGCGCATCCTTGAAAACGGCTACATCCTGCCGCACGACCAGCCCGACACACCGGCCGTCGAATGTCCGCTCGCTTGGTTCTCTTTGAACCAGCGTTACGACCCTTCGGCGGCCAAGCGCCTGGAGGTCAACGGCGTGCGCCAGCCCCCGACACTGCCCGTCATGCACCAGTTCGGTAACGGCGTGTACCGCCTGGGCGTGCCGCCCCGCAGCCTCTTGAGCGGCGAAACCTTGCGCAAGCAGGCCCGCATCAGCAAGGGCCGCTGGCAGGCCCTGGCGCAACAAGCCCAGGCCTGCGGATCTGCCATCTCCGAGTGGTACGGCAGCATCGACCCCGTGCCGGCCTCCGACTGCACCATCGAGGTCTGGCAAGCGGACGGCACTTGGTCCCGCGTGGCCTCGCCGCAGCGCTGACCCGGAGAGCCCCCATGCGCACGCGCTGCTCACGCCTTTTGCTGACTCTGGCGCTGGTCGCTACCCTGGCGGCCTGTGGCCACACCCCCGCACCACTGTCCGCGGCGGGCACCCCTGCGCCTGTTCGCAACGTCATCTTCATGATGAGCGACGGCACGCCCAACGAAGCCTGGGCCCTCACGCGCTGGGTCAAGGGCAAGCGCCTGGCCTCTGACGACATCCTGACCGGTGCTGTGCAGACCTACGGGGCCGATTCCATCATCACCGATTCCGCTCCGGGCGGCACGGCCTTTGCCACCGGCCACAAAGGCACCGACAAAGGCATTGCCGTCTCCCCTTGGCGGGTGACCATCGCCGGCGTGAACGCCAACCCGGCCGAGGCCTATGCGCCTGTGCCCACCGTGCTCGAAGGGGCGCGTCTCACCGGGCGTGCCACCGGCCTCGTCGCTACCGCCAACATCCAGCACGCCTCACCGGCCGCCTTCAGCGCGCACAGCCACGACCGCGGTCGCTATGCCGACATCGGCGAGCAGCAGGTTTATCAGCACATTGACGTCGTTCTGGCGGGCGGCGAGCAGTACCTGCTGCCCATGGCCGATGGCCGCGGCGTGCGCCAGGACAACGAAGACCTCGTGCGCGTGCTGCAAGCAAAGGGCTACGACTACGTCCGCAACCGTGCACAGATGGCGGCAGCCACCGGCGCCAAGCTGTTCGGTATGTTCGCTGCCGATGACATGGTCTACGACCTCGATCGCGCCGAGTTCGCGCCCGATCAGCCCTCGTTGGCCGAGATGACCCGCAAGGCCATCGAGGTGCTCTCGCGCAGCGACAAGGGGCGGCGTCATGGCTTTTTCCTGTTTGTGGAAGGCTCCAAGGTCGACTGGGCCGCGCACGCCAATGACCCCTCAGGGGTGGTCAGCGATCTGGGCGCCTACGATGAGGCCGTGAAAGTGGCGCTGGACTTCGCGCGCGCCGATGGCCAGACCCTCGTCATCAGCACGTCTGACCACGGCAACGGCGGCCTGACCATCGGCCGTCGAGAGGCCACGAAGTACGCCACCACCGACGACGACAGCCTGGTCACACCGCTGCGGCGCGCCCAACTCACGGGGGAGGGCCTCGCGCGGCTCATGGCCCAGGACAAGTCCGAGGCGCACATCCGCAACGTGCTGGCACGCCACTGGGGCATTGAGGACCTGAGCGCGCAAGAAGTGCAGAGCATCCAGAACGCGCCGCCGCAATCTTGGCTGCAGTACGTGTTGGGCCCGATGATCTCGTCGCGTGCAGGGCTTGGTTGGACCACCAACGGCCACACCGGAGGCGACCCCTTTCTGTACAGCTACGGTCCTGGGCGCATCAGTGGGCTGTGGGAGAACACCGATCTGGCTCACCACATGGCCAACGCCATGGGCTTCGATCTGATGACGCTGCGCGACCGCCTGTTCGTCGAGGCCATGCCAGCCTTGACCGCCCTGGGCTTGCAGGCCGAGCTGGATCGCAGCCAGGCCGCCAATCCGGTTCTGCGGGTGCGCAACAACCTCGGCGGCGAGGTGCGCCTCCCCATCCACAAGAACGAGCTGGTGGTGCCTGATCGCACCCACGAACTCGAAGGCGTGGTGGTGCTGGCCGAGCCGACCGGCAAGGTCTACGTGCCCCGTCAGGCCATCACACTGATCCGCGCCAGCCTGCTGCCCTGAGCACGCATCCATGGGCCCATGGGGCCGTGGCCAAGCGTGGGTTAACCCTACACAAGACGCGGCCAGGTGTGCATACTGCACACATGCACCCGATTTCCTCCAAGCACGCTCTCTGGGGGCTGGCGATGTATGGCGCCATGACCCTGGCGCCCGCCTGGGCGCTCGAAGCCCCGCCGAAGTCCGCTGAGGCCTTGCGTGAGCTGGCCATCGCCTACGAGCACGGTGAGAGCGTGGCGCGCAACCCCGAGCAGGCACGCCAGCTGTACTGCGAGAGCGCCCGCCTGGGCGATGCCCAAGCCCAGTACAACCTGGGCTGGATGCATGCCAACGGTCGCGGCGGCCCGCGCGACGACGTGGCCGCGGCCTACTTCTTCCAGGCCGCCGCTGAGCAGGGCCTGCCGCAGGCACAACGCATGTTGACGGTGGTGGGTGGCCCGACCAAGGAGGTGCCTGAATGCCTGCGCTCCGCACCCGTCAATGACGATGGCGCTCAGGCAGGCGTTCCCGGCATCAACTACGAGGCCATCGCCCCCCGGCACATCCTCAAGCTGGTCCAGAAACTGGCGCCACGCTATCAGGTGGACACGCAACTGGCCCTGGCCATCATGGCGGCCGAGTCGAACTTCAACACGCAGGCCCTGTCTCCCAAGAATGCCCAGGGGCTCATGCAACTCATTCCCGAAACCAGCGAGCGTTTCAACGTCCGCAACCCCTTTGACCCTGCCCAGAACATCCGTGGCGGTCTCACCTATCTGCGCTGGCTGCTGGCCTACTTTCAAGGCGACGTGGCCTTGGTCGCTGCAGCCTACAACGCTGGGGAGGGCAAGGTCGAACGCTACAAAGGCATCCCCCCGTACCAGGAAACGCGCAGGTACGTGAAGCGCATCCTGCACGCCGTGGGCAGCACATTCCACCCCTTTGACCACAAGATCACGCGCCCCTCGGCGGTCATCGTGAGCCCTCCCAGCCGTTGAAGCGGCAAGCAGCCACGTCAGGATGGCGCGAGCTCTTTCGGAAGGAGGCCAGCTGCCTCATTTCGCAGCAAACACAGGGTCTACCCAGGGCGGGGTCGCCTTGCCCAAGGCTTGCCAACAAGCTTATCCACAGGAAGCGGGGATAAGTGCTCGCGTCAGCTTGCCCGAGGCCTGTGTGTCGCTCCGTCTTGTGCCGAAATGTGCGATCTTGAGGGCCATGCGCTCTGCGGCTCGCCAGAGAGCGCGCAAAGAAAAAGGCCCGCAAACATGTGCTTGCGGGCCTTGTTTTTGGCTCCCCGACCTGGGCTCGAACCAGGGACCTACGGATTAACAGTCCGGCGCTCTACCGACTGAGCTATCGGGGATCAAACGATGTCAGGCTTTGCATATCGGCGCGCAAAGCCGTCTTGAATTTTTGGCTCCCCGACCTGGGCTCGAACCAGGGACCTACGGATTAACAGTCCGGCGCTCTACCGACTGAGCTATCGGGGATCAGGTTGATGTCTGCGTTGCGTCAATCAACCGAGAACGAAACTATAGCATGTTTTGTCTCGCCACTTCAATCTGTTGTCGTTTCCCATCAACGGTCTGCCAATCAGAAATCGATCTGAGCCGATGCGCTGACGGTGCGCGCTTGCAAGGGGAGCAGATAAATGTGATCGAAACTGTTGGGGGCTTCACGCCACGCACGCTTGTCAAACAGATTCTGAACTGCCAGACGCCAAGTGATGGTCTGACCTTGCCAACCTTGCGTTGCGCGAAGGCTCAGATCCGTGCGAGTCCACGCAGGCGTGCGTGTGGTGTTGGCCACATCCACCCAACGACGACCTTCGTGCACGATGTCAGCTTGTGCGGTCAAAGCCAAAGGCCCCTTGAACGTGTAGGCGCCGGACAGTTTGATCAAGCGGTCCGGTACATTGGTTGGCGCCAGATTGGCCGCGTACATGCTGTCCTTGCGCTTGGCATCCAACAGCATGACGCTGCTTGCCCAAGCCCAGGGGCCTTGACGCCCCTGCCAGGACGCTTCCAAGCCCAGGTGCTGGGAGCGTCCGTCCATCACGTAAACATCTGTGGGGGTTGTCGCGCCTTCGGGCTTGCTGATGCGGAATGCCGCCAGGCTCCAGTTGTGCACGCCATGCTCACCCTGCGTTTGCCCCTTCACGCCAATCTCCGTCTGGCGGCTCTTGAACAAGGGCAGGGGGGCGCCGGCGTTTGCAGTCTTGCGCGGGGCGTACATCAACTCAATGCCCTCGCCCCAACTCACGTAGGCCTGTGTTTGCGGAGCGATGGTGTAGCCCAGTGCAGCCCATGGGGTGTTGGCGGTCTTGTGGAGCACAGGCGTCACAAAGCTGTAGTCGGCACGAATGGCTTGTCGGCGGATCTGACTGTGCCGCAGCCCCACCCAGGCACGCCAGTCACCCCACTGCATTGCGTCACGCAACGTCACTTCGGAACTGCGCTCATGCCGGTCGGTGTTGGGATACTGTAGCGAAGGGTCAGCAGGCAGATCAGGGAAGTTGCCGGTGATGTTGCCCGTCCCGACTGGCGGATAGTTGAACGATGCCATGTGCAGGTCACTGAAGTGAACACTGCGCAGGAAGGACACGCCGACATCGTGCTTCACTGGCCCGGTTTCGACCTTGCCTTCCAACTGCGCCAGCAAGGCGCGGGTGGTCCGGCTTTCATCATCTGAGCGGAAGTCATACACGTCGAAGGTGCCGTCGGCGCAGTAACGGTCGTACACGCCCTCCGCATCGCAACCTGAGGGAAAGGCCGCCCGGTCGTTCGATTTCAGATACTGAGCGCCATAGCTGATGGTGCTGCGCCAGCCTTGTCCCCAGTCACTTTTCAGCCGAACAGACCCCGTCGTGCCGCGGAACTGGCTTGCTTGCGTCCAGGGCTGGTTGTTGAGGTTGATGCCTGGATCGATGGCACTGGCCGAGGGCAACACGGAACCCAACATGCTGAAACCCGGGATGCTGGGCTGACTGGTGTAGCTGTGCTCCAACTCTGCTTCCAGGATCTGCCCAGGCTTGAGCACATGGTCGACGGCGATTGCAGCGAGACGCCGATGACCTTCGCTGGCGTCCACCGGACTGTTCAGGCGCTCAATGGCCGCATTCACGCGCACGCCCCATTGGCGTTGCTCGCCGAAGCGGTCACCTATGTCCACGGCGCCGAGGACGCTGCCAGAACTGTCCAGTGAGAATGTTGCGGTCCGGGTGCGTCCTTCGGGGCGCTTGACCAGCAGATTGACCATGCCCCCTGGTGAACTGACGCCAGCCTGGATGCCGCTGGTGCCCTTGAACACCTCCAGCCCCGACTTGTTGTCCAGACCGATTCGCGTTTCAGCGCTGATGGGCAGGCCTTCGCGTCGGTAGTTGTAAGCGTTGTCCAGTGTGAATCCACGCACGGTCAGCGTGTCGATGTAGCCCACAGTGTTGTAGCCATCGCTCACACTCGCATCCAGCTTGGTCAAGTCGGCCAGCCGCGTCACCTGCGCATCCTTCAGCATTTCTTCACTGAAGGTTTGGGCTTGCACGGGTTGCTGCCACGCTGGGCCGTCGCCCAGTCCGGCAATGCTGGCCTTGGCCTGGCGTTTGGCCGAAGCGCTCACGCCCACGGAGGGCAGGGTGGATGCCTCATCGTTGGCGCTTTGCGCCTGGGCACTCAGGCTGACGCACAGCCAGCAGGCCGCCGCGGCCAATGGTGTCAGGGCCAGACGGCGATGAGTGAAGGGGGAAGAAAAACGACGCATTCTGTACAGCTCCGCGGCAAAGACAGATGAGGCGTCTCGGTGGGGCTGCAGCGAGCGCAGACACACCTGTGCAGGCGTGTCTGGCTTCGGCTTGTGCTTCCCTACGCGAGGATGACCTCGTTCAGGTTCAAAGGGACTCTCTCAGCGTGTACCGATGTCCACATCGGCAACGCACCCCTAGCGAAGGTCGCATTCTATGCCCAGTCGGGCACTGTCCGGAAGTGCGGGCTCAATGTCCCTGCAGAACGCCCAGGCGTTGGTGCAACAGGGGGCTCGTCGTGGTGTACAGCAGGTGTTGCGGCGCCTCTGGGTTCAAGGCCGCGGCAGCCGCATGGGCGGCCAAGGTGGCTTCGTGGAAGCCACACAGTAGCAGGCGCTTTTTGCCGGGGTAGGTGTTGATGTCCCCCACGGCGTAAATGCCCGCCGTGCTGCTTTCAAAGGTCGCGGCGGATACGCTCACCTGCTTGCGATCCAGACTCATCCCCCACTGACTCACAGGCCCGAGCTTCGGGCTCATACCCTGGCGCACCAGCAGGTGATCGAACGTCAACTCTCGGGGGACACTGTCTGCGCCGAGCACGGTCACAGACCGGGCCCGGCCATCTTGCACGAGCGCATCGGTGGGCATGCCCACCACCAGCTTCAGCCGGCCCGATGTCAACAAGTGGCGGACCTGAGCATCCAACTCCGGCTCTGCTTGAAATTGGTCTCGTCGATGGAGCAGTGTCAATTCAGAGGGCTGCACGCTGTCAGGCAAGGCAGACAGGGATAGGGCCGCACCGAGCGCCTCATCTCCGCCCCCGGAAATCACCACATGCCGGCCGGCCAAAGCCCCAATCGTGGTGTCGTCCAAGTGGTAGTGGACGTTCTTCGCCCCTTCCAGCGCGGGCAGGTTGAGCGTGCGGGGGACGAACGCCCCAGCGCCCGCGGCCACGAACACCGAGCGAGCTCGCAACTGCAGCCCTTGGTCGGTGCGCACCACAAAGCACCCATCGCCTTCCACCTGCAACTCACTGACCAGATGCCCCAGGTGAACCTGTTCGCACTGGCCGGACGCCACATCCAGAGGCAAGAAAGGCCGCGCCTGTGTCAGGAGCAGCCGCGCCAATTCCCGGCCAGTGCACAGCGGCACGCCGGGAACGTCGTAAATGGGTTTGTCGGGGTACAGCGCCACGCACTGGCCACCGACTTCAGGCAGCACGTCGATGAGGTGGGACTTCAAGCCCAGCAGGCCCAACTGGAAGACCTGAAACAGGCCCACCGGTCCGGCCCCGATGACCACGGCATCGGTGTCCACCCTCGACGGCATGTTCACCGCTCCGCTCAGCGGATCAGATCGCCCAGCTTGCCCGTCTTGTCCTTCCACTCGTCGGCGTCGGGCAGGGGGTCTTTGCGTTTGGTGATGCTGGGCCAGGTCTTGGCCAGGTCGGCGTTGATCTGGATGAACTGCTGCTGGTTGCCCGGCACATCTTCCTCGGGGAGGATGGCGTTGGCAGGGCACTCGGGGATGCACACGGCGCAGTCAATGCACTCGTCGGGATCGATGACCAGGAAGTTGGGGCCTTCGCGGAAGCAGTCCACCGGGCACACGTCCACACAGTCCGTGTATTTGCATTTGATGCAGGCTTCGGTGACGACGTGGGTCATGTCAGGTCTCTTGTATCGGTTAAAGGTGAATATCGGATTTTACCGGGGCAAACACGCCCCACCTTGATCAGCCTTCGCCGCAAAGGGCGATATGGGTCAAGGGTTGTTCAGGAATTTCAGTGGCGCCAGCGCCAACGATCACCAAAGTGGGGCGTCCGGCGTGGATGGCGCTGGCCTCGTCCAGGGTGCCCACACGGTGCAGGGTGTGGCGCATATCGGGCCATCCCGCCCGCGACACGACGCTCACCAAGGTGTCGGCAGGCCAGCCGGCATCCAGCAAACCTTTGCCCAGAGGGCCCAGTTGACGCCCCGCCATGTAAAACACCTCGGTGTCGGCGCGTTGCCCTGGGCCCATGCCGCACTTCAGGTCACCCGTGCGGGTCATCGCGGTGGTGAAGCTGACGCTGCGGCCGGTGCCACGTCGGGTCAAAGGGCGCCGGGTGGCCGCGGCCGCTGCCAGCGCGGAGGTCACGCCCGGCACCACTTCGGTGCTGATCTGCGCGTCACGCAAGGCGCTCAACTCCTCTTCCAGGCGACCAAACAGGCTGGGGTCGCCCCCTTTGAGCCGCGCCACGATGGCATCGGCACCAAATTGGGCACCCACGGCGCGCGCATGTTCCACCAGCAGGTGGTTGATGCGGGTCTGGCCGTTGAAGTCGCTGCCTGGCTTGCCGGAAAAACCGCGCTTGCCGACGTCCACCCATTCGGCGTCGGGTGCCAGATCACGCAGTGTTGGGTCGGCCAGGGCGTCGAACAGCACCACCTTGGCCTGAGCCAACAAGCGGGCGCCACGCACGGTGATCAGGTCGGCTTCTCCAGGCCCGGCGCCGATGAAGACGACACGGGCGCAGGAGGACGAAGCAGGGGTCGAGCGAGTATCAGTCATGACGCCTTCTCCAGCAAGACCCGGGCCGCGCGATCAGGCAGCCTTGACCAGCAGCGCGCCGCTGGTGCGGTTGGTGGTTGGGTCCACCACGATCAGGGCACCGCCCACGCGGTTGTCCACGTAGGCTTCCACCGGCAGCGGTTGCTGCGTCTGGATTTGCACGGTGCCGATCTCGTTGACCGCCAACTCATGCGCATCCTGGTCGGCCAGGGTATGGATGTCCAGGCGGTTGTCGATCGCGGTGATGCGAGCTTGCACCCAGCGGTTGCCATGGCGCACCCAGTACTTGCGGCCGACCACGGCAGGTTCGGTGTCCAGCCAGGCCAGCGTAGCGCTGAACTCGGCGGTGGGCTTGATGCTGCCGGGGGTGTGGATCCAGTCGCCGCGCGAGATGTCGACCTGGCGGTCCAGCACGATGCCGGCCGACTGACCCGCTTCGCAGCGGTCCACGACCAGGGCCGAGTGGCGCACTTCGGCCACGATGGCGGTCTCGCCCGAGGGGAAGATCTGCACTTCGTCACCGGCCTGCACGGCACCGTGGGCGATGCGACCCCAGAATGCGCGGTACTGGTGACCTGTGCCTGAAGCCGTGGCTTCGCCTTCGCCCACGCTGTCGCGGGTCACATACTGCACGGGGTGGAGCAGAGCGCCGTCGTGGCGTTCGTCGCTCGGCGGCAGCTGTTCCAGCACCTGCAGCAGGGTGGGGCCCTGGTACCAGGGCCAGTTGGCGCTCGGGGTGGTCACGTTGTCGCCACGCAGGGCCGACACTGGGATCACACCCTTGTTGACGATGCCCGCTTGCTCGGCAAAGGCTTCCAGCGAGGCCTTCACGTTGTTGAACGCGGTTTCGGTGTCTTGCTCAATGGCGTCCAGCTTGTTGATGGCGAACACGATGTTCGGCACGCGCAGCAGGTTGGCCAGCAGGCTGTGGCGACGGGTTTGCGCCAGCAGCGGCACGGGCGACGCCTTCCAGTCGATCTTGGTGATGTCCACCAGCACCACGGCGGCGTCCGAGCCGGCGGCAGCCGTCACCATGTTGCGGGTGTACTGCTCGTGGCCAGGGGCGTCAGCAATGATGAACTTGCGGGTCTTGGTCGCAAAGTAGCGATAGGCCACGTCGATGGTGATGCCTTGCTCGCGCTCGGCTTCCAGGCCGTCGGTCAGCAGCGACAGGTCGATCGGGGCGCCGGCAGCGCGCTTTTCCAGCGCGTCGAGCTGGTCGGCCAGGATGGCGCGGCTGTCAAACAGCAGGCGGCCGATCAGGGTGCTCTTGCCATCGTCCACGCTGCCAGCGGTCAGGAAGCGCAGGGCCTTGTGCGCCAGTTCGGCGCTGGCTTCGTTGTGAATCACGGTGCTCATCAGAAATAACCTTCCTTCTTGCGGCGCTCCATCGAGGCCTCGGACGTGCGGTCGTCCATGCGGGTGGCGCCACGCTCGCTCACGGTCACGTGCAGGGTTTCAGCAACGATGTCTTCCGGGCTGGCAGCATCGCTCTCCACCGGGCAGGTGCAGGTCATGTCACCCACGGTGCGGAAGCGCACGTCCACCGTTTCGATGGTTTCGCCTTCCAGCGCTGGCGTCACATCGGTCAGCGGCACCAGCAGGCCCTTGCGGCGCATCACTTGGCGGGGGTGCTTGAAGTAGATGCCCGGCAGCGGGATGTTCTCGCGGGCGATGTAGAGCCACACGTCCAGCTCGGTCCAGTTCGAGATGGGGAAGGCGCGGAAGTGCTCGCCCGGCTTGATGCGGGTGTTGAACAGGTTCCACAGCTCAGGGCGCTGTTCCTTGGGCTGCCATTGGCCGAAGCTGTCGCGGTGCGAGAAAATGCGCTCTTTCGCGCGGGCCTTCTCTTCGTCACGGCGGGCGCCGCCAATCAGGCAGTCGAAGCGGTTGTCTTCGATGGCCTCCAGCAGCGTCACGGTCTGGTGGCCGTTGCGCGATTCCAGCGGGTGCGCCAGGCGCACGGTGCCACGCTTGATGGAGTCTTCCATGTGCGCCACGATCAGGCGCTCACCGATTTCAGCCACGCGCTGCTCGCGGAACTCGATCACTTCCGGGAAGTTGTGGCCGGTGTCCACGTGCAGCAGCGGGAAGGGCAGTTTGCCTTCGAGCTTGCCCGTTTCCGGGTTCTTCATCTTGAAGGCCTTCTCGGCCAGGTGCAGCACCACGCACGAGTCCTTGCCGCTGGAGAACAGCAGGCCCGGACGCTCGAAGCTGGCAGCCACTTCACGCAGGATGAAGATGGCCTCTTCTTCCAGCGCGTCCAGGTGGCGGTGGTCCACATCCGCCAACAGTTGGTTCACATTCACAGGGGCGTTCATTGTTTTCTCACTCTTGAATCATGTCGTGCGGGTCACTTCTGGTGGACGTGCAGGCCGCATTCTTTGGCCTTTTCGTCCTCCCACCACCAGCGGCCGGCACGGAAGTCCTCGCCCACAGCGATGGCGCGCGTGCAGGGCGCACAACCGATGCTGGGCATGAACTGGTCGTGCAGCGGGTTGTAAGGCACGTGGTTCACCGACACGTAGTGCCACACGTCACCCCAAGTCCACTCGATGAGCGGGTTGAACTTGGTGCGGCCCTTGTCGTCTTGTTCGCGCGCGGCCATGTCGCCACGGTTGTTCGACTGCTCACGGCGCAGGCCGGTGATCCAGGCACTTCGCTCGGACAGCATGCGACCCAGCGGCTCCAGCTTGCGGATGCCACAGCAGGCCTTGCGCAGGTCGATGCTTTCATACATCGCCTTCTCACCGTGCTTGCCCACGAACTCGATCACGGCCTCGTTCACAGGCTTGTACACCTCGACGTGGATGCCGGCGTCGGCATAGTGCGTCTCGATGGTGCCGATCAGCGCGGCCGTTTCGGCATGGAGCATGCCAGTTTCCAAGGTGCCAATCGCAATCGGCAACTGGTGGCGGGCGATCAGATCGGTCACGATCATGTCTTCCACGCCCAGGCTGGTCGCCTGCACGACCTTGCCAGGGTGCTCAATGGCAGCAGCCTTCAGCAACTCGATGGTGGCGTGCACCTTGGCCGCGTAGTCGGCGCTGGGATGGTTGTACAGCGTGATGGCCGAACCCGCCGGCGCCGGGCCACCGATCAAGGAAGAGGTTTCGCTCATGTTGCGCTCCCTGCTTACACCGAACGGGCGAACACGGGCTTGGTCACCTGCACGTCACCTTGGTAGTGGCCACGCGCTGTGAAGAACCCCAACGCGCGCTCGGCCGCCACACGATCCTGGTCCGCGCGCAGCACCACGGCATCAAAGCCGGTACGCTTGAGCAGTGGCATCATGTCTACCAGCACCTCGCCAGTGGCGCGGATCTCACCCTGAAAACGGTAACGCGAACGCAGGATATGGGCTTGCGTGTAAGCGCGGCCGTCCACCCATTTCGGGAAGTTCAACACCACGAGCGACAGCTTGGGCACGTCGGCTTCCAGCGTTTCGATATCGGTGTCGTTGGACACGATCACGCCCACAGGCTTGTGATCATGGGTGCCTGGTGCAGGCCATTGCTCGCGCACGGCGTGCCACTGGGCCAGCGTCAGCAGGCTGTAGCTCTTGATCGGCGGGTGCGACACCGGGCCATCTTCACCGCCCACGGTGTGCCACTGGTCATGGTGAATGTCGACGAATTTCATACTGTGTCCTTCTGCGAGGCTGAATCAGGCTGCTTTGGCGGTGGTGCGACGCACGGCATTGGCAGCGGTCTTGAATGGCTCAATGCCCACACGCTTGACCGTGTCGATGAACTTCTCGTTGGCCGAACGCTGCGCACGGTAGGTTTCGATCACCGCTTCAATCACGTCCGTGACCTCATCGGCCGAGAACGAAGGGCCAATCACCTTGCCAGCCACGCTGGTGGGGGCATGGTCGGAACCGTCCGAGCCACCCAGCGTCACCTGGTACCACTCCGAACCATCCTTGTCCACGCCCAGAATGCCGATGTGGCCGCTGTGGTGGTGGCCGCAGGAGTTGATGCAACCTGAGATGTGCAGGTCGATGTCACCAATGTCGTACAGCTCGTCCAGGTCCTGGTAGCGCGCGATCAAGTCGTTGGCGATGGGGATGGAGCGGGCGTTGGCCAGGGCACAGAAGTCGCCTCCGGGGCAGGCGATCATGTCGCTCAGCAGACCGATGTTGGGCGAAGCCAGTGTGGCGGCCTTGGCGGCTTGCCACAGGGCGTACAGGTCTTCTTCGCGCACGAAGGGCAGCAGGGCATTCTGGTCATGCGTCACGCGCAACTCACCGCAGCTGAAGCGGTCAGCCATGTCGGCGATCGCGTCCATCTGTGTGTCGGTCACGTCGCCAGGCGCCTGGCCGGGGCGCTTCACCGACAGCGTCACGTTCTTGTAGCCTTGCACCTTGTGGCCGCGCACATTGCGCTCCAGCCACTTGGCAAACTGCTTGCGCTCGGCGTCCGAGGCGTCGGCCGGCAGGCCGTTGCCAGCCGGCACATGGGCCTGCACTGCAGCCGGAAAGGCGAAGCTGGCGTTCACACGGTCAAACTCGGCCTGCGGGATCAGGTGAGCCGCACCGTCCACGTCGCGGGTGAGGATGTTCTGGAACTCTTCATTGACCTGGTCAAAGAACTTCTGGCCTTCGGCCTTCACCAAGATCTTGATGCGGGCCTTGTACATGTTGTCGCGGCGACCGTAGCGGTTGTACACACGCACAATCGCTTCTATGTAGACCAGAATCTGCTGCCAAGGCACGAAGGCGTTGATCTCGCTGGCCGTGATGGGTGTGCGGCCCATGCCACCGCCCACCAGCACGCGGAAACCCACTTCGCCAGCGTCGTTCTTCACCAGATGCAAGCCGATGTCGTGCCAGAACGTGGCTGCGCGGTCTTCCTTGGCACCGTTGACAGCGATCTTGAACTTGCGGGGCAAGAAAGCGAACTCGGGATGCAGGGTGGACCACTGACGCAGCACCTCGCAATACGGGCGCGCATCGATCAGATCATCCTCAGCCACGCCCACCATGGCGTCGGCCGTGATGTTGCGGATGCAGTTGCCCGAAGTCTGGATGCCGTGCATGTTGACGTCGGCCAGCAGGTCCATCACGTCGGCGCTTTGTGTCAACGGAATCCAGTTGAACTGCACGTTCTGGCGCGTGGTGAAGTGGGCGTAGCCGCGGTCGTGCTCGCGGGCGATGCGCGCGAGCTGGCGGATCTGCGCAGACGACAGTTCACCGTAGGGCACGGCCACGCGCAGCATCGGCGCATGGCGCTGGACGTACCAGCCGTTTTGCAGGCGCAGCGGACGGAACTCGTCATCGCCCAGCTTGCCGGCCAGATTGCGCTCAAGCTGGTCGCGGAACTGTGCAGCGCGCTGACGCACAAATTGCTTGTCGAATTCGGTGTACTGGTACATGGGGTCTGTCAAATAAAAAAGGGCCAAATCACCAAGGCTTGCGGCCTCAGTAAAGCGCCCGGTACAAATTGTAGGTACTGATCAGGGCAATCACGCTGCCCACGATCGCCAGCAGGGTCTTGGTGTGCAGACGCTTGGTCAGGTAGGCGGCAAAGGGTGCGGCAAACAGGCCGCCCACCACAAGGCCCGCTACCGTCGGCCAGGGGGTCTCGTCAATCAGCATGGCAAACACCGAAGCGCTGATGAAGGTGAGGAAAAACTCCGCCAGGTTCACCGACCCGATGGTCGTGCGTGGGTCTTGACCGGTTCCCACCAGCGTGGTTGTGACCACTGGGCCCCAGCCACCGCCGCCTACGGCATCCACGTAGCCACCCAGCAGGCCGAGTTTGGCGACATGCTTGGGGGCTTCCTTGCGAACCTGGATGGTGCGGAAGATTTTGCTGATGATGTACAGCCCCATCAAAAACAGGTAAACAGAGACAAACGGCTTGATCACGGCAGCATCGACCGACGAGACGGTCCACGCGCCCAGCGAGGCGCCCAGCATTCCGGGAATCAGCAGGCGCAAGAACAGGCTGCGGTTCACGTTGCCCAGCTTCACATGCGAAATGCCCGACACCCCAGTGGTGAACACTTCGGCAATGTGCACACTGGCGCTTGCCACTGCGGGCGTCGAACCCGTGGCCATCAGAAAGCTGCTGGAGGTGATCCCATACGCCATGCCCAAGGCGCCGTCCACGGTTTGCGCCAGCAAGCCCACCGCAACCGCTTTCCAGAACGCATCGCCGGTCAATGTCTCTGTGATCAACTCCCATCCAGTCAGTTGATGCGTGCCGTTGAACAAGCGTGTCGTCAAAAAGGCCACAACGCCAATCAGCATGAAGGTCACGGCCCATACCGCGATGCGCATGACCGGGTGTCTGGAGGGGTGAGTGATGTCATCTTCAACCGGAGGCAGACCCAACGCCTGGTGTTCGGCGTTGATGGGGTTGTCGCTCAGGTCAAGGTTGCGGATCTTCATGGGGTGAGGGTGGGGCAGACGGAGCCACAATCGGCAGGTTTGGATGCTATCCAGTGTTTATATATATGAGAAGAACTTTTTTGAATGTTGCTTATATCTTGAATGCATATAAGCGGCGCCTTGCCTTGACCTTTGGGGCTGGTGTGCTGCTGGGGCTCGCCGGTTGTGCGCAAATCTTGCCTGGCGCCCCTCCAGCGCCGTCTACTATGCCCGCGACCTCCGCGCCTGTGGCCGTGACGCCCAGGCCCGCCCCCAAACCGCCCAAGATTGGCTTGGCGCTGGGCGGCGGCGCTGCGCGGGGCTTTGCTCACATCGGTGTGTTGCAGGTGTTGGAAGAAAACGGCATCAAACCGGATGTCATCGTGGGCACCTCAGCTGGCAGTGTTGTGGCCGCACTCTATGCCTCGGGCAAGACGCCAACCCAGTTGGGTCAAATGGCGATGACGCTCGATGAGTCCACCATCACCGATTGGGTGTTTCCTGGACGATCGCTGCTGAAGGGGGAGGCTCTGGCTCGCTTTGTTCGAGACAGCACTGGCAACAAACCCATCGAGGCCATGCGCATGCCGCTCGGTATCGTCGCCACAGATCTCCAGTCTGGCCAACCCATTCTGTTCCGTCGTGGCGATGTCGGCATGGCCGTCCGTGCATCCAGCGCCGTCCCCGCCGTGTTCTCGCCAGTGAAGATCGGGGGGCGTGAGTACATCGATGGTGGCGCGGTCTCACCAGTACCGGTTCGTTACACGCGCCAACTGGGGGCAGACGTCATCATCGCGGTCGACATCTCAGCCATTCCGGAGGGGCAACCCACCAAGGGAGCCGTTGACATCCTGTTGCAGACCTTCAACATCATGGGGCATGCCATCAGTCAATGGGAGATGGCAGAGGCCGATGTTGTCATGCGTCCCAAGCTGCAAGGCGTGGGCAGTGCGGACTTTGGTGCGCGCCGCTTGTCCATCATGGCGGGGCGTGAGGCGGCCCTGACCATGTTGCCGCAATTGCGAGAGCGCATCCGCGCCAAAACGCAGTGACGGCAGATGGCAGGTCGTCAGCGCGGCGTGCCGAAGGGCTCTCCGCGAATTTGACTGCCGGCCTGAATGCCCCGCTTGGTGAACCAGTTCGTGTTCATCTCCAGCACGAAGCGCACCGGCCGAGTCGAGCAATGGCTGTCCAGGCTCTTGGGCTTCATTTCGGCCAAGTTGACCACGGTTCCGTCGTCCGCCAGAAATGCGATCTGCAGGGGGATCAAGGTGTTCTTCATCCAGAAGCACTGTTGGCCTGGGCGATCAAACACGAACAGCATGCCCTCATTGGTGCCCATGCTGGTGCGGTGCATCAGGCCGATCTGGTGCTGCTCGGGAGTCAAAGCCAGTTCTGCCTTGATGATGTGCATGCCGGCGCTCAAAGGCAGTGTCGGCAGGCGTTGGGGCTGCGTTTGCGCCAGGACAGTCTGGCTCCACAGTGCGGTGCACAGGCACACGCTCGCCATCGTCACAACGGTGCGGCGCAGCGACTTCAGCGGCGCGCGTTCCGTCATCCGGGGCATCGGCAAGTTCATCATCAGGGCTAACCCTTTGTTGATCTTTGTTTAGGTTTACAGTCACGGCTTGGCCACGCCGGGCGTCCGCCACCACCACTGTATCAGTGAGCTCATGAACAACGTCGCGACCGAAACAGGCGGTGTCACCGCCGCCGTGCTCACGCCTGCGCAGCAGGCGGGCCTCGACGACCCCGATCTCCTCCAGCAATGCATTGTGGAGATCCCGATGGGCAGCAGCCAGCGTCGCATTGGCTTGGGGTTGTCAGGCATGTACTGTGCCGCTTGCGCCATCACCATCGAGGATGCCTTGCGCAAGGTACCGGGCGTGTCGGAGGTTCAGGTTCAGTCGGCCGCGCAACGTGCGCGCATTCTGGTCGATCCGGCGCGGGTGAAGCTGTCGGAGCTGGTCACCGCAGTACAACAGGTTGGCTACCGGGCTTGGCCCGATGGGGCCGCACGCGCCGGGCATGAGCGACTGCGCGAGCGGCGCGTGCTCCTGTGGCGCCTCTCTGTGGCCGCGTTCTGCATGATGCAAGTCATGATGATCACGTGGCCTCAATATGTGGCTGGCCAGGACGTGATCCCGCCTGATCTATGGAACTTGATGAACTGGGCCTGTTGGGTGCTCAGTCTGCCCGTCATGCTGTTCTCTTGCGGGCCATTTTTCACTGGCGCTTGGCGCGCGGCGAAGCAGGGCAGGGTGTCGATGGACACCCCGGTCTCCCTGGGCATGTTGGGCGCCTTCGTGGTCAGCACCGGGGTCACGTTCGGCAACCGGGATGTGTTCGGTCAAGACGCCTATTTCGACTCGTTGACCATGTTTGTCACCTTCCTGCTGGCCGGGCGCTGGCTGGAGTCGCGAGCGCGTGAAAGGGTCACTCAGACCCTCGAGTCCATGTGCGTGCGCCTGCCTGAGGCGGTCGACCGCGCCGACAACCCGGATGACGATCTGAGCATGGTGTCCGTCACCTCCACGCCCTTGTCCTCTTTGCGACATGGCGACCGGGTGAGGGTGGCCGTGGGGCAAGCCTTCCCGGCAGATGGTCAGATCCTGCTGGGTGAGACCGAGGTCGACGAGTCACTCCTCACCGGCGAGTCGCGGGCCTTGCCCCGACGTGCCGGGCAAACCGTGGTGGCTGGCAGCATGAACATGGGTTCGCCCGTGTGGATGGCCATTGAACGCTTGGGCCCCGATACCCGCTATCAGCAGATCGTCTCGCTGGTGCATCAGGCCATGACCGAAAAGCCGGGCTGGATGAGATTTGCGGACCGCATGGCCGCGCCCTTCCTTTGGGGTGTGATCGTGCTGGCTGCCGGTGGCGCGCTGGTCTGGCAATGGATTGACCCATCCAAGTCCATCTGGGTGGCCGTGTCGGTGCTCGTGGTGACTTGCCCCTGCGCCTTGTCCCTGTCTGCGCCCTCCGCCTTGCTCGCCGCAGCGGGTGCCATGGCCCGCAAAGGGCTGCTGGTGCGGCGCCTCGATGCGCTGGAAGCTCTTTCCGCGATCGATGAGGTCTACTTCGACAAGACCGGCACCCTCACGGAAGGTGAGTTGTCCGTGGTGGCAATCGTCACCCCTGAAGGTCGTGTACCAACACCCCATGGTTTGCCTGTCGCGCAGGTCGATTGCTGGGGCGTGGCGGCAGCTTTGGCCTCCTATTCGCAGCACCCATTGTCCCGTTCGCTGGTCAAGGCTGCCCAAGATGCGGGCGGTTGGCCCGCCACGTCCTGGATCGATGTGCGAGAGCAGGCCGGGAAAGGCGTTCAGGCCACCGATGCGCAGGGTCGTGTCTGGCGTCTGGGGCAGTTGAACTGGGTGCTGGTCGATGTGGTCCCGCCGCCCGATGAGATGACAGGCTGGTGGACGCAGCACGATGACGCCCGTGTGTGGATGGCCGCCATCGGTGCCGACGGCAGATTGCACCCTGACACCGTGGCGGGCTTTGTCTTCGACGAGGTCTTCCGTGCGGAAGCCCGCCCGACGGTTCAGCGGCTGCGTGAACTGGGCTGTCATTCCTCGTTGTTGTCGGGTGATCAGAGCGCCCGCGTAAATGCCGCTGCGCGGCACCTGGGGCAGGGCGATGCAATGACTGTGGCTCAAGCCCAGGCCACACCCGAAGACAAGCTCAACGTGATTGCCCGCATGCAGGCCCAGGGTCACCGCGTGGCCGTGGTCGGCGACGGCATCAATGATGCGCCGGTGCTGGCCAAAGCCGACGTTTCCATCGCGCTGGACCAGGGGGCAGCCTTGGCGCAGTCACAAGCCGACCTCATCATCCTGGGAGGCCGTCTGCTGGGTCTGCCCGAGGCTGTTGTCATCAGCCGACAGGCCATGCGCATCGTTCGCCAGAACTTGGCGTGGTCAGCGCTCTACAACGCGTCTTGCATACCGCTCGCTTTGATGGGCTTCCTGCCGCCCTGGCTGGCTGGCCTTGGCATGGCCCTGAGTTCATTGGGCGTCGTGCTGAATGCACTTAGACTCGGCCCCGGCCGCCATTGAAGAAGCGGACATCGCGATCATGGAAATCCTCTACGTCCTCATTCCCGTCTCCGTTTTGCTGGTCCTGGCCATCCTGGCCGTGCTGGGCTGGTCTGTGCACAGCGGACAATTCGAGGACATCGAACAAGAGGGGCTACGCATCTTGCAAGATGAGCAAAAAGACAAGAGCAAGGTTGAGGTTCATCAAAAATAACCCTTGCTTTGGCCCCACAATTCACGCTGTAACAAAGGAGAAGAAGAGATGGCAACCACCCACTCTGCCACGTACAACGATACGGTTGTTCGGCAGTTCGCCATTGCGGCCGTCCTATGGGGCGTCGTCGGCATGGCTGTCGGCGTCCTGATCGCGTCCCAACTGGCATGGCCGGAACTCAATTTCGGCATCCCCTGGCTGTCCTACGGCCGGCTTCGACCACTGCATACCAATGCGGTGATTTTTGCGTTTGGCGGCTGCGCCCTGTTTGCCACGTCTTACCACGTGGTGCAACGTACTTGCCAAACTCGCCTGTTCGCAGGTCCTCTGGCTGCTTTCACCTTCTGGGGTTGGCAGCTGGTCATCCTGCTGGCCGCGATCTCGCTGCCTCTGGGCTTCACCACCGGCAAGGAATACGCCGAACTCGAATGGCCCATTGACATCCTGATCACGCTGGTGTGGGTCGCGTATGCCATCGTGTTCTTCGGAACCGTCGGTACCCGCAAGATCCGTCACATCTACGTGGCCAACTGGTTCTACGGCGCCTTCATCATCGCCGTGGCCCTGCTGCACATCGTCAACAGTGCAGAAATCCCGGTCTCCCTGACCAAGTCCTACTCGGCCTACGCCGGTGTCCAGGACGCCATGGTTCAGTGGTGGTACGGCCATAACGCCGTGGGCTTCTTCCTGACGGCGGGCTTCCTGGGCATGATGTACTACTACATCCCCAAGCAAGCCGGCATGCCCGTGTACTCGTATCGCCTGTCGATCGTGCACTTCTGGGCGTTGATCTTCACCTACATGTGGGCGGGTCCTCACCACCTGCACTACACGGCTCTGCCTGACTGGACCCAGTCCGTCGGCATGGTGTTCTCGCTGATCCTGTTGGCTCCCTCGTGGGGCGGCATGATCAACGGCATCATGACCCTGTCGGGTGCCTGGTACAAGCTGCGTGATGACGCCATCTTGAAGTTCCTGATCGTGGCGCTGTCGTTCTACGGCATGTCCACCTTCGAAGGTCCGATGATGTCGATCAAGACCGTGAACTCCCTGTCGCACTACACCGACTGGACCGTGGGTCACGTTCACTCCGGCGCTCTGGGCTGGGTGGGTCTGATCTCGATGGGCTCGCTGTACTACCTGATCCCGCGCATGTTCGGCCGTACCACGATGTACTCCGTCTCGGCCATCTCCGTGCACTTCTGGGCTGCGACCATCGGCATCGTGCTGTACATCGCCGCGATGTGGATTGCCGGCGTGATGCAAGGTCTGATGTGGCGTGCGGTCAACCCGGACGGCACCTTGGTCTACAGCTTCGTCGAAAGCGTCAAGGCAACCTATCCCTTCTACGTGATCCGCGTCGCGGGCGGCCTGCTCTACCTGGGCGGCATGATCCTGATGCTGTGGAACACCGTGATGACGGCCATGGCCGGTCGCGCTGTCAATGCGCCGATCGCTCAGCCCGCTCACGCCTGAGGAGAACAAGAACATGGCTGACAACAATCACAAGCCCAAGCTCTTCTCCCACGAGAAGATTGAAACCAGCAACTTCCTGATGATCGTGCTGACCTTGCTGGTCGTCTCGGTCGGTGCGCTGGTCGAAATCGTGCCGCTGTACTTCCAGCGCAGCACCACGCAGCCGGTCGATGGCCTCAAGCCTTACACCGCACTGCAGTTGGCTGGTCGTGACGTCTACATCCGCGAAGGTTGCTACAACTGCCACTCGCAGATGATCCGTCCCTTCCGCGCTGAAACGCTGCGCTACGGTCACTACTCCATGGCGGGTGAGTTCGTGTACGACCACCCCTTCCAGTGGGGCTCCAAGCGGACCGGTCCTGACCTGCACCGCGTCGGTGGCAAGTACTCCGACGAATGGCATGCGGTTCACCTGAACAACCCGCGTGACGTGGTGCCTGAGTCCAACATGCCGGCTTATCCCTGGTTGGCTCAAGCCAAGCTGGAAGACGGCCCGAAGGTGGCTCCCCGCATGGAAGCCCTGCGCAAGGTCGGCGTGCCTTACACGGACGCCGAGATCAAGGTCGCTGATGAAGAGGTCAAAGGCAAGACCGAACTCGAAGCCGTGATCGCTTACCTGCAGGTCCTGGGTACCGCAGTCAAGTAAGGAGCGACGCACATGGACATCATCGTTGCAAGAAGCATTTTCACCGTGGTGTGTCTGTGCGTTTTCGTGGGCATTGCTGTGTGGGCGTTCTCGCGCCGCAACAAGGCTCAGTTTGAAGAGGCAGGTCGCCTGCCTCTCGCAGAAGATTGATTGGAGGCTCAGACATGAGCGACTTCATTTCCAGTGGATGGTCCTGGTACGTCATCGGGATCGTTGTGTTCGGCTTGGTCTATTGCGCCTTCGTGCTCATTGGTGCTGCCAAACACAAGGTCGTCTATGACGCGCAAGGCAATGTTGACAAGACCACCGGTCACGTCTGGGACGAAGACCTGCGTGAACTGAACAACCCGCTGCCCCGCTGGTGGCTGTTCCTGTTCATCTTCACCCTGGTGTTCGCCGTGGGTTACCTGTGGCTGTATCCCGGCCTGGGTGACAAGAAGGGCTCTTTGAACTGGTCTTCCAAGGGCCAGCTCGAAGCCGAGATCGCCAAGGCCAAGGTCGAAGAAGAAAAGATCTACGCGGCCTTCCGTCCCGCTGCGGTGGAAGACCTGGCACGTGATCCCAAGGCTGTGGCCATCGGTGAGCGCCTGTTCCTGAACAACTGCGCGGCTTGCCACGGCTCGGACGCCAAGGGCTCCAAGGGCTTCCCCAACCTGACCGACAACGACTGGCTGCACGGTGGCTCGCCTGAGAAGATCAGCGAAACCCTGCACGGCGGTCGTCGCGGCATGATGCCTCCGATGGCAGCCGCCGTCGGTGGTCCAGAGGAAGTTCGCCAGGTGGCCAACTATGTCCTGAGCCTGTCCGGTGGTGGTCACAACTCCATCCTGGCTGAGCTGGGCAAGGACAAGTTCAAGGCTGCTTGCGCTGCCTGTCACGGTGCTGACGGGAAGGGCATGCAGGCTGTGGGCGCCCCCAACCTGACCGACAAGATCTGGCTGCACGGCTACGGCGAAGAGGCGATCATCCGCATGATCAACAACGGCAAGACCAACGTCATGCCGGCCCAGGCTGGTCGTCTGTCCGAAGACCAGATCAAGGTGTTGACCGCCTATGTCTGGGGTCTGTCGCGTCCGACACAGACAGCTCAGGCCAAGTAAGCCAAGTGCACTCTGGATGGGGATCGGGTCTCAAACTTGATGCTCATCAAGAGTCGCAGTAAATTCAAGCGGTGGTGGTTGGTGCGTGATACCGTAATGGGTATCTGGCTCAACCCCGCCGCTTTTTCATTTGCGCCATGACCGATCCACAAAAAACCACCGAAGCGCCACAACGCGTGATCCCCATCAAGGCCGAAGAGGCCGCGTCCGATGCCGCCAAGGCCGTACGTCGTGAGGAGATCGTTTCCCTCTACAAAAAGAGCGAGAAAGTCTACGCCCGCGAGGTGACCGGCTGGTTCACCAACTGGCGGTGGGTCATGGTCTGGTTGACCCAGCTGGTCTTCTACGTCACGCCCTGGCTGTACTGGAACGACCGTCAGGCCGTCCTGTTCGACCTGGGTTCACGCCGCTTTTATCTCTTCAACCTGGTCCTGTACCCGCAGGATCTGGTCTACCTGACGGCCCTGCTCGTCATCTCGGCCTACGGTCTGTTCCTGTTCACGACGGTCGCCGGGCGCTTGTGGTGCGGCTACGCCTGTCCACAGTCGGTCTACACCGAGATGTTCATGTGGATCGAGAACAAGATCGAGGGCAGTCGTGCCAAGCGCATGAAGATGGACAAGTCGCCCATGACGGCCGAAAAGTTTGCGCGCAAAGGCGCCAAACACGCCGCTTGGATTGCCGTCGCGCTGTGGACGGGCTACACCTTTGTGGGCTATTTTTCCCCGATTCGCGAACTGTGGCAATCGGTGATCTCGTTTGGTCTGGGCCCCTGGGAAACCTTCTGGATCCTGTTCTACGGTTTCGCCACCTATGGCAACGCCGGTTTCATGCGTGAGCAGGTGTGCAAGTACATGTGTCCGTACGCGCGCTTCCAGAGCGCGATGTTCGACCGCGACACGCTCATCATCAGCTACGACGAAAAGCGTGGCGAGCCCCGTGGTGCCCGTTCGCGCAAGGCCAACGCCCAGTCGATGGGCCAGGGTGACTGCATTGACTGCACCTTGTGTGTCCAGGTCTGCCCCACGGGCATCGACATCCGCAAGGGCCTGCAGTACGAGTGCATTGGTTGCGCGGCCTGCATTGACGCTTGCGATACCGTCATGGACAAGATGGGCACGCCCCGCGGTCTGATCCGTTACTCCACGCAGAATGCGATGGAAAAGGGTTGGGGTAGCAGTGAAATGTGGGGACGTGTCACGCGGCCTCGCGTGCTGATCTACACGGGCATTTTGTTGCTGGTGGTGGCGGCATTCGTGACCAGCCTCTACAGCCGTCCGCCGTTCCGCGTCGACATCGTGCGCGACCGAGGTGCGCTGGCCCGCGTGGTCGACGAGGGCTACATCGAGAACGTCTACCGCGTGCAGTTGATGAATGCCAGCGAGCGCGTGCAACGCTATCGCGTGGGCGTGGAGCAACTCAATCAAGCCAAGGTGCAAGGCGGTGAGAACGTCGTCTTGGGCCCAGCCGAGGCGCGCTGGGTGCCCATCGCCGTGCGGATTCCACCCGAGGTGGGTGCGCGCATGGGCTCGGGTGCCACCGGCGTCACCATCCTGGTGGAACAATTGCGCCAGGGCGACGCGCCTCAAGTGGATGTGCGTGAAAAGACCACCTTCATGGTCCCGCGCTGATCCCTCACATTTTTGGACTTGACATGACACAGCCTCTCTCTATGCAAAACCCGTCCACCCCGGTGGACAACCCGCCCTGGTACCGCCTGCCCATCGTCTGGATGGTGATTGGTGGGCCGGCCGTGGTCGTGGTGGCGGCGCTGATCACCGTCGGCATCGCAGTCAAGAACGTCGACCCCGTTCTGGACACTTCGGCCTCGCCGACGCAGAAGGAGGCGCCAGCCTCGAAGGCGCGCAATCACGCCAACGAAGACGCGACGCCTACGGCACCTGCCGAGAAGTGAGTGCGTGCGTGTCGCCTGCGCCCTAGGGTTTCTTCTGGTGAAGGATGGGGCCTATAGGCGCACCATGTGTCCTGTCTCCCCACTATCAGGAGCAGGGCATGACGAGCAACACGCTTCGCACCGCGCAGGTCCTCTGGCCGGCTTTCTTGATGGCCGGCGTGCTGGAAATGCTGGTTTTCAGTGTGCTGGATCCCTCCGCACTGAGCTTCGGTAACTGGCACCCTGACGCCACCACGGTCTATAGCCTGGCGTTTTTGGCCTTCTGGGCCTTGATCGCGGCGGCCGCCGCGACGTCACAATGGATGGCGGCGGCCACGCAGTTCGACGAATCATCCGCCGAACGTGTGCCGCGTCAACGTCGGCGACGCGCCTCCCACCGAACCGTCCAGCACGTTTGAGTCGAGCAGCAAAAAGCCCGCACGCAGCGGGCTTTTTCGATATCGAAGCGCTTTATCAGCCCTTCACGCTGTTCACCAGGGCCCGCAAGCCCGCCTCGTTGGTGATTCGGATGTCGCGCTGCTTCACCTCCAGCAGTCCTTCGTCCTGGAACTTCGAGAAGGTGCGACTCACCGTTTCGAGCTTCAAGCCCAGGTAGCTGCCGATTTCTTCACGCGTCATGCGCAAGACCAGCGCCGACGACGAGAACCCGCGGGCGTGCAGACGTTGCGTCAGGTTGAGCAGGAAGGCGGCGAGGCGCTCTTCAGCACGCATGCTGCCGAGCAGCAGCATCACACCATGGTCGCGCACAATTTCGCGGCTCATGATCTTGTGGAACTGATGCTGCAGGTCCGAAAACTCGCGCGACAGATCTTCCAGTTGCCCGTAGGGAATCACGCACACCTGGGAGTCTTCGAGGGCGATGGCATCGCAGGCGTGGCGGTCGGTGCTGATTCCATCCAGGCCCAGCAGTTCACCGGCCATCTGGAAACCGGTCACCTGATCGCGGCCATCTTCGGAAGACACACGTGTCTTGAAAAAGCCGGTACGCACGGCATACACCGAACGGAAGGCGTCGCCGGTGTGGAAGAGGGCGTCGCCGCGCTTGACGGTGCGACGTGTGGCCACCAGCGAATCCAGGTGGCTCAATTGAGGTTGGGTCAAGCCGACAGGCAGGCACAACTCACGCAGGTTGCAGCTGGAACAGGCGACCTTGAAGGCGTCCAGCTTGACGCCGCCACAAGAGGCCTGTGACTCCGCAGGTTCACCCTGACGGCCTTGGGGCTGATTCGTGGAAGTACCGGTGCCAGTGACGTCGGTGATCGGAAAAATACTGTTCAACATGCGTAACCTCAAAGCCTGCCCGATTGTTGCCGCAATGACGGCTGAGAAATTGAGTTAGATCAACCCTGATGGCCATGAGTTTGGCACAGTGGCTCACATGAGTGAACCTGTCATCATTTCCGTCGTGCCAAACACGCCCGTTGTGTCCCGCGACATGCTGTCGCGGCTGGACGTCAATGGGCCACGGTACACCTCCTACCCGACTGCCGATCGGTTTGTGGAGGCTTACGGGCCTGCTCATTACCGTCAGGCACTGCAGCAGCGCGCGGAAGGGGGTGGTGTCATTGGCGGTGCGGCAACACCTTTGTCAGTGTACGTGCACATTCCGTTTTGCGAATCGGTTTGTTATTACTGCGCCTGCAACAAGGTCATCACCAAGCATCACGAACGGGCAACCGAGTATCTGGAAGCCTTGCGCACCGAGATCCAGCTGGTCAGCTCCCAGTTGGGGGCACCGCAGCCCCTGTCGCAACTGCACTTCGGTGGCGGTACCCCGACCTTCCTGACGGACGAGGAGCTGGGCGGCCTGATGACCACGCTGCGCACCGCTTTCCGCTTTGTGGAAGGCGGCGAGTACGCCATCGAGATCGATCCCCGCACCATCGACGCCGCCCGCCTCAAGCGTCTGGCGGCCATGGGCTTCAACCGCCTGAGCTTCGGCGTGCAAGACTTCGATCCCGAGGTGCAGCAGGCCGTGCACCGTGTTCAGCCTTTCGAGCAGGTGGCCGCCCTCATGCAGGCCGCGCGTGATGAAGGGTTCCTGTCCATCAACATGGACCTGATCTACGGTCTGCCCAAGCAGACGCCGGAGAGCTTTCAGCGCACCTTGCAGCAGGTCAGTTCCTTGAAGCCCGACCGCATTGCGCTGTACGCCTACGCCCACCTGCCGCAGCGTTTCAAACCTCAGCGGCGCATCCACGCGGCCGACCTGCCCAGGGCCGAGGACAAGATCGGCATGCTGTCGACCGCCATCGAAGCCTTCGGCCAGGCTGGTTACGACTACATCGGCATGGACCACTTCGCGCTGCACCACGACAGCCTGGCTGTCGCCAAGCGTCAGGGCCGTCTGCACCGCAATTTCCAGGGCTACAGCACCCATCCGGACAGCGACCTGATCGCGCTGGGCGTGTCGGCCATCGGCAAGGTGGGGGCGCACTATTGCCAGAACGCCAAGACGCTCGAGGAGTACTACGACGCCTTGCGCGCCGGTGAGTTGCCCATCGTTCGCGGCCTGACCCTGTCTCGCGATGACCTTGTGCGCCGCGCCGTCATCATGGCCGTGATGTGCCAGGGGCGTGTCGACTATGAATCCATTGAACTCGCCTACCTGATCGATTTCAAGCAATACTTCGAGGCTGAACTGCGCCTGCTGGAGCCGCTCGTCGAGTCGGGGCTGGTGCAAATGGAGTCTGACGGTGTGCGTGTGACCCCCTTGGGGTGGTACTTTGTGCGGGCGGTGGCCATGGTGTTCGACCGCTACATCCAGGCCGACAAGACCTTGGAGCGCTTCTCGCGCATCATCTGAGTCTGCACACGTGCGCCGGGAGCTGACATGCTGACCGGATTGTTGTTGACCGCCTTTCTCATGGGGCTGGGTGGAGTTCCACATTGCGCCGCGATGTGCGGTGCACCTTGTGCTGCGGCGTTTCCTCGTGGCGTGCCGCTCTTGGCACTCGCTGGTCGCTGCGTGGCCTACATGCTGCTGGGTTCGGTGGCGGCCACAGCGGCGGGCTTGATCTCGCGTTGGGGGCAGCAGATCAGCATGTTGCAGCCCATCTGGGTGATGTTGCAACTGGCCGCTGTACTGTTGGGCATCTGGCTGCTGTGGACGGGGCACATGCCGCGTCAGGTCAATGCCTGGGGGCAGCAGGCGTATCACTCCCTGCGTCACAAGTTCGCCTCCCGCGCGGAGTCGTCTGCGCTGCGGCCTTTGCGTCCCCTTGTGCCTTTTGTCGCGGGTATGGCTTGGGCCGCCATGCCTTGCGGTCTGCTCTACGCTGCCTTGATGGTCGCGACTTTGGCCTCCGAGCCGTGGGGCGGAGCGCTGGTCATGCTCACCTTTGCCTTGCCCAGCGCTTTGGGCGTATGGGCGGCACCTGCTTTGTTCAAGTGGTTGGGGCGCTTGGTGTCGCGTCAGCCAACGGTGACCGGCCCCCGCGCGGCCGTCGTTCCCATTTTGTGGTTCAAATCTTCGCACTCCGGTGACGCCACTGCGCAGGCCGTTGAAACTGTGAGCTCGTCCGGGCCAAGCGCGGGTGCGCTCGTCGATCCACGCTGGGCCGTGCGCCTGGCAGGTTTGAGTCTGGCTCTGCTCGCAGGTTGGGCTGTCTCGCATCAACTGATGGCGCAATGGCAGGCCTGGTGTGCATGACACTGGTGTTATCGCGCGATGTGGTACGCCGGTCGCGCAGTAGAATGAAAACCGACCGTTGCCGACATCCATGGCACCGGATTCACGGATAACGCCAAACGCGGAGACCTACATCATGTATCAGCACATCAAAGTGCCCGAAGGTGGGCAGAAGATCACGGTGAACCCGGACTTCTCCCTGAATGTTCCTAACAACCCCATCATTCCCTACATTGAGGGCGACGGCACTGGTTTTGACATCACTCCGGTGATGATCAAGGTGGTGGATGCAGCGGTTGAGAAGGCTTACAACGGCAGCCGCAAGATCCACTGGATGGAAATTTACGCTGGTGAGAAATCCACCCGCGTCTACGGTCCCGATGTGTGGCTGCCTGAGGAAACGCTGCAGGTTCTGAAGGACTATGTCGTGTCCATCAAGGGGCCGCTGACCACCCCGGTTGGTGGCGGCATCCGTTCCTTGAACGTTGCCCTGCGTCAGGAACTCGACCTGTACGTCTGCCTGCGACCGGTTCGCTATTTCAAGGGCGTTCCCTCTCCGGTCAAGGAGCCCGAGAAGACTGACATGGTCATCTTCCGCGAGAACTCGGAAGACATCTACGCCGGCATTGAATTCGAAGCCCAGAGTGATAAGGCCAAGAAGCTGATCAAGTTCCTCCAGGACGAGTTTGGCGTCAAGAAGATCCGCTTCCCCGAAACCTCGGGTATCGGCATCAAGCCGGTGTCGAAAGAGGGCACCGAGCGGTTGGTTCGCAAGGCCCTGCAGTACGCCATCGACAACGACAAGCCCAGCGTGACCTTGGTTCACAAGGGCAACATCATGAAGTTCACCGAAGGTGGATTCCGTGACTGGGGCTACGCTTTGGCGCAAAAGGAGTTTGGTGCCGAGCTGATCGATGGCGGTCCATGGTGCAAGTTCAAGAATCCGAAGACGGGCAAGGACATCATCGTCAAGGACGCCATCGCCGACGCCTTCCTGCAACAGATTCTGTTGCGTCCTGCCGAGTACAGCGTCATCGCCACGCTGAACCTCAACGGTGACTACGTCTCTGACGCGCTGGCTGCACAAGTTGGCGGCATCGGCATTGCTCCCGGCGCCAACTTGTCCGACTCCGTCGCCATGTTCGAAGCGACTCACGGTACCGCGCCGAAGTACGCAGGCAAGGACTATGTGAACCCCGGTTCCGAAATTCTGTCGGCAGAGATGATGCTGCGTCACATGGGCTGGGTTGAGGCCGCCGACCTGATCATCTCGTCGATGGAGAAGTCCATCTTGAGCAAGCGTGTCACCTATGACTTCGCTCGTTTGCTGGATGGCGCGACCCAGGTGTCATGCTCGGGTTTTGGCGGGGTCATGATCGAGCACATGTGATCGTCTGATCGCCCTTGTCGGGCGCTCGCTTGATCTTCGAACCCTGACGCGTGAACGTGTCAGGGTTTTTTATTGCTTAACTCCAGACATCAAGGGGTGGGTCGGTTGCCAAGGCTTTGAGGAGATCGGACCTTGACACAAAGCCGATTACCCTGCCTTCGGCCTCTGTCACGGGAAGTCCTGGCAAACCGGTTTCCAGCAGCAGCGAGGCCACGCGCCTGAGGTCGGTGTCAATGTGTGCGCTGGGCACTGGTGACCACATGACCTCAATGACAGAGCTGGCGAGCATGGCTTGCCAGGCATCCGCATCGTCCACGGCAGGCGCCAGCCATTGCGGCGGCAGCAATTCCGCGCGCGTGACCAAACCTACGAGGGTGCCCGTCTCATTGACAACCGGGGCCTGTCCGACACGGTGGTTCTGCAAGATCTGCCATGCTTCGCGGACGTTGACATTCGATGGGACGACGTGTGATGGACGTTGCATCACATCACCTACTGTGGTCAAAGGCTGGCGTGTTTCCGGCCTGTAAGCTTGCAACACGCGGTGTACCGAGGGTTGGGTGTTCGCTTCGCCCTGTCCGACCATCTCGTCATCGAGGCCTGTGGCCACGGAGGTGGTGGAGCGCACCCTAGCCGCTGGTGTCAGTGCCTGTGTTTTGCGAAGCTGTTCCAGCGTGCCTGAAAAGACGTGGCCGTACGGGCTGTAGACATAAAACATCTGCGGACCTCGGAAGCGCAACGGTGGACGTGTGATGGAAAGGGTACCCGAATGTGCCCCTGAAAACAAAAAACCCGCCAACGGCGGGTTCTCCAACCAAGGTGCGCTCAATTGAGTCAATGAGGCAGGCTGTGCACGGAACTGGGGTGCTCGCGGAAGTGCAGGTCATCCAACCCCCCGGGTGTGGTGTCTGCGGCGTTCCCGTCAATCTGCTGGATGTTCTGCGCCAGCATCCCCTTGGGGCCAGCCACAAGCTCATAATGAACCCGCGAGCCTTGCTTCAGTGTGCGGAAGCCATCCATCTGGATGGCTGAAAAATGGGCAAACACGTCGCCCCCGCCTTGATCGGGTTCGATGAAGCCAAATCCTTTGGCGTCGTTGAACCACTTGACAATCCCTGTGGCCATGATGCAGCCCTCCTGTTAATTTGTGCACATTTTCTGGGGGTTGGCGCGGCGATGTCAAGCTTCGAAATGTGACGAAGAGGTGGGTGTATTCCCTTGGTGCGCACCCGGAGACCGACCTTGAATTCGTCAGGGTGAACCCAAGCTGAGTCAGCAGGAATTCGGTGCTCCCGTAGAATGGATTCATGACCATTTTCTTGAATCAGCGTGCCTCCGCGCAGCCTCCTGGTCCAGGTGGTGAAGGCGAGGGTGCGGCCGTTGTCGAGAAACAAGCCCAGCGCGTTGAGCCGCCAAAGCTCTACCAGGTCGTCATGCTCAATGACGATTTCACGCCAATGGAGTTCGTTGTTTACGTCTTGCAGGCCCATTTTCGCCACGACATCGAAACGGCTACCCAAATCATGCTAAAAATCCATCACGAGGGTCGTGGTGTGTGCGGGGTCTACACCAAAGACATCGCGGCCACAAAGGTCGAACTCGTTCTTGCCGCCGCCCGCGAAGCCGGGCATCCCTTGCAGTGCATTATGGAGACCGCATGATTGCGCAAGAGTTGGAAGTCAGTCTGCACATGGCCTTTGTCGAGGCCCGTCAGCAGCGCCATGAGTTCATCACGGTCGAGCACTTGCTCCTGGCCTTGATCGACAACCCTTCAGCTTCCGAGGTGTTGAAAGCTTGTGCCGCCAATACAGATGAGTTGCGTAAGAGTCTGGATCAGTTCGTCCGTGACAACACACCCACGGTTGGCGGGAACGACGAGGTCGATACGCAGCCAACCCTGGGTTTTCAACGGGTGATCCAGCGCGCCATCATGCACGTCCAGTCTTCTGGTAACGGCAAGAAAGAGGTGACCGGTGCCAACGTGCTCGTGGCGATCTTCGGTGAGAAGGATTCACACGCGGTGTATTACTTGCATCAGCAAGGTGTGACCCGTTTGGATGTGGTCAATTTCATCGCTCACGGCATTCGCAAGACTGATCCGCCTGAGTCGTCGCGTTCGGCCCCTGAGGGTGGTCCCGGGGCTGGTGAGGGAGATCGCGAGGAGGCTGAGAGCAAGGCGTCGCCTCTGGAGCAATACACCCAGAACTTGAACCAGCATGCCCGTGACGGCAAGATCGACCCGTTGATTGGGCGTGACGCCGAGGTTGAGCGCGTCATTCAAGTCTTGTGCCGTCGCCGCAAAAACAATCCTTTGCTCGTGGGTGAGGCCGGGGTAGGTAAGACCGCGATTGCCGAGGGATTGGCTTGGCGTATCACCCAGAAGGACGTCCCGGATGTTCTGGCGGATGCCGAGGTGTTTGCCCTCGACATGGGGGCCTTGTTGGCTGGCACCAAATACCGTGGTGACTTCGAGCAGCGCTTGAAGGCAGTGATCAAGCAGTTGAAGGAGCAACCTGGTGCGGTGCTCTTCATCGATGAAATTCATACGCTGATCGGCGCGGGTGCCGCTTCGGGCGGAACCCTCGATGCCAGTAACCTGCTTAAGCCTGCGCTCAGTTCTGGCCAACTCAAGTGCATCGGTGCGACGACGTTCACCGAGTACCGTGGCATCTTCGAGAAGGATGCAGCCTTGTCTCGACGGTTCCAGAAAGTGGAAGTGGCTGAGCCTTCCGTGGAGCAGACCATCGAGATCCTCAAGGGCCTGAAGTCACGCTTTGAGGAGCATCACAGCGTCAAGTACTCGCTGAACGCCCTGCAGGCGGCTGCGGAGTTGTCGGCCAAGTTCATCAATGATCGTCACCTGCCGGACAAGGCGATTGACGTCATCGACGAGGCGGGCGCGGCACAGCGTATTCTTCCCAAGAGCAAGCAGAAGAAGACCATCACTCGCACCGAGGTGGAGGAAATCGTGGCCAAGATCGCCCGTGTGCCTTCGACCAGTGTGTCCAGTGATGATCGTTCCAAGCTGAAGAACCTCGACCGAGATCTGAAAAGCGTGGTCTTCGGTCAGGATGCGGCCATTGATGCTTTGGCCTCCGCCATCAAGATGGCACGGTCAGGTCTGGGTAAGCCAGACAAGCCCATTGGCTCCTTCTTGTTCAGCGGTCCGACCGGTGTGGGCAAGACCGAGGTGGCCAAGCAACTGGCGTACATCCTCGGAATCGAGTTGATCCGCTTCGACATGTCGGAGTACATGGAGCGCCACGCTGTCAGTCGTTTGATTGGCGCGCCTCCTGGCTATGTGGGCTTTGATCAGGGGGGCTTGCTGACCGAAGCGGTCTCCAAGAAGCCCCATGCGGTGTTGCTGCTGGACGAGATCGAGAAGGCGCACCCCGACGTGTTCAACATCCTGCTGCAGGTGATGGACCATGGCACCCTGACAGACAACAACGGGCGCAAGGCGGATTTCCGTAACGTCCTCATCATCATGACGACCAATGCCGGGGCGGAAACCTTGCAGAAGTCGACCATTGGTTTCACGACTCAACGCGAGTCGGGTGACGAGATGGCCGACATCAAGCGGGCGTTCACGCCGGAGTTCCGCAACCGCTTGGATGCCATCGTGGGCTTCAAACCTTTGGACGAGGAAGTCATCCTGCGTGTCGTGGACAAGTTCCTGCTGCAGTTGGAAAGCCAGCTCGTTGAGAAGAAGGTGGAGGTGACCTTCACCGATGCCCTGCGCCGTCATCTGGCCAAGCGCGGTTTCGATCCGCTCATGGGCGCCCGTCCAATGCAACGTTTGATTCAGGACACCATCCGCCGAGCTCTGGCCGATGAGTTGCTGTTTGGCCGCTTGGTCGATGGCGGCCGCTTGACCGTGGACGTTGTGGAGAAGGCCGAAGGTGAGCCGGAAATCAAGCTGGACATTCACGCCTCAGGCAAGAAGAGCGACAAAGCCAAGCCCGAGCCAGCGACGGCGGCTTGAGAGCCGCATTGCAGAAATGAAAGGGCCAGCGACGCTGGCCCTTTTTGTTGCAGATGCGTGTGGGTGTGCAGCAGGTGCGATGCTTCAGCTCAGTGTCATGCGTTCGAAGCCATGGGCTTGCCAGCGCAGTACCTCGGCGCGAGCATGTTGACCATGGTCCAAGTCCCAATCGCTGAGCACGTGGCGTATGCCACCCTCCGGTCCAAAGGATTCGCTTTTCGGCCGATGCGTATGACCATGAATCAGGCAGTCGACCCCTGCGGCACGCATCCACTCAGTGGCGGCAGCTTCATCCACATCTGCCCACGCTGTTTGGGCTTGGGTCTGTTGATGAGCCTGACTGGCAGCACGCATCTGGCGCGCCTGAGCGAGTCGCGCCTGCAGCGGCGCAGCCAGGAAGGCAGCCTGCCAAGCAGGCTGACGCACCTGCGAACGAAAGCGCAGATAGTCGGTATCAGCCAAACACAATTCGTCACCGTGGATGAGCAACGCACGCTGACCCCATGCGGAGAGAACCGTAGGGTCGGGGAGGACGTGCGCGGCACAATCTGTCAGCATGTCACTGCCCAACAGAAAGTCGCGGTTACCAACCATGATGCCCAAGTAGCGCCGCTGGCCAAAGTCTCGCAGCATGCGCGCGCAGGCCTGCTCATACGGTTGATGGCGCATGTCATCGCCCACCCAGGCCTCGAACAGGTCACCCAGAATGAAGACCGCATCAGCTGATGTATCGCGCAGGTAATGCGCCAGAGCAGCCGTGGTAAGGGGCAGGTCTTCGTGAAGGTGCAGGTCGGAGATGAAATCAATGCACCGCCACGAGGGCGGTGCATTCAGGGTGTTCGACGGGGGGAAGGGGGGCTTCCCCATGTGATCAGACTTCGACGGCCTTGGTGATCACGACATCTTCGAGCGGCACGTCGTCGTGGAAGCCCTTGCGGCCAGTCCTGACCTTCTCGATGGCATCGATCACCTCCGTGCCTGCCACAACCTTGCCAAACACGGCATAACCCCAACCTTGGGCCGATTCCGACTTGAAGTTCAGGAAATCATTGTTGGTGCTGTTGATGAAGAACTGGGCGCTGGCCGAGTGCGGTGCGCTGGTGCGGGCCATCGCAATCGTGTACTTGTCGTTCTTCAGGCCATTGTTGGCCTCGTTTTGAATCTCGCCTTTGGTGGGCTTTTGTTTCATGCCGGGCTCGAAGCCGCCGCCCTGAACCATGAAGCCCTTGATAACGCGGTGAAAGATGGTGCCGTCATAGTGACCGGCCTTCACGTATTCAAGAAAATTGGCCACGGTGATGGGGGCCTTGGCGTCATCCAGTTCCAGGCGGATGGTGCCAGCGGTCGTTTGCAGTTCAACGGTCTTGGTCATGTTCACTTCTCGATGGAAACTTGTTTGATGATGATGGGGGTGACAGGCACATCGCCGTGCGGACCCTTGCGCGTTGTGTTGACGGTACGAATCTTGTCCACCACATCCATACCTTTGGTGACTTTGCCGAAAACGGCATAACCATCGCGCGAGCCAGGTCCTGTGGCGTTCAGGAAGAGATTGTCCTTCACATTGATGAAGAACTGCGCGGTTGCAGAGTCAGGCACGCTTGTCCGTGCCATGGCAATGGTTCCACGCAGATTGCTCAAACCGTTGTTGCTCTCAAGTGGGATAGGTGGATTCGTGGGCTTCTCTCGCAGGTCTTCTGTCATGCCCCCCCCCTGAATCATGAATCCATCAATGACGCGGTGAAAGATGGTGCCGCTGTAGTGCCCCGACTTGACGTAGTTGAGAAAGTTCGCCACGGTTCTGGGCGCCTTGGCAGCATCCAGCTGGATGACGATGTCGCCCTGTGTGGTGCTGAGTTTGACGGTCTGCGCCTGCGCGAGCAGGGCGCCAAGGCTCAGGGCGCTGGCCAGGATCACATTGCGAATCATCCGATCACTCCTTCGTAGAAGATTTTCCAGAGGCCACCCTCTTTGCCCCAGTATTGACGCTTGACGGAGCCGGTTCGTTGACCCTCCGCGACTTCGCCGAATGTCACGACCAGAATGTCGCTTTTGTCGCGCCATCCGAGGATGGCCAAGTCTTTCAGTTCAATGGCTTTGCCTCTTGACTGACTGACATCACGCTCCACGGCTTGGCGCCAGCGTGTGAAATCCTTGTTGCCAGCTGAAAACTGAGGCGAATAGAAGGACATCACACGACCGATGTCGCCACTGGCCCGTGCGACTCGCCAGCCCTCGATCATGTTTTGCAGGCTGCGCCGTTGCGGTTCAACTTTGGTGGGAGGGACCCATTGCAGTGAGCGAGCGATCACCACAGGCGTGGTGCGAGGCTGAACCTGGTCAAGGATGCTCTGCAGTTCCGGGTTGGCCAGGGCCACGCAACCATCGGTGCTCTCAGGGCTGCGGGCATAGCTGTCGCTCGGGACGCCATGCAGCCAGATGCCGCTGCCGGTTCGGCCGAGCCGACGGTCGTACTCGTTCGGATAATTGAGCGGCAAGGCGCCAGCCCCGTAGAAATCTGTCAGCTGACTTGGATTGAGCCGACTGGTGATGTAGTACACGCCCAGCGGCGTACGCTGGTCCCCTTCGAAACTCTTTTCCGGTCCCAGTTTGCCAATGGAGGCGTAGTGGTCTGCGACGAGCTTCAGGCCGTGGGGGCCATTTTCAAACAGGTAAAGCCTTGAGCGACTGGCATCGACGGCGATCGCATGACGGGTGGTCGGTGGCAGAGCGATGAACTGTGCGGGCAGCGCTCCTTCAGGGGGGCGCTCACGCAATGCCGTCAGGCGCCTATTGGCTTCCAGCCGCAATTGAGCGAGGCGCTCCTGTGCCCGTCCGGCAATCGAGGCTGGCGCATTGCCCATGGTAGGCAAGGCCTGTGTGCGAGCCATCAGCAGGTCACCATAGACCAGTTGAGCCAGCTGGAAGTTGGGCACGTCACGCACAAGCGCCTCGGCCTTGACAAGGGCCATATCGGTTTGCGCGTGGCCTACCAGCCGGTAAATCTCGAGCAGACGGGCTTCTGCGCTGGCCGACTGGCGGGGCAGCGCACGCGGTGCGACCGCCGGCGGGGGCGCTGGCTTCTTGGGAGCGTTGGCAACAGCTGGTGTGGGCTTCTTGCCCTTCGCCGGCTCCTTGTCGCGAGCCATTGCGCCGCTGTTCAGCCCCCAGGCCAGTGTCAGCAGCACAGCCGAAACAAGTGTTCGGCGAAACTCATACTTCATCACGAACCGGCGCTTTCCTTCGCAATCAGCCACTTGCCACCAGAGCGAATGAGCTCAAGACGCTTGGTGCTGTTGATGTTCAGGTTGTCGGCACGATAAGCCTGGCGGTAACGGACAGAGGCCTTGTCCCCCTTGATGTCAACGTCAATGTTAGATACCTCGACGCTGATTTTGCGCTTGCTGACGATGCGGTCACGACGCTCAGTCTCCCAGGCTTTGCGCGAGCCCTTGCCGCCGTTGAAATCGCGCGTGTAGGCCGCATAGTAGGCGTTCATGTCTTTGCGGCTCCATGCGGACGCCCAGCGCTCGACAGCAGTTGCCACGTCACGTTCGGCGGCGGTGTTGTCGGGTTTGGGTTCTGCTTTGGGCTCAGGCTTGGGCTCGACCTTGGCAACCACAGGTGCAGGGGCGGGCTTGACGGGGGTGACACTTGGCGTCGCTGGTGCGGGTGTCGGTGTCACTGCCGGCGCAGTGGGGGGGGCGACTGGGCGTGTCGTCGCTGGCGCAGCAGGGGGCACATTGCCCGCCGCAGCGGCCACGATGCTGTTGCGCTCCTTGGGGAACAGGTCCCGAACCATGGCCAGTTTGGGTGCAACGGCAGAACGTGTGTCGATTTGAAGTGCCTTCGAGTAGGCCTGGCTGGCCAGTTTGGCATACACATCCCCCAGGTTCTCATACGCGGTCGCGTAACTCGGGTTCGTGCGGATGGCCATTTCCAGGGCGTTGCGCGCCTTGTCGTACTGGCCTTGCTGCGCGTAAAGCACAGCGAGGTTGTTAAAGGGTTCAGGCAACTCGGGATAGTCTTCCGTCAGCTTCGTGAACGCGGTCACGGCTTCGGCAGAGCGGCCCGCCTGCGACAAACTGATGCCTCGCAAAAAACGCATCATGGGGTCGCGAGGCTTGCCGTTGAGGTACTGGTCGGCCTTTTGCAGTGCCTCGGTATTCTTTCCGGCGGCCAACAGTTTCTGAACCTCGGCGATGTCGTCTGCACGGGCGCTGAACGTGGTCATCGACAGGGCCGCGACGGTCAGACATTGGGCGGCGAGGGACGTCAGACGCAATCCGAATCGGGACGCAGCAGCTTGCATGAGAGACATGGGCAAATCAGTGTGTTGTCGTAGGGCGCACTGTGCGCGGGGGACCTGCGGCAAACCGGGCCTGAGTCGGCCTGGCCGAGCGCTCGCATCGGAAGCGCAAGAATAACAGCCCAACCGGACTGTCCCTGGAGGGTTCCCCCTGAACACAGGTCATCCCGCTATACTCGGGAGATTGTATCTGAGTGGTTCTGGCGCGAGATTCGACGTTTCTGATCGTCTCTTGCTCGCCCTTTGACGGGCCTGCCGCTGCCCCCGATTCCTTCTTTCTCATGAGTTTGCGTCTTTTTAACAGCCTGTCGCGTCAGATCGAGTCTTTTGTGCCCCTGACGCCCGGGCAGGTCCGCATGTACGTCTGCGGCATGACCATTTACGACTTCTGCCATGTCGGTCATGCGCGCATGATGATGTCCTTCGATGTGGTCCAGCGTTGGTTGAAGGTGTCGGGCTATCGGGTGACTTACGTTCGGAACATCACCGACATCGACGACAAGATCATTCGTCGTGCGGTCGAGCGAGGCATCACCATTCGGGAGTTGACCGACGAGATGACCCGCGCCATGCATGAAGACATCGCTGCGCTGGGTATCGAGCCTCCGACGCACGAGCCGCGTGCCACAGAGTACGTTGGGCAGATGCTCGACCTCATTGGCAAACTGGAGCACAAGGGTTTGGCCTATCGGGCACCCAACGGTGACGTGAACTACGCCGTGCGCAAGTTTGAAGGCTACGGAAAGCTCTCGGGTAAGTCGCTTGACCAGTTGCGCGCAGGTGAGCGTGTGGCGGTCGACGATGGCAAGTTGGATCCTCTGGATTTCGTCCTCTGGAAGGCGGCCAAGGCGGAAGAGCCTGCGGACGCCAAGTACGATTCGCCTTTCGGCGCAGGTCGTCCGGGCTGGCACATTGAGTGCTCTGCCATGAGTTGCGCGCTGCTGGGCGAGCATTTCGACATCCACGGCGGCGGACTCGATCTGCAGTTCCCGCATCATGAAAACGAGATCGCGCAGAGCGAAGGGGCCTCCGGTCAACCGTTTGTCAATTACTGGTTGCACAACGGCTTTCTCAACGTCGACAACGAGAAGATGTCCAAGTCTTTGGGCAATTTCTTCACCATTCGCGACGTGCTGAAGGACTACGACGGTGAAACCATCCGTTTCTTCATGTTGCGGGTGCATTATCGGAGCCCATTCAACTTCAGCGATGCGGGTCTGGACGATGCGCGGATCGGTTTGCGGCGCCTTTACACGGCACTGGACGCCGCAAGCTTGAGTGATGGGGCTGCGATCGATGTGAATTGGTCGCACCCGATGGCCGCACGTTTCAAGGCCGCCATGGACGAGGACTTCAATACGCCGATCGCGGTGTCCGTCTTGTTCGATCTGGCTGCAGAGGTGAACCGTTCCGGTTCTGCGGAGGCCGCGCATTTGTTGAAGGGCTTGGCTGGTTGCTTGGGCCTGCTTCAACAGGCGCCCAAGGCCTACCTGCAGGGCGGTGTATCGGGTGATGGCCTCGACGCTGCGGCAATTGAAGCCCTGATCGTGGCGCGAGCCGATGCCAAGAAGGCGCGTGATTTCGCGCTGGCTGACCGCATTCGTGCGGACCTGGCAGCGCAAGGCATCGAGTTGAAAGACGGCCCGCAGGGCACGACCTGGGTGAAGGCCTGATGGGTAGCCCTGCTCCGAAAGTGACCGATGTCGCGGCCGAGTCTGGCTCCGACGCGCTTGTCACGCCACCGTACTGGGACGATGCGTGCAAGCATCTGGCCAAGCGCGACCGCGTCATGCGCAAGCTGATTGCGGATCATGGTCATGCTCGCTTGTACAGCCGTGGTGACGCATTCACGACCCTGGCACGCTCGATCGTTGGCCAGCAGATCTCAGTGAAGGCAGCCCAGTCAGTCTGGAACCGTCTTTTGAGCCTGCTGGGGCAAGACGCCGAGGGTTTCCGCGGTCCGATTCCGGTGGCCGATGTCCTGCGTCAGGAGTCTGATCAGTTGCGTCAGGTTGGTTTGTCTGCCCGCAAGGTGGACTACTTGCGTGACCTTGCGCGCCACTTTGACGAGAATCGACTCCATGTGGCCGACTGGCACGGCATGGGCGATGAAGCCATCATTGATGAGTTGGTGGCCATCCGTGGGATCGGCCGCTGGACGGCCGAGATGTTTTTGATTTTCCATCTCATGCGGCCCAATGTGCTGCCCCTCGACGACGTGGGGCTGATCAAAGGGATCAGCATGAGCTATTTCAGTGGTGAGCCGGTGTCGCGCGCAGAAGCGCGCGACGTGGCCGAAGCCTGGGCCCCTTACCGTACCGTGGGGACCTGGTATCTGTGGCGCAGTCTTGACCCACTGCCCGTAGAGTATTGACGCCAACCGGCGTGAAGAAGGAAATTTGCCATGAGCAAACGACACTTTCTGGAGTTCGAGCAACCCATCGCCGAACTGGAATCCAAGATCGAAGAACTGCGCTATGTGCAGAGTGAATCGGCCGTGGACATCTCGGAAGAGATTGACCGACTGAGCAAGAAGAGTTTGCAGCTGACCAAGGACATCTACTCGACCTTGTCACCCTGGCAGGTCACGCAGATTTCTCGTCACCCTCAGCGTCCTTACACCATGGATTACGTGAACGAGTTGTTCACCGACTTCCAGGAGATGCATGGTGACCGCCATTTTGCAGATGACCTTTCCATCGTGGGCGGCTTGGCACGCTTCAATGGTCAGCCCTGCATGGTGCTGGGTCATCAGAAGGGCCGAGACACGAAGGAGCGCACTGCGCGGAACTTCGGTATGTCGCGTCCTGAGGGTTATCGCAAGGCGCTGCGTCTCATGCAGACTGCCGAGAAGTTTGGCTTGCCGGTGTTCACCTTTGTGGACACGCCCGGCGCCTATCCCGGCATCGGTGCAGAGGAGCGCAATCAGTCTGAAGCCATCGGACGCAACATCTTCGAGATGGCGCGCTTGGAGGTGCCCATCATCACGACCATCATCGGTGAAGGTGGCTCTGGGGGGGCGCTGGCCATCAGCGTGGCCGACCAGGTGCTCATGATGCAGTATTCGGTGTACTCGGTGATTTCGCCGGAAGGCTGTGCTTCCATCTTGTGGAAGACTTCGGACAAAGCCTCTGACGCTGCCGAAGCCTTGGGTATCACAGCCCATCGCCTGAAGGCGCTGGGCCTGATCGACAAGATCGTCAGCGAACCCGTGGGCGGAGCGCACCGTGACTACAAGCAGGCCTGCGCCAACCTCAAGCGAGCCCTGAATGACGCGATGCGCCATGTGGGTGACATGAAGGTCAAGGACTTGCTGCAGACGCGTTACGACCGCCTGCAAAGCTATGGCCGTTTCAACGACACCAAGGAATCCTGATCCTCGGGAGAGGCTGCCATGATTGCAGGCGGAGATTCCGCCTGTGTGGCGGTTGCGTTCAGTGGTGGGCGTGATTCCACTGCGTTGCTGCATGCGACTGCGATGGCTGCTCGGGAGTGGCCGGGTGTGCAGGTGGTTGCGCTGCATGTCCATCACGGCTTGAGTGTCCATGCGGACGACTGGTTGCGACACGCCCAGAGCATGTGCGAGGCATGGGCAAGGCAGGGGTTGCCGGTTCGGTTGTGTTGGCGGCGGGTCCTTTTGACGGTGAAGACGGGCGACAGTGTGGAGGCCGTCGCACGCTCGGCCCGATATCTCGCATTGCAGGAGATGGCCCAAGAAGTCTCTGCAGACATGCTGCTCTTGGCGCACCATAGGCAAGACCAGGCTGAGACTTTGTTGCTGCAGGCCTTGCGGGGTGGTGGCGTGGGGGGATTGGCGGGCATGCCGCGTGACACCTTGCGCGATGGTGTGCGCTGGGCGCGGCCTTGGCTTGACCATCCGCGTTCGGCGATCGAGGCTTATGTGACTGCGCATGGTCTGCCTTTCATAGAGGACGACAGCAACACCGATCCTCGGTATGCGCGCAATCGCCTGAGGTTGTCGGTGTGGCCAGCGCTGCTCTCCGCGTTTCCCGAGGCCGAGGCTTGCTTGGCGTCATCTGCGCGCCGTCTGTCAGACAGTTTGGCTGTGGCTGAGGCTTGGTGTGATCAGGTTCTGCCAGTCTTGTGTCCGCACGGCGTCCCTGCGCTCCGGTCAGGCTCTGATCACCAAGGCGAGGCCTCGCTGGATGCGCGTGCCTGGGCCTTGCAAGCGGCGCCTTTGCGGCGAGAAAGCTTGCGTCATTGGTATCGCTTGGTCACGGGGCAGATCATGTCCGCCAGCTGGGTGGAGCGTCTATCAGACGAGATTCCCGAACTGCTGCTGAAGGGGCGCGCCACCAGGTGGCCCGACATGGGACTCTCGCTTTACCGTGGTGAGCTGCGGTGGCGAAATGTGCCGCAGGTCGCCGGGGAAGGGGCGTCCGCCCAAGCGCCCGAGACGAGCCTGGCCATTGAGGGGCCTGGGAGCTGGCATGTCCCTGCTTGGCATGGCACGTTGCGGGTTCGTGAAGTCACGTCTGGTGGGATGCCGGTTTGGATGTTGCAGTCGCTGACCTTGCGTGCGCGGCAGGGGGGGGAGCAATTCCAGATGGGGCCGGGCCGACCTCCGCGCTCGTTGAAGAAGCAGTTCCAGGCCTTGGGCGTTTCATCTTGGTCTCGTGGCGGCCCCTTGGTGTGGGTGGTCAACCAATTGGCCTATGTGCCCGGACTGGGGATGGATGCGCGCGTTCAGGCGGCAACCGGGGTGGCTCAGTGTGCGCTGGAATGGTGTCCTGACGAGGGGCTGGGCTGAAACTGGCCACTTTATGAAGGCGATTCACCCATGACCGCGGGGTGCGGGTAAAATCGAGAGTTTGATCGCGTGTGCTGGGTGATATGCATGTGTGTTTGACACGCGATCTTTTCCAACAAGATCTGACATGGCACTGATTGTTCACAAATACGGCGGCACGTCGATGGGCTCCACGGAGCGCATTCGCAACGTGGCCAAGCGCGTGGCCAAGTGGGTTCGAGCCGGGCATCAAATCGTGGTCGTTCCGTCGGCCATGAGCGGCGAAACCAATCGCCTGCTGGGCTTGGCCAAGGAGCTGTCTGACAGCCCAAGTCCTCGCGAGCTCGACATGATCGCCTCGACTGGCGAGCAGGTTTCTGTGGGCCTGCTGGCCATTGCATTGCAGGCCGAGGGGCTGGATGCCGTGAGTTACGCGGGTTGGCAGGTGCCTGTCAAAACGGACTCTTCGTTCACCAAGGCCCGCATCGAGAGCATCGATGATGCGCGCGTGCGTGCGGACTTGAATGCTGGCCGCGTGGTCATCATCACTGGTTTCCAGGGCGTCGATCCGAATGGCAACATCACGACTTTGGGCCGTGGCGGTTCGGACACCTCTGCCGTGGCCATTGCCGCGGCGATGAAGGCAGACGAGTGCCTGATTTACACCGATGTGGACGGTGTGTACACAACCGATCCCCGTGTGGTGCCTGAAGCGCGTCGCCTGAAGAGCGTCAGCTTTGAGGAAATGCTGGAGATGGCATCGTTGGGTTCCAAGGTTCTGCAGATTCGCTCGGTGGAGTTCGCCGGCAAATATCGTGTGCCCTTGCGTGTGCTGTCCAGTTTCACCCCCTGGGACATCGATCTGGCCGAAGAGGCCAAGTCGGGCACGCTCATCAGTTTTGAGGAAGACGAGAAAATGGAACAAGCCGTTGTTTCCGGCATCGCATTCACCCGCGACGAAGCCAAGATCACTGTGGTCGGCGTGCCCGACACCCCCGGTATCGCCTACCAGATCCTGGGCAAGGTCGCTGACGCCAACATTGATGTGGATGTCATCATTCAAAACGTTTCGCACGATGGCAAGACGGACTTCTCGTTCACCGTGCCGCGCGGCGACCATACCCGTGCCATGGAGATCCTGAAGACTCAAGTGGTGCCCGCGCTGGGGGCTCGCGAGGTGGTGGGCGACGCGAAAATTGCCAAGGTGTCTATTGTTGGCATTGGCATGCGCAGCCACGTAGGCATCGCCAGCACGATGTTCAAGACGCTGTCGGATGAAGGCATCAACATCCAGATGATCACAACCAGCGAGATCAAGACCTCGGTGGTGATTGACGAGAAGTATCTGGAGCTGGCTGTGCGTGCGCTGCACAAGGCATTCGGCCTGGATGAGGCCAAGGCCTGATCTGTTGTTTTGAGCACAACAGGCAGAGGGCTTGAATTTCTGAGCTAGAATGCTTGCTGTTGCTGGAGACGTGACCGAGAGGCCGAAGGTGCTCCCCTGCTAAGGGAGTATGTGGGCAAAACCTGCATCAAGGGTTCGAATCCCTTCGTCTCCGCCAAGATGGAACCCCAAGTGATTCGTCACTTGGGGTTTTTTCTTTTGAGTCACGACATCACAGGACCAGCATGTTCAAGAATCTGACGGTGTATCGAATGGGCCCGGATTGGACTGCCACAGCAGCCGAGATCGAGGCCGAATTGGACAAGGCGCGTTTCGTCGAATGCGGTGCCACGCAGCAGAAGTCCATGGGGTGGGTAGAGCCGCGCGGAGAGGCTCATGCGCCGCTCGTTGAGGTGGTCGATGGGCAGATTTTGCTCAAGCTGATGACCGAGCAGCGTGTGGTGCCAGGTTCGGTGATCAAGAAGCGCACCGAAGAGATTGCGGCAAGGATCGAAGAGCAGACGGGGCGTAAGCCGGGCAAGAAGCAGGTCAAGGATCTGAAAGAGCAGGCGCTGCATGAGTTGCTGCCGATGGCTTTCACCAAGCAATCGACGACTCGCATCTGGATTGCACCCAAGGAACGCTTGTTGATGCTGGATGCGGGTAGCCAAGCCAAGGCCGATGAGGTGGTGACCTTGTTGGCGCAGAGCTTTCAAGGCTTGTCAATGAGCTTGATTCAGACGGCCATGTCGCCTGCTGCTGCGATGACGCATTGGCTGGGAACCGGCGAGCCTCCTTATCAGTTCACGATTGACCGTGAATGCGAGTTGAAGTCCACAGACGAAATGAAATCTGTGGTCCGCTACGCCCGGCACAACCTCGATACCGATGAGGTCAAGCAACACATCGTCAGCGGCAAGGTGCCTACGCGTGTGGCCATGACTTGGCGGGACAGGGTCTCGTTTATCCTGACCGAAGCCCTGCAACTGAAGAAGGTGACGTTCCTCGACGTTGTCTTTGAAGGGGCCGTGTCGGTGGATAAGGGGGAAACCTTTGACGCTGATGCCGCCATTGCCACTGGAGAGTTGATTCAGTTGTTGCCAGACTTGGTGGAGGCCTTGGGAGGGGAGCAGGTCATGGGTCAGAGTGCTCCAACCATGCCTGCACCTGTGTCACCAGCCACGGCCCCGCATCCGTCGGTAGATCATGCCCCGCCGTGGGATGTGTGATCAGTGGCAAATTCCAGACGCGGGCCAGGGTCAGTGAGCACGCGGGGTGAACCAGTTCATCCCCCAGGCCGTTGAGGAGCAGCATCGGCACTTTGGGGACTTGTTTCGGGGCGCGGTAGCGGATCGCTGCCCGCAATTGGCGCCATGCATTGCTTATGGTCACCGGATGTGACTGCCGTAGCTGTACCCAGTTGGCGACGATGGTTTGCGGGTCACGGGGGTGGCATGTGGTCATGGCCAAGATGGCTTCCTCCCACTCCTGTGCAGACGGGCGGCCAACCACGAGTCTCAGAATGCGGCCATATTGGCGCGGCCTCAAGCGTTGCCAGAACGGATTGAAGGGCCGCAGACTGGTGTTGATCAGAACAGCCTTGCGTAACTCGTGGGGGTAGCGATGAGCCCAATCCACCGTTACCATCGCGCCCAGTGACATGGCCAGCACGTGGTAAGGCGGATGATGCCCAGTGGTTTGCAGCGCCCATCGACAGTGCTCGACCATGTCGGCGACAGCGCTCGGACTGCGGGCCTCAAACAGCTTGCCATTGCCAGGCAGGTCAGGCGTGAGAAGCGTGCTGTTCGCGGGCAGTCCCTCGCGCAACAGCTCAGGGAAATCACCCCAGTGACCACTTTCTCGGGTCAGGCCGCGCAGCAGAATCCAGGTGTTCATGGTGCAGGTCTTTTGCCGCGTCTGGGTCGGGGGTGTTCTGGATACCAGCGTGCGAGGGCCTGTCGATGGTGCAGGTCTCGTTCATCACCGGTGGGCATCCAGCGCTCATGGCTGGAAGTGGCTCGGGCCATGAAGTCCAGCATGCCCAGGTGGCGGCGCAGCACCCGTGCCTGTCTGTGTGTGATCAATGGGTTGAAGATGCCGTGGCGGCTGAAGAGTTGGCGGGGATTTTTCTTCACCCACATCCATGAGCCCATCTCCAGCGTCAGCGGGACAAATACTTGGTTTGGATGCCGATGACGAGCCTGAAGGTACAGATGGTCCCACAGGTCGCCGTGGGTCAGGTACTGCAGGCTTTGGGGCTCGAACACATAGGGATGGTGTGCCTGGGTCTGGTCGAAGATGCGCCGCAAGGCATGCACTTCTGCGAGGTGCTGGATGGGTTCTCGGGTGTGTGCGAATGGGAACCAGATGCGATCTTCGGTTCCGAATCCGGAGTGGCAGTCGACAACCAGACTGAAAGGGCGCGGCAGTAGCTCGGTGGAGATCAGTTGGCACAGTGCTGTGCCTTCGGGCTCCATTGGTGCCCCAGCGGGGCCTCGGTACCATGGGAGGGCGGCGCTGAGGCGCTGGCCTCCGACCAGAAATGGCACAGACTCACGCGCCACCACCGGTGCGTTGCGCATCAGGTCAACACCGCGCGGGTTGGCGCGGGTCCCGAGCCAGAGGCCGCCAGGGTTGACCAGTGGCATGAAGACCAGCCGCAATCGGGTCAGTTCGTGGTGCAGCAAGCTGTCCCACTTCAGCCGCTGTACCAAGCTGGCGAGGTACGTGAGCACCACCTGTGTGCCGATGCGCTCCAGTCCATGTACCCCTCCGATGAATGCGACCGCGGGCAATTCTGGTGCGCTCGCTCCGAGAGTCACGGCCATCAGCTCATAACGACGCGCACCAACTTGCACGGAGCCCGCCGACTGGGGCGTGACATGGCTGCCCCCCATTTCGATCAGGCGATTCAACTCGTCCAGTTCGGGCAGTGTGTCGTGGCGCAAGCGAGGGGCGTCAAAGGTGGTGGCTCGGCAGATGCTGCGCGGATTCCATGTCAGGCGTGCGACACCTTGTCTTGGTCGACCCGTTCGTCGGTGAGAATGTGGGCATGACTGATACGCGTCCCTCTTTGATCATCTTCAGCCCCTCTGGCATCGTTCCAGCAGCGGCGCCCGTGCGCAAAGCCCTCAAGCGCCTGAATGCACTGGGGTTTGCATCGACCTTGGATGCCTCCGCCTTGAGCAAGCACCAGCGTTTTGCAGGTGACGATGCCACTCGCTTGGACAGCATTCACCGAGTGGCCGAGGCCGCTCCTCATGTTGCTTTGGCGGCCAGAGGTGGTTATGGCCTCACACGTTTGCTGGATCAGATCGAGTGGCCCCTGATTGCGCAAAGCGTGGAGCGTGGGACGGCCTGGGTGGGCTACAGCGATGTGACGGCGCTGCAGCTGGCTGCGATCGCGCACAAGGCGGCAGGTCCAGAGTCGGTGGGTGAGGGCGTGACCGCTGGATTCTGGGCGGGTCCCATGGCCAATGAGGACTTTGGTCACAAGGACAGCGTGGACGGGGGTGACGATGTGACCCAGGAGGTGTTCGTCGAGGCGATGACTGGTGAGCTTGAGGCGGTGGGCTTCCGTACCGAGGCCGGTTTTGATGGCCTGGAGGCGCGAGGGCGGCTTTGGGGGGGCAATCTGGCCGTGGTTCAGGCCCTGTTGGGTACGCCTCACTTTCCCAAGATCAAGGGAGGGGTCTTGTTCTTGGAAGACGTCAACGAGCACCCCTATCGCATTGAGCGGACCCTCTTGCAGTTGCACCAGGCGGGTGTTTTGGACCAGCAAAAGGCCGTCTTGTTAGGGACGTTCAATGGGTTCAAGAAATCGCCTTTGGACCGTGGCTACAACCTGAAGGCTGCGATCGCCTATTTACGCTCCCAAACGACCACGCCGATCTTGACTGGCCTACCTTTTGGTCACGTGCCGACCAAGCTCTGCCTGCCGTTGGGACGCAAGGTGAACCTCGTGGTGCAAGGACGCGACGTTTTGGTGATGTGGTGAAACCCTGGACGCTCGTGGTGAATGGGTCAGGACACAATCAAGACATGACACAAGGCAGGATGGGATCTCAGTGCAGAGCATCGTGGCAGCAAAAGCTGTTGGATGGGCGCGCGTGGGCGATGCTTGTGATGCTGCTCTGCGCGGCGCTGAGCTTGACTGCATGCGACAACAGCCCCTATCCGGCTGGCGCGACGGAGGCCAACACCCTTTACACAGCCTTCAACGAGCGATCCCCCCGTTACTTGGATCCCACCTCGTCGTACAGCAGCAACGAGACGCCTTACACATATCAGATCTATGAGCCGCTGTACGGCTACCACTACCTGAAGCGTCCCTACACCCTTGTGCCCAAGACGGCGGCGGCGGTCGTGCAGCCCCGCTACCTGGGGCGCGACGGCAAGCCGCTTCCGGACACGGCCTCAGCAGACCAGATCGTTGAAAGCGTGTATGACATCCCGATCAAGCGGGGCATACTTTTTGCCCCCCATCCAGCATTTGCCAGAAATGCACAAGGTGATTATCTGTATCACCGGTTGACGGCTGAGCAGGTCGGAGACAAGCGCAGTCCGTGGGCGTTTGGTCAGACAGGCACCCGCGAACTCACAGCCGATGATTTTGTCTATGCCATCAAGCGGCATGCGACCACCCGCACGGCTGCACCCGTGTTCGGCATCTTCTCGGAGTACGTGGTGGGCCTCGCGGACTACGGAAAGCTCATCCGGGCTGAAGATCAGAAATTGCGTGCCAGCGTACCGGCCACCAGCAAGGACAAGCCCTTTCTGGATTTTCGCAAATGGCCGTTGGCCGGTGCCCAGGCGCTGGATTCCCACACTTTGCGCATCCGCATTCACGGCAAGTATCCGCAGTGGAAGTATTGGATGGCCATGAGCTTTCTGGCACCGGTTCCCTGGGAGGCTGATGCCTTCTACGCCCAACCAGGTATGGCTGGCAATGGGCTTTCGCTCAATACCTGGCCAGTGGGAACCGGGCCCTACATGATGGCCGAGTTCGTGCAAGACCGCCGCCATGTCATGAAGCGGAACCCGAACTACCGGGGTGAGCCTTACCCCTGTGAGGGCACGGTGCAGGACCAGGCTGAGGGGCGGTTGAAAGACTGCGGCAAGAGGACGCCTTTCATCGACACCTTGGTGTTCAACATCGAGAAGGAAGCCGTGCCGCAGGATGCCAAGTTCCGTCAGGGTTACCTTGACATTCCCGAGTTCGATCAGATGAGCTACGGCAATGCCTACAAGATCCAGATGGAGGACTCGCCACGCTTCGAAAAGGAGTTCAAAGACAAGGGCATCGTGCTGTCTCGGACGGTAGATTTGTCCAGTCGTTACATGGGCTTCAACTGGCTGGATCCCGTGGTGGGCCGAGGTGACACGCCCGAGCAGCAGGCGCGCAATCGCAAACTGCGTCAGGCGCTGTCCATCGCCGTGGACTGGGACGAGTTCAATCGCATCTTTCCAAAAGCTGCGGGGGAGGTCGCCCAAGGGCCGTTGCCAGGGGGGGTATTTGGATCACGCCATGGCACCAGAGAGGGGCTCAACCCGGTGACCCACCGCTGGGTGAATGCGCAAGCCGTTCGTCGCCCGATCGAGGATGCCAAAAAGTTGCTGGCGGAGGCTGGGTACCCCGACGGGCGCGATGCCAAAACCGGCAAACCCTTGGTGCTCAACTACGATGTGGGTGCGGCCACGACGCCGGACAGCAAGGCCAACCTCGACTGGACAGCCAAGCAGTTCGCCAAGCTCGGCATCCAACTGGAAATACGCGCCACGGACTACAACCAGTTTCAGGACAAGGTTCGCCGGGGCAAGCACCAGATCTTCACATGGGGGTGGTTGGCCGACTACCCAGATGCCGAGAATTTCCTGTTTCTGCTTTACGGGCCTGGGGCCAAGTCGGTCCACGACGGTGAGAACGCCGCCAACTATCAGAATCCCGAGTATGACCGGCTCTACAGCACGCTGCGCTTCATGGACGATGGTCCAGCCAAGCAAGCTGTGATCGACAAGATGGTGCGCATCCTGCAAGAAGACGCACCTTGGTCTTGGGGTTACTTTCCTTATTCATCAGGGGCGTATCACCGCTGGGTGCACAACGGCAAACCCAGCATCATGGTGCGCGACCAGGCCCAGTATTACCGATTGGACACGGCTGACCGCAGTCGCAGCCTCAAGGCTTGGAACGCCCCGGTGTATTGGCCTGTGCTTGTCGTGCTGGGCCTGCTGGCCGTGATGGCTTGGGGCGCCATCCGCATCTTGCGTGCCCGTGACCAGCAAACCGCGCTGCCTCGTCCGGTTGGCTCACCAAAGAGAGGTCGGTGATGCTGGCTTACATCCTTCGTCGCTTGGGTTATGGCTTGGTCATCTTGATCGGGGTGAACCTGATCACCTTCTTGCTCTTCTTCACCGTGAACACGCCAGACGACATGGCGCGTTTGAACATCGGTGGCAAGCGGGTGACGCCCGACCAGATCGAGAAATGGAAGGTGGAGCGTGGCTACGACAAGCCCATGCTCTTCAACGAGCAGGCACAGGGCGCCGAGAAGCTGACGCAAACGGTGTTCTGGGAGCGTTCAGTGTCCTTGTTTGTCTTCGACTTTGGTCGGGCGGACAACGCCAGCGGTGGTGACATTGGCCATCAGATTGCCCAGCGCATGGGTGTGAGCCTCAGGTTGACCGTGCCAATTTTTGTCATGGGCTTGCTCGCCAGCGTGATTTTCTCGTTGTGGCTGGTCATGTTCCGAGGCACGCGCGTGGACTTCTGGGGGGGGGTCGCCTGCGTGGTCATGATGTCCATTTCCAGCTTGTTCTACATCATCGTCGGGCAGTACGTGTTCTCACGTGTGGCCAAGCTGGCACCGATCTCTGGCTATGCCGGAGGGCTGGATGCCGTGCGCTTCCTCATCCTGCCTATTTGTCTGATGCTGGTGGCTTCGCTGGCCGGGCAAGCGCGCTTCTTTCGCACCTTATTCCTGGAAGAAGCCGGCAAAGACTATGTGCGCACTGCCCGTGCGAAAGGCCTGACAGAGAGCACCGTGATGGGCCGCCATGTGCTGCGCAATGCAATGTTGCCGATCATCACCAGTTCGGGCAGCGCGTTGCCTGGTCTGTTCATGGGAGGGCTGCTCACCGAGAGCTTCTTTGGCATTCCTGGCTTGGGCTCCTACACGATCGACGCCATTGCCAGTCAGGACTTTGCCATCGTGCGTGCGATGGTTTTCCTGGGGTCGGTGCTCTACATCGTCTCCAACATCCTGATCGACGTGGCCTACACCGTGGCCGACCCGCGTGTGCGGATGCAGTGAGGACGCAGAAGCATGGACCTGCCATTCAAGTTGGTGATGTTGTGGACCGATGTGGTCCTATGGGTGATGTTGCTTGGCTTGGGGCTGTATGTCCGCCAGGTTCGGCGCGATGCGGCCTTGCGGGCGACATGGCGCCGCGTCTTTGTCACACCATCTGCCATGGCCTCCGCCGTGTTGTTGGGATTGATGCTGTTGATCACCTTGGTCGACAGTGTGCATTTCCGTCGAGCCCTGCCTGATGTGGCTGGCGGCGCACGGGCTTTTGACACGCGCACCGAGTCTGTTCTGGATCTGGGGCTTTCCAAGCTGATTGCCAGTCGAGAGAACAGCTACTCCCAGCCCCTGGCCACCCACGGCTTCAGCAAGCAAGCAGTTCCTCCGTCACCCGGAGCCAAGCCGATGCTGGACGAGCACGGTGTGCCTGTGCTGCCCGCGCGGGCCTACCCCCGTTTGAGCCACGGAGGGGCAGGGCTGGAGGATCCGGAGGGAGACTGGGCGGGCGACATCGCGGTGCGCTTGGTTTTTGGGGGGATGGCTGGTGTGGTGGTCAGCTTCCTACTGTGGACCCTGATGTGCCGGCGTGCTAAACCTTCGCAGGCGGCGGGCCAGCAGCCTGTGGCGTGGCGCGCGGCCTGGATCACCGCCTCCGTGTTGGCCTTGTTGATCGGGTGGGGCGTGGCGCTCAGTTGGGGGCAGGGCTATCACGTCTTTGGCACCGACCGGACCGGCAACGATGTGCTGTACATGACGATCAAGAGCATCCGCACGGCTTTTGTCATCGGGAGCTTGGCCACCATTGCCACCTTGCCTTTTGCCCTGGCATTCGGCATTGCCGCAGGCTACTTCAAGGGCTGGGTGGACGATGTCATTCAGTACGTCTACACCGTGCTGTCGTCTGTGCCTAATATTTTGCTGATTGCCGCATGCGTGCTGATGGTGCAGGTCTTTCTCGATAAGCATCCGGAGTTGTTCGAGACCGGTTTGGAGCGAGCAGACCTGAAAATCTTCCTGCTTTGCCTGATCCTGGGGCTGACGGGCTGGGCAGGCTTGTGCCGTTTGCTGCGGGCCGAAACGCTCAAGCTACGGGAGCTCGAGTACGTACAAGCTGCCACCGCTTTCGGCGTCAGTCATTGGCGCATCATGCTGCGACACATTCTGCCCAACGTCATGCACTTGGTGCTCATCACCACGGTGCTGGAGTTTTCGGGGCTCATCCTCTACGAGGCGGTGCTGTCCTATGTGGGGGTCGGGGTGGACCCCTCCATGAACAGCTTTGGCGGCATGATCAACCAGGCCCGTGTCGAAATGTCTCGAGACCCGATTGTCTGGTGGTCCTTCTTGGCCGCGTTTGTGTTCATGGTCGCCATCGTCTTGTCGGCCAATCTGTTTGCCGACGCCGTGCGTGATGCATTCGATCCACGCGCTCGCGTTTACCGACCTCGCGCCCGCGCGGTCGCTCAGCCCACCTGAGGTGCACATGCTGCTGACCGATGATCTCCACGTGACGCTGGATGCGGAAGCCGGTCTGGTGCGTGCCCTCGACGGCCTCAGCCTGACGCTGCAGCGTGGCGAAACCTTTGCCTTGGTGGGGGAATCGGGATGCGGCAAGAGCATGACCGCTCTGGCTTTGATGCGCCTCTTGCCTGACAACGGTCGCATCGATCAGGGCAGGGTCGATCTGGGTGCCGATGTCCCGGATGGCAAGCCCACGGAGTTGCTCTACCTGCCTGAGCGCGAGATGCGGCGCATCCGCGGGGGGCATGTTGGCATCATCTTTCAGGAGCCTGCGACCTGCCTCAACCCTGTCATGCGCGTGGGAGATCAGATCGTTGAGTCGATCGAGGCACACACCACCTTGCGTGGTTCGGCTGCGCGGCGCAAGGCCATCGAGTGGTTGCGCCGTGTCGGGATTCCAGAGCCTGAGCGCCGCATTGACAGCTACCCCTTCGAGATGAGTGGAGGGCAGAAGCAGCGCGTCATGATCGCGATGACCCTCGCTGCCGAACCGCGTTACCTGATCGCCGATGAACCGACCACGGCGCTGGACGTGACCGTCCAGAAACAGGTTCTGGATTTGCTCAAAACGCTCCAGCAGGAGCGAGATCTGGGCCTCCTCCTCATCACGCACGACCTCGGCGTGGTGGCGGACATGGCACACCGCGTTGCCCTGATGTATGCGGGCCAGATCATCGAAGAGGCGCCGGCGGCAGACTTTTTCGCACAACCGCGCCACCCCTACGCAAGGATGCTCTTGCAAGCTTTGCCCGACGCTCAGAGTCGCGGCAAGCCTCTGGTGTCGATCGGTGGCACGGTACCGCCGCTTTGGCAAACGTTCGAGGGATGCCGTTTTGCGCCCCGGTGCGACCGAGTGCAGGTGTCATGTCGGCAACAGCGTCCTCTGCTCGAGCGAGACACCGCCCAGGGTGAGGCCGCCGTACGCTGTTGGTTCCCGCTCACGCCGCCCTCGCAGGCCGAGCAGCCCGAGGTGGTCGTCCGCGTGCCCTCCAGCGGGAGCGACCTTGCTGTCACACCTCCAGTCCTCCTGGAAGTGCAGTCACTCAGTGTGGCATTTCGCAGCGGCGGCGGGCTGTTCCGCCGTCGTCATGAGGTTGCGGCCGTGCAAGATGTGTCCTTCACGCTACGTGCCGGTCAAACACTGGCATTGGTCGGTGAATCCGGTTGTGGCAAGACCACCACAGGCAGGGCCATCGTCCAGTTGTTGCGGGATCAGGCGCAGGCGCACGTCAGCGGGCAGGCATGGCTTCACCAAGGAGCCGAGCGCCTGGATTTGGTTGCAGCATCCTCAGCGGCGCTGAGGGAGGCGCGACAAGCCATCCAGATGGTGTTCCAGGACCCCTTCGCCTCGCTCAACCCTCGCATGCGGGTGTCGGAGATCCTGGAGGAAGGGCTGTGCTCCTTGCGTCCGGACTGGTCGGCCGCAAAGCGCTTGAACCGAGTGGTCGAGTTGGTGGAGCGGGTGGGACTGCGGGCCGATGCGCTGCAACGGTTTCCGCATGAGTTCTCCGGTGGGCAACGGCAGCGCTTGGCGATTGCTCGCGCACTCGCAGTGGAGCCGCAGGTACTCGTCTGTGACGAACCAACCTCGGCCCTCGACGTGTCAGTGCAGGCCCAGATTCTGAACTTGCTGCGTGAAGTTCAGGCTCAGATGGGATTGGGTATGCTTTTCATCACGCACAACATGGGTGTGGTGTCCTATCTGGCTGACCATGTTGCCGTGATGCAAGGTGGGTGCATCGTGGAGCAAGGCGAGGCTGAGCAGGTACTCAAAGAGCCTCGGCACAGCTATACGCGCACCTTGCTGGCAGCGGTGCCAGCACATCCGACTCCGCGTGGCTAAAAGGGGGGGGCTTCAAATGCCCATCTTGCCCAGCAAGTCCATGACATCGCGCAAGGTGTTGGCCAAGTAAGGGTGCTCGGCAGAGAAGCGGGCATCGATCTCCTGCGCTCGCTGTGCCAAGCTCTCTTCAGTTTCACTCTCAGACAGGGGGCTGCCTGAGCCCAGCACCTGTTGAATGTCCTGATCAAGTTGGCGCAAGGAGGAGCGCAAATCTTCGTCCACGGGCTGGCCGGATGCCAACTCCGACTGCAACTTCTTGAGCAGCGCTTCCAGTTCGGTTCGGTTCATGTGAACTCCTTGTCTCTGATGAGTTCATTCTGCGCTTGTCCCGCAACCGTGAAAAGACAAAGGGGGCCGTCGGCCCCCTTCGTCGAGATGCTGTGGTGTCTCTCAGACGGCATCCGCGCCGCCGCCCATTACCTTGCTGAAGCCGCCATCCACATAGGTGATCTCTGCCGTGACCCCCGCAGCCAGATCCGACAGCAGGAAAGCAGCGACGTTACCCACGTCATCAATCGTGACGTTGCGACGCAGTGGAGCGTTTTCCTCCACCACGCTCAGGATCTTGCTGAAACCCTTGATACCCGATGCCGCCAGAGTTTTGATCGGGCCCGCCGAAATGCCGTTGGCACGAATGCCTTTGGGGCCGAGGCTGCCGGCGGTGTAGCGCACGCTGGCCTCCAGTGAGGCTTTAGCCAGGCCCATGGTGTTGTATGCCGGCACAATGCGCTCCGCACCCAGATAAGACAGCGTCAGCAGAGATGCCCCCTCATTCAGGTAAGGCAAAGAGGCCTTGGCCATTGCCGGAAAGCTGTAGGCAGAGATGTCGTGTGCGACCCGGAAGCCCTCGCGTGTGAGGCCTTCCAGAAAATCCCCCGCAATGGCCTCGCGCGGCGCAAAACCGATGGCATGAACGAAGCCGTCAATCTTTGGCCACGTCTTGGACAGATCGGCAAACATCGCCTCAATCTGCTCATCACTGCCGACATCGCAGTCAAAGATCAACTCGGAGTCAAACTCCTTGGCGAACTCGGTGATCCGGTCCTTGAAACGCTCGCCCACGTAGCTGAAAGCCAGTTCGGCGCCTTCGCGCTTGCAGGCCTTGGCGATGCCATAGGCAATCGAGCGGTTGGACAGCAGGCCAGTGATCAACAGGCGCTTGCCAGCGAGAAATCCCATGGGGTCTCCATACAGAATGCTTAACGAGGGGCAGATTTTGGCATGGACGCGGGGCAAAACACGAAATTACCGTGCACGCCTTGCTGTGAAGCGTTCCTCAGGCTAAAATGCAGGATTGGTTGCTTTGCTGGTTGCTGACACTTGTTCGGTTGCGAGTAAAGTGGATCGTCTCGTGTTTGTCACGAATGGGCGGATCTTTCCAGCCCATTTTTTTTGCTCGACCGTTTTTCATTGGATGACCTGGCTCAAAGTTGTTGAAACCACCGTATCCGGCCTCGGCTACGAACTCGTGGACTGCGAACGCAGTTCCGGCGGGTTGCTGCGCGTGTACATCGATCGTTTTCCTGATCAGGCCTACGATCTGCCCGGTGACTTGGTGACGGTCGATGACTGTGAGAAAGTGACCCGGCAGTTGCAGTACGCGCTGGAAACGGTGGATGCCGACTACAGCCGTCTCGAAGTGTCTTCGCCCGGCGTGGACCGCCCATTGAAGACGCCCGCGCATTTTGCGCGCTTCGTGGGTGAGCAGGTTGCAATCAGTTTGAAGGTGCCGTTCCAAGGCGCCAAGAAGTACAGCGGTATCTTGTGCACGGCACAGGACGCCGACCCGGCACAGGTGGAGGCGGGGCAGGCTTGGGGCCTCGTGCTGCGCTCGCCTGATGCGGACAAGCCGCTCTCCAAGACGGCTGCCAAGAAGCTGGCCAAGGAGCAGGCAAAGGCAGGTCCAGATGCGGTGCTTGGGCCGGTTGATCAGGTATTAAGTTTCACGCTTGATGAAATTCGCGAGGCCCGCTTGGTGCCTGCTGTGAGTTTCAAAGGGCGTAGCCGTCGGGCGGCAACCCCGGCGGCCGGTGAAGTTGCCGTGGATGAGGCGCAAGAACTCGGAGGTCAGAAGAAATGAATCGTGAATTGCTGATGCTGGTGGACGCCATCTCTCGTGAGAAGAGCGTGGACCGTGAAGTGGTGTTTGGTGCGGTGGAGTCCGCGCTGGCCTCCGCGACCAAGAAGCTGTATCAAGGAGAGGTGGACATCCGTGTGGCCATCGATCGTGAAACAGGTGTCTATGAGACCTTCCGTCGTTGGCATGTGGTGCCCAACGAAGCCGGCCTGCAGTTGCCCGATGCCGAAATCCTGCTGTTCGAAGCGCAGGAGCAGATCCCCGATATCGAAATCGACGACTACATTGAAGAGTCGATCGAGTCTGTGCCCATCGGTCGCATTGGCGCTCAAGCAGCCAAGCAGGTCATTCTTCAGAAGATCCGCGATGCCGAGCGCGAGCAACTGCTCAACGATTTCTTGTCCCGTGGCGAGAAGATTTTCGTTGGCACCGTCAAGCGCCTGGACAAAGGCGACATCATTGTCGAGTCGGGTCGTGTGGAAGGGCGCCTCAAGCGCACCGAAATGATCCCGAAGGAGAACCTGCGTACCGGCGACCGTGTGCGTGCCTACATGCTCGGTGTGGATACCCTGGCTCGTGGCCCCCAGATCATGCTGTCGCGCAGCGCGCCTGAGTTCATGATCGAGTTGTTCCGTCAGGAAGTGCCTGAGATTGAGCAGGGCCTGCTCGAGATCAAGAGCTGCGCCCGTGACCCCGGTTCGCGCGCCAAGATCGCCGTCCTGTCGCACGACAAGCGAGTGGACCCGATTGGAACATGCGTCGGTGTGCGTGGTTCCCGCGTGACCGCCGTTACCAACGAGTTGGCAGGCGAGCGCGTGGACATTGTGCTGTGGTCGGAGGATCCGGCTCAGTTCGTGATTGGCGCGCTGGCTCCTGCCAACGTGCAATCCATTTTTGTTGATGAAGAGCCGCACGCCATGGACGTGGTTGTGGACGAGGAAAACCTCGCCATCGCCATCGGTCGTGGTGGGCAGAACGTCCGTCTGGCATCCGAGCTGACGGGCTGGCGCATCAACATCATGTCGGCGGAAGAGTCCGCCCAGAAGCAGGCGATTGAGTCTGACTCCATCCGCAAGCTCTTCGTCGACAAGCTCGACGTCGACGCGGAGGTGGCAGACATCCTGATTGCCGAAGGATTTACCAGCCTGGAAGAAGTGGCCTACGTGCCGCTGCAGGAAATGCTGGAGATCGAATCGTTTGACGAAGACACGGTCAATGAGCTGCGTACCCGCGCGAAGGATGCTTTGCTGACCATGGAAATCGCCAAGGAAGAAGAAGTCGAGACTTTGTCGGAAAATCTCAAGGGTCTGGAAGGCTTGACCCCTGAGTTGTTCGCAAAGCTGGCCGACGCAGGCATCCACACCCGTGACGACCTGGCCGATCTGGCCGTGGACGAACTCACCGAGATCACAGGTGTGGCAGACGATCAGGCGCGGGCCCTCATTCTCAAGGCGCGCGAGCACTGGTTCGCCTGACATCCCGTCCAACGCCAACCTCTCGACTCATTTAAGCAAGCTCATCGCAAGGATACAAACACATGGCCGTGACCACCGTCGCACAACTCGCCGCGGAGCTCAATCGCCCGGCTGCGACACTGTTGGATCAGCTCCAGTCTGCTGGCGTGCAAAAGGCAACGCCGGAAGACGTGCTCACGGAGGCCGATAAAGAGCGTCTGCTGGAACACCTGCGTACTGCCCACGGCTCTGCCGCTGGGGCAGACCGCAAGAAAATCACGCTGACCCGCAAATCGACCACCGAGATCAAGCAGGCTGACGCCTCAGGCAAAGCCCGCACCATTCAGGTCGAAGTCAAGAAGAAACGCGTCTTCGTCAAGCGTGATGACTCCGTCGATGACGCAGCTCAAGCCGCTCAGGAAGAGGCTGAACTGGCGCGTCGCGAAGAAGAGGCGCGCAACCAGGCAGAAGCTCTGCGCGTGCAGGAAGAGCAGCTTGCCGAAGCTCGTCGCCAGCGCGAAGAGCAGGAGCGCCGTGAGCGTGAGGAAGCCGAGGAGCGCGCTCGCGCCGCGGCAGAGCGTGCTGCACGCGAGCTGGCCGAGCAGGAAGCTGCTGCGGCCAACGCCAAAGCAGGGTCGAAGGCCGCTGCTGCAGCGATCGCCGCGAAGACGGCCGAGCAGGATGCTGCCGAGAAGGCCGCACAGGCGGCTCGTCGTGCGGCTGCACTGGAGGCCGGTCGTGCAGAGGCCGCTGCCCTGACTGCCGCCGCCCAACGTGGCAACCGCAACGCCAAGGCGGCTGAAGCCGCCAAGGCAGCCCCAGTGGTCGAGCAGGCCCCTGTGATCAAGGCTGAAGAGCCCGCACCAGTCAAACCTGTCGAGGCCAGCGCGCCTGCAGCCGCTGCGCCGGCGCCTGAAGCCGCGAAGCCGACTGCTGTGCGTGTGGTTAAGGCCGCCGACATCGAGGCCGAAGAGAAGAAGCGTGCGGATGATTTGGCTGCACGCCGCAAGGCCGCCGAAGCTGAGGCCGCGGCCATCCGCGCCATGATGAACGCGCCGAAGAAGGTGCTCGTGGCGAAGAAGGAAGAGCCCAAGCCTGTGGAAGCTGCCATCAAGGGCACCATCCACAAGCCGAAGGGAGCACCTGGCGCCGCAGCGCCAGGTGCAGCTACGACGGCAGCCAAGCCCGGAGACAAGAAGTCGGTCAAGTCCGAGAAGCTGTCCTCCAGCTGGGCCGACGAGAAGAAGCGTGGCGCGCCGGCCGGCAAGGGCCGCACCGATGCGGGTGCATCTCGCAACGGCTGGAAGGCACCGGGCGGCAAGGGCGGACGTCGTGGCAATGACCGTGGCGAAAGCCAGTCGACGTTTGTGGCGCCAACCGAGCCTCAAATCATCGAAGTCCATATTCCCGAAACCATCTCTGTGGCCGATCTCGCTCACAAGATGTCCGTCAAGGCCACCGAAGTCATCAAGCAGATGATGAAGTTGGGCCAGATGGTCACCATCAACCAGCAACTGGACCAGGAAACGGCCATGATTGTGGTTGAGGAGATGGGTCACCAGGCCTTCGCTGCCAAGCTGGATGATCCGGATGCGTTCCTGGAAGAGGAACACGCCGATCAGGCCGCCGAGGTGTTCCCCCGTGCGCCGGTGGTGACCGTCATGGGTCACGTCGACCACGGTAAGACCTCGCTGCTGGACTACATCCGTACGACGCGTGTGGCCTCGGGCGAAGCCGGCGGCATCACGCAGCACATCGGTGCCTACCACGTCGACACGCCTCGCGGCATGATCACCTTCCTTGACACCCCGGGTCACGAAGCCTTCACGGCCATGCGTGCTCGCGGTGCCAAGGCAACCGACCTGGTGATTCTGGTGGTGGCCGCCGATGACGGCGTCATGCCCCAGACCAAGGAAGCCATTCACCACGCCAAGGCGGCAGGTGTGCCCATCGTGGTGGCGATCAACAAGATCGACAAGCCCGGTGCAGCGCCCGACCGCGTGAAGCAGGAATTGGTTGGTGAGGAAGTCGTGCCGGAAGAGTACGGCGGTGATTCGCCGTTCGTGCACGTGTCGGCCAAGACCGGCCAAGGCATTGACGAGCTGTTGGAGCAGGTTCTCCTGCAGGCCGAAGTGCTGGAGTTGACCGCGGCAAAGGATTCGCAAGCCAAGGGTCTGGTCATCGAAGCGCGTCTGGACAAGGGCCGCGGCCCGGTCGCCACAGTGCTGGTGCAGTCCGGTACGCTCAAGCGCGGTGACGTGGTGTTGGCTGGCGCCAGCTACGGTCGTGTTCGTGCCATGTTGGACGAGAACGGCAAGGCTTGCGCTGAGGCCGGTCCGTCGATCCCGGTCGAGATCCAAGGCTTGGCAGATGTGCCATCCGCCGGTGACGAGTTCATGGTGTTGTCGGACGAGCGTCGTGCTCGTGAAATCGCCACCTTCCGTCAAGGCAAGTACCGCAACGTCAAGTTGGCCAAGCAACAAGCCGCCAAGCTCGAAAGCATTTTCGAGAACATGGGTCAGGGCGACGTGCAAACGCTGGCGCTCATCATCAAGGCCGACGTTCAAGGTTCGCAAGAAGCTTTGGCTGCGTCACTGCTCAAGCTGTCGACTCCAGAGGTGCGTGTGCAGATTGTGCACGCCGCGGTGGGCGGCATCAGCGAGTCGGATGTCAACTTGGCAATCGCTTCGAAGGCCGTCATCATCGGTTTCAACGTGCGTGCCGATGCGGGCGCCCGCAAGCTGGCGGACAACAACGGCGTCGACCTGCGCTACTACAACATCATTTACGACGCCGTGGACGATGTGAAGGCAGCGATGGGTGGCATGTTGGCACCGGAGCAGCGCGAAGAAGTCATCGGTTCGGCCGAGATCCGTCAGGTCTTCGTGGCCTCGAAGATCGGCACGATCGCTGGCTGTATGGTGACCGACGGCGTGGTGCGTCGCAGCGCCAAGCTGCGCCTGCTGCGCGACAACGTGGTCATCTACACCGGCGAGCTGGAAGGCCTCAAGCGCTTCAAGGACGATGTCAAGGAAGTTCGCGAGGGCTTCGAGTGTGGTCTGAACATCAAGGGCTACAACGACATCAAGGAAGGCGACGTCCTCGAGTTCTTCGAAATCAAGGAAGTGGCACGTACGCTGTAATCAGCGCTCGGTGCTTCGCCCATCAACCCCGCCTGAGCCCAGGCGGGGTTTGTGTTTCCGAGGCACACAGCGACATGACAGCAGGAATTCACCATGCGCCATAAGAAAGCTACCCCTAATCGCAGCCTCCGCGTCAACGACCAGATCCAGCGTGATGTGGCCGAGTTGATCCGCGATCTGAAAGATCCGCGCATCAGCAACATGATCACCATCACGAACGTGGAGGTGACGCCGGACTATGCCCATGCCAAGGTGTTCTTCTCCTTGTTGGTGGGAGACCCAGTGGCCTGTGAGGAAGGTTTGAACGAAGCAGCGGGTTTCATCCGCAACGGGCTGTTCAAGCGTCTTCAGATCCACACCGTCCCGACCTTGCACTTTCACTTCGACCGCACCACCGAGCGCGCGGCTGAGCTCAATGCCCTGATCAACCAGGCCGTGGCCAACAAGGCCAAGGACGATGAAGGTGAGGGCACGGCATCGTGAGCAAGCCGCCGCGTCAACCACGTCGCCAACTGCATGGCGTCATCCTGCTCGACAAGCCCCTGGGTCTGTCGAGCAATGATGCTTTGCAGAAGGTGCGACGCCTGTTGCGCGCCGAGAAGGCTGGCCATACCGGCACACTGGATCCATTGGCAACAGGCTTGTTGCCCTTGTGCTTTGGCGCTGCCACCAAGTTTTCTCAGGTATCGCTGGATGCAGACAAGCGTTACATCGCGACGCTCAAGCTGGGTGTGACGACCAACACGGGAGACGCTGAGGGCGAGGTGTTGCAAACCCGTCCGGTGACGCCGGAGCAGGTGAACGCGGAGCGAATTGCCCAAGCCTGTGCCCAGTGGACCGGCCCGATCGAACAGATTCCGCCGATGCACTCGGCGCTCAAGCACCAAGGCAAGGCACTGTACGAGTACGCGCGTGAAGGCATCGAGATCGATCGCCCGTCGCGGCAGGTGACCATTCACCACATTGACATCCTCAACTGGCAAGGTGATGTGCTGGAATTGGATGTGCAATGCAGCAAAGGGACGTATATTCGCACCCTGGCGCAAGACATTGGCGAGTCGCTCGGTTGCGGCGCTCACCTCATCGGATTGCGTCGCACGGGCAGTGGTGGTGTGACCTTGAACGGTGCGGTGACGCTGGACGCCTTGGCGTCCATGAGCGAAGCCGAACGCGACACTCATTTGTTGCCCGCTGATATCTTGTTGAGCGACTGGCCTGAGGTGCTCCTGAGTGAGTCCGAAGCCGCTCGTTTCCTCACCGGCTTGCGCCGGCGAACCCGTTTGGCCGATGCGCCCCAGGTGCGTGTGTATGGGCCCCATCCTGAGCCGGGCAGTCTCCCGGGCCGTCGTGTGTTGCTGGGCAGTGCCCACATCAAGGGCGGTGAATTGATCCCTACGCGCCTGCTGAGCCCGGCCGAGGTGGAAGGCATGCTGACCCAGTCAGCGCCAGCCGCGGCGGTGGCATCGGCCTCAGAAATCTGATTTAGAAACAAAGAGCTTTTATGAGCACTCAAATTCGCAACATCGCGATCATCGCCCACGTTGACCATGGCAAAACCACCATGGTCGACCAACTGCTGCGCCAGTCTGGCACCTTCGCCGAACACGAAAAGGTCGTGGACACTGTGATGGACAACCACGCCATCGAACGTGAGCGTGGCATCACCATCCTGGCCAAGAACTGTGCCGTGTCTTGGAAAGACACCCACATCAACATCCTCGACACCCCAGGTCACGCGGACTTCGGTGGTGAAGTGGAGCGTGCGCTGTCCATGGTTGACGGCGTGGTGTTACTGATCGACGCGCAAGAGGGCCCGATGCCTCAAACGCGTTTTGTGACCAAGAAGGCGCTGGCCCTGGGCCTGAAGCCCATCGTGGTGGTCAACAAGGTGGACAAGCCCGGTGCGAACCCCGACAAGGTGGTGAACGCGGCGTTTGACCTGTTTGACAAGCTGGGCGCGACCGACGAGCAGTTGGACTTCCCCGTGGTGTATGCCTCCGGCATCAATGGCTGGTCCTCGAAGGTCGAGGGTGAGCCCGGCGCCAAGTGGGGCGAAGACATGTCGGCCCTGTTCGACACCATTCTGGAGCACGTGCCGGCGGTCAAGGGTGATGCCACTGCACCCCTGCAGTTGCAAATCTCCGCGCTGGATTACTCCACCTTCGTGGGCCGTATCGGCGTCGGTCGCATCACCCAAGGTACCTTGAAGCCCGGTCAGCAAGTGGCTGTGATGGCGGGTCCTGATGGCAAGGCCTACACCGGCAAGATCAACCAGGTTCATACGTTCCAAGGCCTGGACCGTGTGCAAGCCACCGAAGCCGGTCCTTCCGAGATCGTGCTGATCAGCGGCATTGAAAACATTGGCATTGGCGAAACCGTGACCGACCCCGCCAATCCTCAGCCTCTGCCGATGCTGAAGATTGACGAGCCCACCCTGACCATGAACTTCTGCGTGAACACCTCGCCGCTGGCAGGTCGTGAAGGTAAGTTTGTGACCAGCCGCCAGATTTGGGACCGCCTGCAAAAGGAGCTGCGCTCCAACGTGGCCCTGCGCGTCAAGGAAACCGATGAAGACGGCGTCTTTGAAGTGTGCGGCCGCGGTGAATTGCACCTGACCATCTTGCTGGAAGAAATGCGCCGCGAAGGTTACGAGCTGGCCGTTTCGAAGCCGCGCGTGATGTTCAAAGAGATCGACGGCGTGAAGTGCGAGCCCATGGAGTTGGTGACCGCTGACGTGGAAGAAGAGCACCAAGGCGGTGTGATGCAAGCCCTGGGCTTGCGCAAGGGCGACATGATCAACATGGAGCTGGACGGCCATGGTCGTGTGCGCCTGGAATACCGCATCCCGGCTCGTGGCCTGATCGGTTTCAGCAACGAGTTCATGAACCTGACCCGTGGTTCGGGTCTGATCTCGTCGATCTTCGACGGCTACGAGCCGCACAAGGGCGAAATCGGCGGCCGCAAGAACGGCGTGCTGATCTCCATGGACGACGGTGAAATCTTCACCTACGCCCTGGGCAAGCTGGACGACCGTGGTCGCATGTTCGTCAAGCCGAACGACCCCGTGTACGAAGGCATGATCGTGGGTATCCACAGCCGTGAAAACGACCTCGTTGTCAACGCCACGCGCACGAAGCAGCTGACCAACTTCCGCGTGTCTGGCAAGGAAGACGCGGTCAAGATCACCCCGCCGATCGAACTGACGCTGGAATACGGTGTGGACTTCATCGATGACGACGAGCTGGTCGAGATCACTCCGAAGTCGATCCGTGTGCGCAAGCGCCACCTGAAGGAACATGATCGCAAGCGCGCTTCGCGCGAATCCTGATCTGTCCTGACGGATTGAGGTAAAAAGGCCGCGTGTGACAACGCGGCCTTTTTTATTTTCTTGCGGAGAGCGACGAGATGCAGAGTGTGATTCAGACCGAGATCGTGGGAGGGCTAGGTGTCATCACACTGAATCGTCCCAAAGCGCTGAATGCCCTCTCGCTGGAGATGATCCGCGAACTCACGGTGGTTTTGCGTGGATGGGCCACGCACCCCGCGGTCCATGCGGTTCTGCTGAGGGGGGCAGCGCGGCCCGCCGAGGGCGGCAAACATCCGGTGACGCACTTTTGCGCTGGCGGTGACATCCGCTTCATGCACGACGCCGCGCTGGCAGGGAATGCAGCGGTCGAGGACTTCTTCACCGAGGAATACACGCTCGACCATCTGATTCACAGCTATCCCAAGCCCACGATGGCCTGGATGGAGGGGGTGACCATGGGGGGCGGCATGGGCCTGGCGCAGGGGTGCGACTTGCGTGTGGCCACCGAGGCCCTGCGCATGGCGATGCCAGAGACCCGCATTGGTCTCTTCCCGGACGTAGGGGGAGGATACTTTCTGTCGCGTTGTGTCGGATCTGTGGGGGAGTTTCTGGGCTTGGTGGGGCCGCACCTGCATGTGACCGATGCCTTGACCCTGGGGCTGGCCGATGTGCACGCCCGGTCGGATGCGTTGGGCTCGATGTTGGACGAGTTGCGGGCACGTCCTGCGCATGGTGGCGAGGAGCTGATGGGGCGTTGTCGTGCTCATCTTGATTTGCATGGACTCACACAGTTGCCAGACGCGACAGTGACCGTGCATCTGGAGGCCATCAACCGACATTTCAGTCTGCACAGGCTGCAAGACATTTGGGCTTCATTGCAAACAGATGGCAGTGACTGGGCGGCGCAGATTCGCCATCAGATGGCAGGACACTCGCCCCTGATGATGGGCGTGACGCTGGAGCAAATTCGGCGGGGCCGCAGCATGCCGCTCGCAGAGGTGTTTCGCATGGAGCGCACGATGGTGAGGCACTGCTTCCAGTTACGTCCTGGTGCCGCAAGCGAGACGGTGGAGGGTGTGAGGGCCTTGGTGGTGGACAAGGACCACAAGCCCCTTTGGAAACCCAGTCGGATCGAGGACGTGACGCCGGAGATGGTGGAGGCCTTCTTTGAGGCAGTGTGGCCTCCGCATGCGCATCCCTTGCGGGATTTGCATGACCCACTGTGAAGTCCAAGGGGTTTTGGGGCTCTCAGGGGGCGATAGGGGCTCTCACAGCTGAGAAAATAACAGCTTGTGCAAAGGTCGGTTGGCAAGAGCCTGCGGGCTGACTGAGCATGTTGACCGCTGAACGAGTTCTTTTTTGTGACCTTGACCACTTCGCCTTCCCAAGACCTGAGCCCCTGGCGTGCCTGTGTGGCACCGATGCTCGACTGTTGCTATTAAGCAGCATTCATCGGGGTTCTGGGCTTGTCGTGTGCACTCTGTGTGCATTGCGTCGCCTCCTTGTTGACTTGAATGGGTGTCGTTTTGGGCAACGAGACCCAACCCCCACCGGGGGGCGAACCCTTGCGTCGCAAGGGTCGGGCACGCTCTCAGACTTCCACCAGTGGTGGCGGTGTCCATCCGCTGCTTTTGCGACTTGCCCGTAAAAGCCCGCCACAACGAAAGATTCGTAGTCAACGCGGCAGTGGGATGATCCAGATTTGGACCATGAGCACCGGGTACGTGGGCAGATCGCCCCAAAGTTGGGGCGGTGTACGCCATCGGCGGGGGGCAGTAATAAACACGTACCCAGGGGGGGCGAAAAACTGTCGATCTCGGCGGCTCCACGACCCCGTGTGGCTATCCCCGCTGGGAGTACCTTTCAGCTTGTCGCGACCCACTCGCCGCCGCGCATCAGCTCTTCAGCGATGGCCTCGACCTCACTCCATGCAGTCGAGAGAATGTGCAGCGCGACTTGCTGGGCGAAAGCGTGAGCCCCGCTCGCGTTGTTGCCGAACGCTGGCCTGAGCATGTCGTTCGCTCGTTGAAAGTCGCTTGCCTCAGCGTAGAGGATGGGCCCGGTCCACGTGGCGCCCGCGTCGATCATCTCAGCGATCACGCCGGCATGAAACACTGATGCCGCTGTGGCTGCGATCACGCCGGAATGATCCAAAGGTGGATCATCCAACTTGGCGAACGCTTCGCTCCCAGGGAAGAACGCCTCACCGTGCCAACCCTTTTCATTTGCCTCGATGGTGGCCCTGGGTGACTCCAGCCCAAAGGCCCGCATCAGCACCACATGGCCCGCTTCGTGGACGGCAATTCGCCGCAGTGGGGCTGGGTGCCTCGGCGGCCTCTGCCAGGCCGCTGACCTCCGAAGGCTGGCCGCTGAAGGGTAGGGTGGGGTGGTCTCAGCTTCGCTCACTGCGTCACCTGGACCTTGTTACCGATGAAGGTCAGCCGGTGCTGATTGGCCTCGATGCAGCGTGACATCACCGACACCATGGAGCAGATGCAGGGGAGGTCTCCGAGTTGCATGGCGTTGTGAAAGGCTGAAACGCGGGCAGTGTGCCCACCCCAGAGGAAATCGCGCCATGGCCCGTCCTCGACCTCAACGAGCAGGCCCGCATTTTCCAGTGCTGCCACTGAGTCGAGAAGGCAGAAGGCTGCGCCTGCGATGACCATGGCAGCGTCGTTTGCTTCGGCCACCGGAGCCAGTTCAATGAACGCGCCAAACACCTCCCGCTTTTCCTTGATGGCCCGGCTCATCTTGTTGAAGCCTCGGTGCAGTTCGTCAGCAATACCCATGTCAGACCCCCAGCAGCAGTTTCAAGCCGTCAGCATTCACGCGCACCTGGATGGCTTGCAGGATCTCCCACATGAAAGCCTCCAGATGCGGCTTGAGGCCGGCACCGTCGATCTTGATCAAACCGTCACCCTTGAGCAGTGCGTCGGTCTGGGCATTCATGGACTTGATTTGCGCCTCTGTCATCCGCTCCTGCAAGGCGAATTGCTTCTCGCGGTAAGCGTTTTCGCGCTCCATCTGATCCTCGATCTTGTCGATGGCGCTCCAACTCAGCTTGTCGTAATCGCCATAGCTCTTGAACAGCGTGCTCAGCACATTGCCAGTGCTGGTGATGCCGGTGTTCAGTGACTCAAAGGCAGCAACGGCTTTCTTGGTCTCTGCCTCTATGTTGGCCACCATCAGCGAGGTCTGCTGCTTGATCAGCTCCATGGACTTCTGGAAGTCCATCTTCGCCAGTTCCTCAGCCCATTTGCGCTGCGCTTCTTTGGCCTTCTCTGTCTCGGCTGCCACCTTGCCAACGGCTGACGCGGCGTTGCCGGTCTTCTGTCCGAACTCGTCAATGCCCACCTTCACCCGCACCAACTCTTCGCGGTAGCCGGTGATCTTTCCGGTAGCCGCGTCGAAGACGGGGACGATCTTCTTGATGTTCTCGTAAATTTCAGTCTGAGCGCCCCCAAGCCCGGCCATGCCTTTTGCGGCCTTCTCCGCAGCAATCGACTGAGCCAGCATGGCGTTGTTCGCAGCTTCAAACGGATTGGCAGCGCCCTTGGCTGCCTCGGCTGCCTTCTTTATCGCTTCGGCGTTCTTGCCGTTTGCGCCGCTCGCTGCATCGACCTTCTGACCAGCCGCGGCGACCGTGTTGCCGAACAACTCCGCCTCCTTGGAGCCGTTCACCAGGTCATAGATCCAACTCCCGAGCGTGGTCTTGCTGCCGGTGAGCTTGCTGACCAAGTTGTCAATCGGCTCGACCAGTACCGTGCCGACCGCATATCCGGCCGCGCCCGCCGCGCCGATCAGCCCGGCCTTACCGAGCATGGTGAGCAGTCCCGAGCTGCCAGCGAGCGCGTCCGCTGCCGTCTTGAGCGATCCGGCGAGACTGGTCAACTGGTTGGCGGCCAGCACAGCAATCAGGGCTTGCAGTGCAGGGAGCAGCATGTTCGCTTGCGTCGCGATCCCAGCAAGATTCCCGGCCAATTCACCCCACCCGCCGCTGCTTGAGGCGACCTCGGTACCCATGCTCACGAGCAGATCGAACAGGGGCTCAAATGCCTCGATCACGCCGGCCGTGAACTTGCTCAGACCCAGGAATGCAGCGCCAGCCAGCTCGATGCCCTTGGTCAGTCCATCAACTGTGCTCAAGTCGATGTCGTCAAACAGTCGGCTGAACGCTCCTGCCACGGCATCCACGCCTCTGGTGAAGCCGCTCAAGTCTGCATTTGCCAGCGCAGCGGGGAGGTTCTGCGCGACCTTTTCAACGATGGCTTGCACCGTCGCCATCTTCGATTCGACAAAATCGACCAGGGTAGAGAGTGATCCCTCCTGCACACTGGCGCCGAGCGCCTGAAAGACCTTGGCGATGGCCTCAGCGAGACCGCCGAACTCATCCAGCAGCGGCTGGCCAATGCTCACAGCCAGTGCATTGAAGGCAGACGCGATCTTCTGCCCGGACACGTCCAGGCTGCCAGTGATCTTCTTGAATGCCTCATCCGTGGCGCCGGCCACGTTGCCCATGGCCGCCAAGGTGTCGCGGAACTTCTCAGCCTGAGGGCCAGCCAGCGTCGCCGCTGCGGTGAAGCCGCCGATGTCACCGAACAGCACCTTCATCTGGTCGGCGCTGCCGCCCGTCTTGTCGGCAACCTGTTGCAGCAGGCCGGCCAGGCCGTTGGCCTTCAGCCCTGCCGCGTTGAACTCAATGCCAAGCTCTGCCGCCAGATCACGCGCCTGACCGGACGGGCTGATGATGTTGGAGATCGCGCCGCGCAGGTACTCGATGGACTCGGCCGGCTTGATACCCGAAGCCGTCAGCGTGGCAATGGCCGCGCCCACCTCTTCAAGCGACACGCCACTGATCTTGGCAATAGGGGCGACCTTGGCGAAGCTGGCCGCCAGGTCATTCATCCCGATGTCGCCCTCGTCGATGATCTTGAAGAACAGGTCCGAAACCTTGCCGGCCTCATCGATCGACATGCCGTAGCTGTTCAGCGTCGAGACAAGCACCTTAGTCGTGCCGTCCAGGTCTGAGCGTGTGGCCACGGCCAACTTCTCAGCCGTCGAGATCAGAGACAGCGATTCAGACCAATCCACCCCAGAGCCGATGGCGTTGCCCAGCGCGTTGGTGATGTTCTCCAGCGGCTGCGTGCTGGTGCTCGCGTAATCGAGGATCGCCTTCTTGAAGCCGTCGAGGTCTTCAGCCGACGCATCGATGATGGTGGAGATCTGGCGGAACGCCGAGTCGAAGTCAGCGGCAGACCTTACCGAGAACGCCACGACAGCGGCACCAGCGGCCAGCAATCCGGCCTCCAGCTTGAGTGCGCCCACCGTGAAATCCGAGATGGGCTGCGTGACGCTCTTGATGGACGAGCTGAACTTCTCGGCGTTGTTGAGCGCGGCCTGGGTCGCGGCGCCCGTCTTATCGACGCCTTGGAAAATCAGTTCGATTGTTTTTTGAGCGTCGGCCACGGTGTCTCCTGGTAATTGCGACGAAGGTGACTGACTCGCAGCGCCAAAGGAGGCAGACGCGTCCGTTGTCAGTCTGCTGCGCATCAGCCGCGGCGCAGCACGGTGCCGGTTAAGGCTTCTCTACTCTTGCTTGGGTGCGATTTCGGCGATCAAGCCACGCACCTCAGCCGTCAATGGATGCAGCCTTTCTGGCAGCTTGTCGGCGTGAGCCTCGACCCTCTGCACATGCGCCATTGCGGTCAGAACCTCGTGCAGTGCGGCGTGAATGGCCGCCAGGTCTTCACGGGAGAGTGAGCCTTTTGGTGCGCCTGCGAAATGCCTCTCCATTACCGCACCGATAACGTCACCGCTCTTGGCGACTGAATCGCTCAGCCCGTTGATGGTCCGTGCGTTCAGTTGAACCAGCTCGCACATCCGGCCAACCGTGGCGAAGACCTCAGCACTTACGCCAAGGCTGTTCACCAGGTCGACGGCGTTGCTCAGATGTTTGTGCGCCTGCCTCATCTCGTTCAGGGCATCGTGAACAATCGCAGCCTCGGCCAGTGACTCAAACGGCTCGTAACGCGCCGGAAAGTTGGTTTTGACGATGTTGAAGATGACCTCACCGGTTCTCGCGGCGTTCGCTGCCAGCTTCGCCAGGACCTTGGCATTTCGTTGCGCATTGTTTCGCTGCGCCCTTTGATCCGGCGCAGCCCCGAGGGCCTTGGCGATCTCGGGCGTTAGGTCTGAAACCAGATCATCGAGGTCCATCACAGACCCCCACGGATGATCCCGTCGCGCCGGACGACTGCGGCGCCAAGGTCTGCGATCACTCGGACGGCAGTGCCATCAAAGCCAAAGGGGCGCTTGGCGCCTTCCACCCGTACTGCTGAGTTGGTGCCTTGGAGCCGCGTTGTCACGATCGTGGGGTGCGCCTCGGGGTTGGAGGTGAGGTACCAGCGACCTTCGGGCAGGCCGGTCAATACCGTCACGCGGATGTTGACACCGGTGTCTTGAACCAGCCGCAGGGCTTGGAACTCCAGATCTGCCGCAACAATCAAATGCTCGGCCCGCAGACCTGCAGGATGGCCAGAAGGCGTCAGTTGCATGCGCAGGTAGGACATGCCAACGGCCAAGCTGGCATCGTTCAGCGCCGACGCAACCACGTTTTTGTAACCAGCATCAAACACCGGGTTTCCATCGTCCAGAACGGCCGGGTTCTCCAGAGCCTCAGCGACAAGCCGCGCCTCGACACGGGCAGCACTTGCGCCGATGTCAGAGAAGACTTGCTTGATCGCGCCGAATTGGTCGTTCATGATCGCCTGACGGCTGACACAGATGGCGCGCGCATAGGTGCTGAGCTTCAGCAGAACAGAGCCGGCAACCAGTCGGGCGTATCCATATGTGATTTCACCGCCTTCGCCTGCGAGCTCCAACTCAAGGTCAGTGCCAACACCAGGCCAGCCGGTTGGCCGGAAGTCGCGCAGCTCGATGGACTTGGCGAATCGCTTGTGCTCGGACGCCTCGGAGTAGCTGTGGAAGGCCACGCCGCTGATGCCGTCGGCAAGGATTCGGCTGAAGTCAGCCGTTGCCATGCCGCGCGCCATCACAGCACGGTCAATCTCCCACTCTTGCGGCACCCGCTGCTGATAGCCCAGGGCATAGGCCACGGAAGCCATACCAAGCTCAGAGGCAAGCGGGTGAGGGTGCTGAACGTTCACTCCGAGGTTCAGCTTGATCGCGTCACTTGCGGCGGCGACGATCTCGCCCGGGTTGAATTTCGGTGTGCTGGAGGTGATGAGCATGGCATCGATCCAAAGTTTCAATGCACACAGAATCTCGCTTTTGTTCTCTTGAAACCCGGCAATTACGAGAGAAGGGTGTAGAGGTACTTGTCACTGCTGGGCACCTTGCCTCCAGCCAGGCAAGCCTCATGAAGCAGTCTCTCGACCGGTGATAGCTCTTCCATGGCGCCGCGCCTGAGCCGTTGCAGCTTCCCGCCTGGTCGCTTGAAGTTCTCGATGGCCTTGGACAGGCGTACTGCCGTCACCCAGGTGGTGCAGCCGTCAGCGCCAAGAATTTCAGCGGCCGACCTCAGGCAGTCATCGCGCTTCCTGGTGCGCATGGCCTTGCTGATCTCGCCGGACTGAATGCACTCCCAGAGTGCGGCCTTCACTCGGTCGTCATCCTTCGCGGCCTCCAGCAGCAGGTCGAGTGCGTTGACGGGTTTGCCGTTGATGTAGTGGGGCATGGTTGGTCGCTCACATTGGGATGCACAACTGCCCGCCAGGCTCTTCGCGCCCCTCAACGGGCACCGCAGTTGGCTCAAGCAGGTCTTGGAGGTCTTTGACCACCTCGCGAAGGTTCTCCGTGATGGCTTCGCTCATGCAAAGCTCTGGGGCTACCTCGATGTCTTGGTCCTTCAGGGCATAGTCGAGCAGGTCGCGCAGCTTGTCGCTTCGGGCCTCGATGCCTTTCAGCCTCTCAAGCAACCGGCCAAGGACCTTGATGGTCTTGTCGGGCACCGTGAACCCGATCATGGAGGCCAGCACCTGAACCTGAGCCGGGTGAAGGTCGATTGCCATAGGCCCATCGATGTCCGTGTCATCCTCAAGCCGAATCAGACCACTTGGCATCAGTTCCATGGTCACGGCAGGAAATATCTGTTTGGTGCTCTTCATTGGTCACACTCACTCGCTGCATGCGTAGGAGATGGCTTCTCTAGAAAGGTGTCCACGTGTGGAACATTGAGACGGGCTGTTTTGGCTCCTACAAGTCCACCTGTGAAACAACATTGGCATGTAGCTGTTTCAGCAGTGGACTTGTGGAACGTCGCAATGTTCCAGAGGTGGACAAAGGGGCGCGTTTTTTGCAGGCACGCTCCCACCTGTCTGCGACGGCTTGTCGGGCTTCTTTTTGACCGTCTTTTGCACTAGCGGATTGCGCGTCAGGTAAGCCTTCGGTACGAAGCCATCCAGCGCACCCGGATCGAACTTTTTGGACACGTCCAGAGGAAACCAGGTCAGCGCCAGCAACTCGCATGTACTCGGAAACTGTCCGATCCTGGTCACATAGATGAAGCCCGCGTCGATCAGCTCCTGCTTGCAGCGCCAAAGGGTTGTCCGCGACCGCCAGCCCCTCTTGCTGACCACCGACCACGCAAGCGTCAAGTCGCCGTTGTTGTCGCCACGGAATTGACTAACCAACTCCAACAAGAGCTTGCAGGCGTGGGGGCTGAGGTCAGTGAAAGCCTTGGACTCAAAGACGCTGCGAAGGATGCCAACAAACGGCTCGTGGTACTTGGTGCCCCTGTGTCGATTGTTGCTAGCCATTGCGCCCCCTCGCCTGTCCTGGATCGCTATTCAGCGTGTACAGGGCGCAGCGAGGGTGCAGGTAGCCGTCCCGATCCACCACCGTGACAAGCGATGTGGTGATGCTGAAGCCGAACTTGTCGCGCAGCTCCTTGATGCGTGCCGGGGCCTGGTAAATGCCGAGCCGGCGCAGGTCATAGGAGGACTGAGGGCGCAGCTTCAACGCTTCAATGATGCGTTCGCGCTGGGCTTCCTTCGCGGTGCTCTTTAGGCTAGACTGGCTGAGCGTTCTGTTCTTTCCAAGGCCTCCAACCGCTCCAACGGTCGGGGCCTTTCGTTTTTTCAGGCTTGGGTTTTTCACAGCAGCGCCTCCTTGCCGAGGCTTTGCCGCTCTCTTGTGATGCTCTCCAGGTAGCGCGAGACAGCGCTTCGCGGATACAGGTAGCGATTGCCCAACAGGATGTAGGCAGGGCCAGTCCCGCGTTTACGCCACGACTCGACGGTTAACGCAGTGACCTTGGCCAAAAGCATCAGGTCGGTTTCTGTGATGCAGTCGAATCGCTCAGCGAGCGAGCGAAGGCGGTCCAGTTGGTTCTCGTTTGCAGCTTGGGGGGTATCCATCGTCCACTCCGATAAGGCGTAACGCCTTGGTTATCGATGTGGCAATGGTTTATTTTTCGCGTCACATGAAGTGACGGATAGCCAAACGAAAAATAGCCTGGCTATCCGTCATTTGTCATCTGCCCGGACCTCCTTGATCCACTCTGTCAATACAGTCTCAGATGGCGTGTCAAGTTCCGCCTCCATGATGATTCGCTTGGCAATCGCTCTGACACGCCTCTGCTGGGATGCCCCAAGGATGGCGTGAGCAAGCCTTACAGCAGACTTCTGCAGCGGCATGGCTTTGCTGTTTGGTGGCCTTGTGCCTTCCAAGCGGTTGATTGCCACGTCTACGCGAACCTTGGCGCCTGCGGCATGTTCTCTCGCGCCTTCGATCTCGTCCTCGATGTCTGAGTAGAGCTCAAGTCGGGAGTGTGCGAAATGCTCGCTGAGCCTGTTCAGCCTCTCGATGATTGGCCCGAGCTTCTCTGAAATGCTGCGGATTTCGTCCACCAAGCTGGCGTAGTCATAGAGCCCAGCATCACGCAGGCCAGCGGCCTCGATGTCCTCGTGAGTTGGGCGGACGAGGCCAAGCCTCACGTCGAGCACGGCCTTCTCGCGCAGATACTTGGCGCAGTCCCTGATCTCCCGGGTGAGCTCTTCCTCTGTCAGCTTCATGGCCTCGATCCAAGACGCTGTTTGCGGTCCTCTGCCAAGATGCAGTAGAAGAGTCGCCGGGAGATATTGAACTCCCGCATCACCTGCTCTCGATTGTTGCCGTTGAAAGCCTTGAGCACCGCCGCATTTCGCGCCTCGCGCGCTTCACGGTCAGCCATCTTCGGGACGTACCGGCCGCCTATTCGATGGCGCAGCTTCTCGGCCACCATCACCGCCAAGTCGCGCAGCTCCTGCTGGCTCAAGGGGCGCCCGAATATCGCTGGCTGCTCTCTGTGCGCCTCACGTAAAGCGCATTCGACATCAAGCCGTAACGAGTAGCTTTCTTCGTTTAGTTGATGCATTGCCCCTCCCTGGTGACGGTTCGTGCTTCAACCGTGCACGGTTCGTGCCTTGTTGTACGCCAGCCAGGTGAACTTCGAATTGATGTCGTCCAACTCTTCGGCCACATAGGCGAGGACCTCGCCAGCACTATCTTCGCGGTCCTCCCATGAATGGATGGCACGTACCTTGGTGCCGAGGAGCTCCTTTGCCTCGGGTTCGACGCTCAGCGCATCCTTTATGCCTTGCAGCACCCGCGTGCTCTCAGAGGCCCGGGCGGCCAGCTTCACAATCTCCTGCAGATAGAACATCTTGAGGGAGAGTCTGTCCACCTCGGCGTTGTGGTTGCTGGCGTCCAGAGTGTCTTTACAATTCAAAGTAGCCATGTCGCACCTCCTATGTGCTGTGTGGTCAGGGGGCGTTGGTGCTGTTACACCACCGGCCCCGATTGCCCTGCTTGGACCGGCGCAGGGCTTGCCGGTTTTGTGATCGCGTCGTGCACATCCTGGGGCTTGATGGCCGTGTACCGGCGCAACATGGACCAGGTTTTGTGCCCGGTCAGCAGTGCCACTTGAGGGATGCTGAGACCCATTCGAAAGAACTCAGCCGTGGCACGGTGGCGCAGGTCGTGAAAGTGCAGGTCTTCGATTCCGAGCGCGGTGCAGCCCCTGGTGAACGATGCCGAGATGCTGCGCTCCTCATACGGGAACAGTCGCCCCTCTGAACGCTCATCCAAGATGGGCGCCACGATTGCCCACGCCGCAGGCAGCAGCGGCACAGTCTGATGGTTCCCGATCTTGTGCTTGGGGTCTTTTCGGTCACGGATCACCACTGTTTTGGCGTCCTTGTCGATGTCCTCAATCTGGAGCCGGGTGATTTCTCCCTGCCGCATCCCGGTGGCCAGAGCAAACTTGCACAGCGTCTCCATGGGGATCTTCTGCCGCGCCATGCCTGCCCAAAGGGCATAGAGGCTGCTCAGTTCGTCGTCTGTCGGCTCCCGCTCACGTTCACTGCTTCGCGTGTTCAGCCCCCGGTGTGCCAAGCTGGCCCGTGCGTCCTGGGCGAGCCTTTCGGGTAGGTCAAGCTGCCGAGCATGTTTGCCCCACTTGAGCACGGCGGACAGAAAGGACAGGTCTGCCGAGATCGTCACGCCACCAGCGCCAGCTTCTTGGCGCCGGTCGATGAAATCACGCAGCACAATGCTGTTGAGGTTCACCAACTTGACCTTGCCGATTTCGCGCTTGAGCATGTTCAGCGTGGCCGTCTTTGTCTTGCCTGCCTCCTTGGTCGTCTCGACGTACTTATCAATCAGGTCGTCGAGCGTGGCATTCTTCGGGGGTGGGGCGTAGCCGCCCGCGGCGATGTGGTTGGCTTGGGCCTCGATGGCTGTAGCCCAGGCCGATGCCTCCCGCTTGGTCGCGAAGGTTGCGGCCTTGTAGATGCCGGCGCGCCTTACCTGTGCGCGCCACTTGCCGGACGGGAGCTGCGAAAATGTTGCCATGGTGTGCAATCGTGTGCAGTGCGAATGCATCCGATTGTCTACCAGACGCCCCCGCTGTGTGCGCTTCGTGTGCACTTATTTCTGCATAAGCTCCAAATACAAGGTTTCTCAGTTGGAAAAACCCGTTGAAATTCAATCACTTAGCCCGTGGCGTGCGTGCGTTGCACCGATGCTCGACTGGACTGACCGCCACTGCCGTTACTTTCATCGGCTGATCAGCCCACATGCACGGCTGTACACCGAGATGCTGACCACCGGAGCGCTGGTGCATGGCAACATGCTGCGCTTTCTGGAATACAACCAGGAAGAACATGCCGTGGCCTTGCAGTTGGGCGGCAGTGAGCCAGCCGACCTGGCGCACTGTGCGAAGCTGGCCCAACAGTTCGGTTACGACGAAGTGAATCTGAACTGTGGTTGCCCTAGCGAGCGGGTGCAGCGCGGGGCTTTTGGGGCCTGCCTGATGAACGAGGCTTCCCTGGTGGCGGACTGCGTCAAGGCGATGATCGATGCGGTGGGCGGCGACCCGAAGGTGCCCATCACGGTCAAGCACCGCATCGGCATCGACCAGATCGAGTCGTACGACTATGTGCGTGATTTCGTGGGCACGGTGGCCAACGCGGGCTGTGAGGTGTTCATCGTTCACGCGCGCAATGCCTGGCTCAAGGGGTTGAGCCCCAAGGAGAACCGCGAGATCCCACCGCTGCGTTACGAGTTCGTGCACCAGCTCAAGCGCGATTTCCCGCACCTGACGATCGTGCTCAATGGCGGACTGGCCGACAACGCCAGCTGTGTGGCGCAGTTGCAGCCGGGGGCGATGATCGACGGCGTCGCGTTGGACGGTGTGATGGTGGGCCGTGCCGCGTATCACAACCCTTGGTTGATGGCCGAGTGGGACGAGCTGCTGTTTGGCTTGCCGCCGCGCGAGCCGGCCCTGACCCGTGAGGCGGTCGAGGCGGCGATGGTGGCTTACACCGAGCGTGAGATGGTTCGCACCGCAGGGTGGGCGCATGGCGAGGTGCGCTGGCCGCAGGTGATCCGGCACATTCTGGGCCTGTACCACGGCTTGCCTGGCGCGCGCCGCTGGCGTCAGGTGTGGTCTGACCACAAGCTCAAGGATTTGTCACCGTCCGAAGTGATGGCGCTGGCCCATCAGCGTCCTTGAGTCGGCATGTGTCACGACGGCAAGGTGACACATGGACATGAAAAAAGGACACCGAGGTGTCCTTTCTGTGGGGCGTGAGACCGAAGGGGCTCAGACGCGCTTCTTGTACTCATGGGTACGGGTGTCGATTTCGATCTTGTCGCCGGAGTCGACGAACAGGGGCACAGCGATTTCGAAGCCGGTACCGACAATGCGAGCAGGCTTCATGACTTTGCCGGAAGTGTCGCCCTTGACGGCGGGTTCGGTTTCGATCTCGCGCACGACGCTGGTAGGCAGTTCAACCGAGATGGCCTTGCCGTCATAGAACACGACTTCGACTTCCATGCCGTCTTGCAGGTAGTTCACGGCGTCGCCCATGTTTTCGGCTTCGACTTCGAACTGGTTGTATTCGGCGTCCATGAAGGCGTACATCGGATCGGCGAAGTAGGAGTAGGTGCACTCCTTCTTGTCGAGGATGATCTGGTCCATCTTGTCGTCAGCCTTGAAGACCACTTCGGCGCCAGCGCCGTTCAGCAGGTTCTTCATCTTCATGCGCACGGTGGCTGCACCGCGGCCGCCACGGCTGTATTCAGTCTTCAGGACGACCATCGGGTCCTTGCCCTGCATGATCACGTTGCCAGCGCGGATTTCTTGTGCGAGTTTCATGTGGATTCCCGATTAGGGTCTGTGCAAATACGGAGACGCTCCCAGCCTCCCGATGGCTGCAAAGATGAATTTGCACAGGGAAACCTGCCAGAAGCAAAGCCAGCCATTTTACCCCGCCTCGCTGACAAATTGAACCAGTTGGGTGACGAGATCCGCTTGTTTCAGCAGGGTGTTGCGTGCCGTCAAGCTGTGCTGAGCCCATGGCGCGGTGTCAGATGACCAGTCGGGCAGGGTGGCAGGCAGGGGCGCGAGCCCGTTCCAGCATTTCCACAGGGCCGTCACCTGTTCGTGCACGTCTGTTGGCCAATCAGCCATCCAGCGGTTCATGAAGGCGTTGAGCTTGTCGGCATGCACGCCGTCGTCCTGCTCATAGATTTGCCAGACGTGGGGCTGGCCGGCCCACAGGGCGCGCACGGCCGAGTCTTCTCCGCGCACGAAGTTGAGATCGCACGACCACAGGAGGTGGTCGAACTCCGCTTGCGGCAAGGCGGGCAGCGGGTGCAGGCGCACACCAAAGGGTGGTTGGGGGGCGCTGCTGAGCCAGTCTTGCGCCAGTTGCGTGGCATGGCCGTGCGCCAGCAGCACGTGCGTGACGGGGGGCGGAGCCGAGGGTGTGTCTCTCGAGCTGAGATGGGCTGACGGGGTGGACAGTTGCGTGAGCAAGGCCGCCACCGGGGCGTTCGCATAGCAAAAGATGGACACGACCCGTTCGCCGGGCTTCCAGGCGATACCGCGGCGTAGCAGCCAGGTCTGCCGGGCTGCAGCGTCCCAAGCGGCGCGTCGGATCAGCAGGTCGAACTCGCGCAGCAGCCCACCCGTGGCGGGCGTGAAACCGGGGTAGAAAAAGCGCTTGCGCAAGCCTGCGCCGGGCCCGTGCCAGATGGGGGAGGGCAGTCCGTGGCTGCGCTCCACATAGTCTTCGGCGCTGAGGTATTCGAGGTTGACCCACTGCGGCGGCACGGGGCGCTGCATGCGGGCCACAAAGGCATCCGGCAGGTTGCAGCCGAAGGCTTCGATGACGACGTCGCCAGGGAGGATGGGATGCGGATCGTCCGCGATGTCGGCGGGCAGGCTTTCGGCATCGGCCCAATGGCAGACGGTGACGCCGGGCTGGCCGCCGCCAGTTTCCAGCCCCAGGCTGGCGTCATGCTGCCAACTCACCTGCGGCGCCATCCATGACAGTATGCTGGCGTCGTCCACCCACAGGCGGACCTGGTGGCCGCGGTGGCCCAGGTCAGAGGCCAGGCGCCAGCACACCCCCATGTCACCAAAGTTGTCGATGACGCGACAGAAAAGATCCCACTGCATGGCGCGGATTATGGCAACCCGCATGCCCAGAGGTCGTGGGCTCGGGGACAATCGCACCCCATGAGTGAGCCGTTTGACGTACAGAATGCATCGAAGGAGCGCCCGAACCAGGGGGCGGATGCGGAGCGAGAGCAGATCTGGGCACGCCTGCTGCAGGAAGTGAGCACATTGCCGGCCCTGCCAGGCGTGTACCGCTACTTCGATGCCAAGGGCGATGTGCTGTACGTGGGCAAGGCGCGCGACCTCAAGCGCCGGGTTTCGAGCTATTTCCACAAGAACCACGGCGGCACGCGCATCGGACACATGGTGTCGAAGATCGTGCGGATGGAGACCACGGTGGTGCGCAGCGAGGCCGAGGCGCTGCTGCTGGAAAACAACCTGATCAAGACGCTCAACCCGCGCTTCAACATCCTGTTCCGGGACGACAAGAGCTACCCCTACCTGAAGATTGCCTCGCACGCGTTTCCGCGCATGAGCTATTACCGTGGCGCGGTGGACCGCAAGCACCGCTACTTCGGACCCTTCCCGAACGCCTGGGCAGTGAAGGAAACCATCCAGCTGCTGCAGAAGGTGTTCCAGATCCGTACCTGTGAGGACTCGGTTTACAACCACCGCACGCGGCCTTGCCTGCTGTTCCAGATCAAGCGTTGCAGCGGGCCTTGCGTGGGCCTGGTCAGCGATGAGGACTACCGCAACAGCGTCGCGCAGGCCGAGCGCTTCTTGCTGGGGGAGCCCGAGGCGGTGATGGCCGACCTGCAGCGCCGCATGATGGATCACGCCGAACGCATGGAGTACGAGAAGGCGGCGGAGTTCCGCAACCAGATCCAGGCGCTGTCGACCGTGCTGCACCAGCAGTCGGTGGACACGGTGATGGACAAGGATGTGGACGTGCTGGCCGTGAAGGTTCAGGGCGGTCGCGCCTGTGTGAATCTGGCCATGGTGCGGGGCGGCAGGCACCTGGGCGACCGCGCGCACTTTCCGGTGCATGTGCAGGACCACGTGCTGGTGCCGGACGAGGCGGAGGAGCCTGGCGGCGGCGAGTCGCAAGGAGAGCTGTCGGTGCCCGCCGCAGATGCGGCCGATTTGCGTGACGCCGAGGCCCTGGTGCAGGCCACCGAGGTCCGGGTGCTGGAGGCGTTCCTGACGCAGCACTACCTGGGTGGAGCGGTGCCGTCCTTGCTGATCCTGAGTCACCCGGTCAACCCGGCTTTGATCGAGGCCTTGTCCGAGCAGGGCGGGCGCAAGATCACGGTGGTACACCAACCCCGCGAGCAGCGCCGGGCTTGGCTGGAAATGGCCATCAAGGGGGCAGAGCTGTCGCTGGCGCGCTTGCTCAGCGAGGAAGGCTCTCAGCAGGCACGCACCCGGGCTTTGGTGGAGGCACTCAACCTGGACTTGGACCTAGATGCCCGCGAAGCCGGTCTGGATGCCTCGGCCGAGACACCGGAAGAAGGCGATGCGGCAGCGCCCGCTACGCCGGCCAATGCGGTGCACGACCCCTTGGCGGGCTTGCGCATCGAGTGCTTCGACATCAGCCACACGGCGGGTGAGTCCACACAGGCGTCGTGTGTGGTGTACGAGGGGCACAAGATGCAACCCTCGCAATACCGCCGCTACAACATCTCGGGCATCACCCCGGGCGATGACTATGCGGCGATGAAGCAGACGCTGGAGCGTCGCTACAGCGCAGCGGGCACCAAGGCCGCTCGTGTGCCTGACCTGGTCCTCATCGACGGGGGCAAGGGGCAGGTGGCCATGGCCCGCGACGTGTTTCAGACCCTTGGTTTGCCCCTGTCCATCATCGTCGGGGTGGAAAAGGGGGAGGGCCGTAAGGTGGGGCTGGAGGAACTGGTGTTTGCCGATGGACGTCCCAAGTTGGCCTTGTCACCCAGTTCGGCCGCGCTGATGCTGGTCGCGCAGATTCGGGATGAGGCGCATCGCTTTGCCATTACCGGCATGCGCGCTCGGCGTGCCAGTGTGCGCACCGGAGGCAGTCGCCTGGAAGACATCGCCGGGGTGGGCCCAAAACGCCGTGCGAAACTGCTGCAGCGGTTTGGTGGCGTCAAGGGCGTCGCCGCAGCCAGCGTTGAAGAGCTGGCAAGTGTGGAGGGGATTTCGCATGACTTGGCTGAAGAGATCTACAAAGCGCTGCGCTGATGCCGGACGTGATGTTCGAATGCGGGCGTTGGCGCTTGGCGCATCGGCGGTGCTTGCCGGCTGTGGGGTGATGCCTTCGGGAGGTGAAAAAGGGCCCGGTGCACAGCAGCCTGAACAGAAGGGCACGGTCAAGGCTGATCAAACATCCCGGTCAGGTGTGCCGCGCACTGTCAAGCTCCCACCGCCTGATACACCTCGGAGTTGGGCGCATGCCCGTGAGCAGGCTGCGCGCCGCATGGTCGCAGCGAGCCCCGACGTGAGCTACACCACCAAGGCGCCACCTGTGTTGCTGGCCATTCCGGTGCTGACGATCGAGCTCAACGCAGATGGATCCGTGCGCGATATCGATGTGATGCGCTACCCGAGTCAGGCGCGCGACACCGTGCAGTTGGCCATTCAGGCCGTGAGGCGTGCCGCACCGTTCGGTAATGTGTCCAAGCTTCCTCGGCCATGGAAGTTCAACGAGACCTTTTTGTTCAACGATCAGCGTCAGTTCAAGCCCATGACGCTAGATCGCCGATAAGGTGTCGCGGTTCACGGCACAATGCTTCCATGTTTTGGACTCTGCCTACTTTGCTCACCTGGGCGCGGATCGTGGCGATCCCGCTCATCGTTGGCGTGTTTTACCTGCCCTGGCCCGAGGCGCAGGTCAATTTGACGGCTGCCATTTTGTTTGTGGTAGTGGCCGCCACAGATTGGTTGGACGGATGGCTGGCACGTCGCTTGAACCAGACGTCGGCTTTTGGCGCCTTTCTCGACCCGGTGGCTGACAAGTTTCTCGTGTGCGCGTCGATCCTGATCCTGCTGGATTTGGGCAGGGTGGGGGCCTTGGTCGCGTTCATCATCATTGGGCGGGAGATTGCGATCTCTGCGTTGCGCGAATGGATGGCCAAGATTGGCGCCTCTGGCAATGTGGCCGTGCACATGCTGGGCAAGTTGAAAACGGCGACCCAGATGGCGGCCATCGTGTTTTTGTTGCTGGACGCCGATGTGTTCGGGCTGTTTCACAGCCTGCAGGTGGGGACTTGGTTGATCTACATCGCTTGTGCGCTGACGATCTGGTCGATGATCTACTATCTACAAAAGTCCTTGCCCGATATCCGCGCCAAGTCGCGTTGAATTTTCGTTGTACTGTGGAGGGAAGCTTTCGTGAACAAGTCCGAGTTGATCGAGCACATTGCCCAGCAGGCAGACATCTCCAAGGCGGCAGCCGGCCGTGCGTTGGAGGCGGTGATTGGCGGCATCCAGGCCTCACTCAAGAAGGGCGACACGGTGTCCCTGTTGGGTTTTGGCACGTTTGCAGTGAGCACGCGCGCGGCCAGAACCGGACGCAACCCACGAACCGGGGCAGAGATCAAGATCAAAAAGGCCAAGGTGCCGAAGTTCCGCCCTGGCAAGGCTCTGAAGGATGCGCTCAATTAAGGTAAGATAGCCGGCTTGAGTGCGATCGGGTGCTTAGCTCAGTTGGTAGAGCGGCGCCCTTACAAGGCGTAGGTCGGGGGTTCGAGCCCCTCAGCACCCACCATACCGATACGCACTTCTGCAAGGCGAACCATGGTTCGCCTTTGTGTTATCTGGGCCACGTTTTTGATTGCGTGTCACCGATTCCCAAGCTACCGCAGGCCAGCCTACACCTGGTCATCAGCCATGTTTGATTTCGTTCGCAGAAACACCCGCATCCTCCAGCTGATTCTGGTTCTGTTGATCCTGCCATCTTTCGTGCTGGTGGGCATGGAAGGCTATTCTCAGTTCACCGACAACGCTGGCACTGTTGCAAAGGTGGGCAAGCAGAAGGTCTCCCAGCAGGAGTGGGACAACGCGCACCGCAACTTCGTGGAGCGCCAACGTTCCCAGCGGCCCGATCTCGACATGAGCCTGTTTGACCGCCCTGAGGTCAAGCAGCAGTCTTTGGACGCGCTGATTCGCGAGTATGTGCTTCTGATGGCTGCCAATGACCAGCATCTGGCAGTGCCTGCAGGTCGCATCATGCGCATCTTTGCGAACGATCCTCAGTTTGCTGCACTGCGCAACCCTGATGGCACCGTGAACAAGGCCCTGCTGGAAGCGCGTGGCATGACGCCTTTGCAGCTTGAAACCATGCTGCGCCAGGAGTTGACGGTGGCGCAGGTGCTGGGCGGTGTTCAGGCATCCAGTCATGGCTCACAGGCATCAACCCGTGCCGCAGTGGATGCCCTGTTCCAGGTGCGTGATGTGCAGTGGCAAAAGTTCGAGCCCAAGGCTTACATGGCCCAACTGGCGCCAACGGCAGAGCAACTGCAGGCCTTCTACAAGGATCCTGCCAACGCAGGCTGGCTGACGACGCCTGAGCAAGCCGACGTGCAGTACGTGGTCTTGGACCTCGACACACTGAAGGCACGTGTCTCGGTGTCGGAAGATGACCTGCGCCGCTCCTACAAGGAGAACATCCAGCGCTACTCGACCCCTGAAGAGCGGCGTGCGAGCCACATTCTGATCAAGGCAGAAGCCAGTGCGACTGCTGAGCAGAAAAAGGCCGCACGGGCCAAAGCGGAGCAACTGCTGGCGCAGCTGCAAAAGAACCCCGCTCAGTTTGCAGAGCTGGCGCGCAAGAATTCCGACGATCCTGGATCGGGGGCCAACGGTGGTGATCTGGACTTCTTTGGGCGTGGTGACATGGTCAAGCCGTTCGAAGATGCTGCGTATGGTTTGAAGCCTGGTCAACTCAGCGGCATCGTCGAGAGCGAGTTCGGCTTCCACATCATCCAGCTGACGGCGGTGCGCGGTGGCGAAACCAAGCCTTTTGAAACTGTGCGCGCGGAGATCGAAGACGATGCGCGCAAGCAACTCGCGCAGCGCCAGTATGCCGAGGCGGCCGAGAAGTTCACCAACATGGTTTACGAGCAGTCGGACAGCTTGCAGCCTGTGGCTGACGAGTTGAAGTTGACGGTGCAAGTTGCCAATGGTGTGTTGCGGCAGCCCATCGGGCAAGAGCAAGGTGTGATGGCAAATCGCCGCTTGCTCGACACCTTGTTTGATGCGACCAACCGTGCCAAGGGGCACAACACGGAGGCCGTCGAGGTTGGCACGAACAAGCTGGTCTCGGCGCGCATCGTGAAGTACCGTCCCGCTGCGCTGATGCCGTTCGAGCAAGCCCAGGCGCAGGTGCGTGAGCGTTGGATCAAGGCCCAGGCCTTGAAAGCAGCGCGTGCAGATGCGGAGCAGAAGATGGCGCTGGGCAAACAGTCGCCTGAGAAGGTTGCAATGCCCGCCGCGGTGCAAATGTCACGCCGAACAATGTTCGCCCAGCCTGCTGCTGTGTTGGATGCCGCACTGCGTGTGCCTGAAAAGCAACTGCCAGCCTGGACCGTTGTCAGCTTGGGTGACGAGGGTGTGGCCCTGCTGAAGGTGAACAAGGTGGTGCCGCTGGAGGTGAAGCCCGAGGAGCTCAAGGAGATGCAGGCTCAGTTCAGTGGCTACTGGGCACGCGCGGAGGCCGATGCCTACTACCGTGCGCTGAAGCGCGAGTACAAGGTCGAGTACCTGAACGAAGGCAAGAAGGTGGTTGAGAAAGCCACAACGGCGCAAAAATCTGCGTCGGCCTTGTAAAAAGGTGCGAAATCGCGCTATACTCTAATTCTGTTCTGCGGTGGCTATAGCTCAGTTGGTAGAGTCCCAGATTGTGATTCTGGTTGTCGTGGGTTCGAGTCCCATTAGCCACCCCACCTAACAAGTGAACGCCGACAAGTCTTGTGCTTGTCGGCGTTTTGCTTTGTGACGCACAAATGGTGTACGGGCGCGGCTCGCGCCTCAGGCTCAGGTGTTCGTCCCCAGCACTGCCGGTGCTGCGGTGTGGCGCATCGGAGACAATGTCCGCTGCCTGATGTCGCCTCGATTCCGGCTCACGCCATGAGCCAGGAATCGGAGATGATGAGCACGACTTGAACATGCATCCGCCCATGCAAACTGATATCCAGACAGGCCTGCTCGCTCTGCACGGAAACCGCTCCGAGGCGTTGGCGGAGGCTGTCTTGATGTGGCTGCGCCAGCGGCCTCTGGCGCCATTGGAGGAGGAGGTCATCCTCGTGCAAAGCGCCGGCATGGCCGAGTGGTTGAAGATGACCCTGGCGCGCGATGGTGGTGTGTGTGCAGCCATGCGCGTGGAGTTACCTGCCCGATTCATGTGGCGGACCTATCGGCAGGTATTGGGGCGGGAGCAGGTGCCCAGCCAGTGCGCCACCGACAAGGCGCCATTGACTTGGCGTTTGATGCAACTCTTGCCCCAGTGGATGAATGAGCCAGGTTTCGAGCCTGTGGCTGGTTTCTTGCAGGGGGATGAGCCCGACCGACTGTACCAATTGGCCAGCCGCTTGGCGGACCTGTTCGATCAGTATCAGGTGTACCGGGCTGACTGGCTGGAAGCTTGGGCGGAGGGGCGTGATGAGTTGGCCTGCCCGGGGCGTCCACCTCAGTTGGTTCCGGCGGAACAGCGTTGGCAGCCGATGTTGTGGCGTGCCTTGTTGAGCAGCTTGGGGCCCGTCGAGCTGGGGAGCATCCGCCCGAGGGTACACCAGCGGGTCTTGCATGCGCTGGAGAATGGGGCGGCGCTGGCCCGGCCGGTGGCGCGGCGTGTGGTGGTGTTCGGCATGACCAGCGTGCCACTGCCGACGTTGCAGCTGTTGACCACACTGAGTGAACACAGCCAGGTGTTGATGGCGATCCCCAATCCATGTCGCTTTCACTGGGCGGACATCATGGACGGCCGTGAGTTGCTGCGAGGGATTTCGCGCCGGCGTCATGCATTCCGTGGGGATGTCGATCTGTCGCAGTTGTCGCTCGATCAAATGCATGCTCATGCGCATCCGCTTTTGGCTGCTTGGGGCCGGCAAAGTCGTGACTTCGTTCGTCAGCTCGATGAATTCGATGATGTGCAGCAGGCACAGGCTCGCTTCACGGTGCCCCGCGTGGACCTGTTCGAGGAGGGCGATGCGCACGATGCGTCTCTGCTGGTGCAGGTGCAGCGGTGCATCCGTGATCTGGTGCCCTTGCAGGAACATCCCAAACGTGAGGTCCTGGGCACAGACCGGTCAATCGTGTTCCATGTGGCGCACAGCATCATGCGCGAGGTGGAGGTGCTGCACGATCAGCTTTTGCAGCTGTTTGCAGACACCGCAGGCACCGACTCGCCAGTACAGCCGCGCGATGTGGTGGTCATGGTGCCAGACGTTGACCAGGTTGCGCCGGCCATCCGGGCGGTTTTCGGTCAGTACGGCCGGCATGACGCGCGGTTCATCCCGTTTGACATTGCAGACTTGAGTGCCCGTGCCAGCAGTCCCCTGGTGACCGCGCTGGAGTGGCTGTTGCGCTTGCCGCATCAGCGCTGCCGGTTCAGCGAGTTGCGGGACCTATTGGATGTGCCGGCTGTGGCCGGGCGTTTTGGCATCAGTGCAGAGGCCATGCCGCGCCTGACGCAGTGGATGACGGGGGCTGGGATTCGCTGGGGCCTCGATGAGGCCCATCGGGACAAGCTGGGCCTGGCCAGCTGCGGTGAGCAGAATACAGGCTGGTTCGGGTTGCGTCGCATGCTGCTGGGCTATGCGGCCGGGCACGGCGAGTTTGATGGCATTGAAGCCTATGCTGAGGTTGGTGGCCTGGAGGCTGAGCTGGCCGGAGCCTTGGCCAGCTTGCTGGCCCGCCTGACCCATTGGTGCGAGGTGTTGAGCGAGCCTGCCACTCCCTTGGGATGGGCTGATCGCGGACGTGCCTTGTTATCGGAGATGGTTCAGGCGCAGGACGATCAGGATCGTTTGATCCTGACCGCTTTGGATGATGCTTTGCGTGCTTGGTTGGATGCGTGTGAGCTCGCCGGTTTTGACGAGCCCGTGGACTTGCATGTGGCTCGGGAGGCGTGGTTGTCGGCCTTGAATGAGCCGACGGTGAACAAGCGCTTCAAGGCCGGGGGCGTCACGTTCTGTACCTTGATGCCGATGCGGGCCATCCCCTTCGAGGTGGTATGCCTGTTGGGCATGAATGACGGTGACTATCCTCGCCGCGCGGTGCGAACAGACTTTGATTTGATGTTGCAACCCGGCACCAACCGGCCGGGAGACCGTTCACGCCGGGACGATGACAGGCAGTTGATGCTGGAGGCCTTGCTGTCAGCGCGTCGCCAGTTGTATGTGAGTTGGACGGGGCGCAGTGTCCGTGACAACACGGCGCAACCACCTTCGGTGCTGGTGTCGCAGTTGCGTGATTACCTGACGGCAGGCTGGGCAGGAGATGTGTTGGGGCCGCGCACCACCGAGCACCCTTTGCAGCCTTTCAGTCGCCGGTATTTTGAACAGGGCTCACGCTTGTTCACGCATGCGCGAGAGTGGCACGCGGCGCATCGTGAGATGCCCGAAGGCGTGATGGGTGAGGGTGCCTCTGCGTTGGCCCCGCCATTGCCACCGTATGAGCCCGATCCCCATGTGCCGCTGACCATGGCCCAACTCGCGCAGTTTTTGCGCAATCCCGCGCAGGTGTTTTTCCGTCAACGGCTGAACGTGGTGTTCCAGGACATGGACACGGAGCCGGAGGACGAGGAGTCTTTCGGTCTGAATGCATTGGAAGAACACCAGACGGTGGACACGTTGACAGACGAGGTGCTGGCCGACCTGGACGCATGGTTGGCCACACATGAGGGGCAGGCCGATGACAGCGAGGCACGTTCGGCTGCGCTGCATGAGCAGGTCAGGGCTCGCCTGGGTCGTTTGCGCCGCTCAGGACGCCTGCCTATGGGTGCGCTGGGTGTCTGGACGCAGCAAGCCCTGGAGCGCACCTTGTTGCCCATGCTGATCGCTTGGCAGCAGGAGGTGGCACGCTATCCTCATCCGGCAGCGAGACGTGCGGTGAGGATTGAGCAGGACGGTGTGGTGCTGCAAGACTGGTTGGACCACTTGCGTGTCTCCGATGAGGTTGATGCCTTGCCCACCTGGCTGGACTTGGCCCCCGGGAAGCTGGCCAAGAGCAAGCCGACCAAGAAGGAGCCTGCCAAGCCCAGGCTGGACAAGCTGCGACTGGCTTGGGTGCGAAGCGTCGTCGCGGCCTCTGAAGGGGTGTTGTTGCAGGGGGTAGTGGTCGGTAGCGATGCAACCGTGTGCTGCTCGCCCATGGAGCCGTTGGTTGCCCAAGACGACATGCGGACCTTGCTGAGGGTCTGGCGGGCGGGCTTGGACGCGCCGTTGCCGCTGCCCATGCGTACGGCCTTGGCGAAGGTTGCGGAGGAAGAGCCCGAGTCTGTGTACGAGGGAGGTTTCATGCGGGATGCCGAGGCCGATGACCCCTGCTGGTCTCGGTTGTATCCGGACTTTGATGCCTTGAACGCTGACGGCCGCTTCGAGTCGCTGGCAGACGAGGTGTGGGGGCGCATGCAGGCATGGGCTGCGAACCACGTGACGGTGGTGATGCACGAGCCTGTGATGGACGGGGCCATCAGCGACGATGCTCCCGCGGCACCGGGGAGTGTGGGGGGCGCCGCATGAGTCAACCGCTGAACGCTTTGACTTTTCCGCTCTGGGGCAGTCGCCTGATTGAAGCCAGTGCGGGCACGGGCAAGACGTGGACGATTGCGGCGCTGTACCTGCGTTTGGTTCTGGGGCACGGCGGCGAAGACAATGGCTTTCATCGGCCACTGTTGCCCGCAGACATCCTGGTGATGACCTTCACGCGGGCAGCGACCCGTGAGTTGTCGGACCGAATCCGGGCACGATTGGTGGAAGCGGCCGCTTGCTTTCGGGGTGAGTTGCCTTCCGACGAGATTGATCCGATGCTGAGGGATCTGCTGGCGGGATACCCGGATGAGCAAGCGCGCCGTCAGGCGGCATGGCGTTTGTCCATGGCCGCCGAGGGGATGGACGAGGCCTCGGTGCATACGATCGATGCATGGTGCCAGCGCATGCTGCGTGAGCATGCGTTTGACAGTGGCTGCCTCTTCGACGAAACGCTGGAGCCCGATGCCGATGCCTTGTTGACCGAGGCGGCACAGGACTATTGGCGCCAGCAGTGCTATGGCCTCAGTGGCGACGAGCTCTCAGTGGTTCTGGATGTTTGGAAGGATGTGCCGGCCTTGATCCGCGACGTGGGCCGGCTGCATGAGCAGCTGTTGCCAGCGGGAGCAGGGCGCGGCAGCTTGGCGGAGTGCTTGCGCGAGAGCCAGCGGCACCGCCGCGATCGGCTGAACACGCTCAAGGCTGGGTGGGCGCAGCGGGCGCAGGCCATGCGCGAGTGGCTGGATGCTCAGACTGAGCCCAAGGAGTGCGATTGGGATCGCAGAAAGCTGGCACCGGGCAACTATCAAGGGTGGCTGGGCAAACTGGCAGCCTGGGCCGCTGACGCGGAACTGGAGGAGCATGGACTCACGCCCGCAGCATGTCATCGTTTGAGTCCGGACGGCTTGCTGGAGGCTCGCAAGCCTTCTGCTGGCGGCGTCAACATGCCGGATCATTTTGAAGCCTTTGAGCAGTTGCTGCGTGATCTGTCTGATCTTCCCGAGGTGCGCACACCGGTCAGGTTGCACGCAGCGGCGAGGGTGGGACAGCGCCTGGCCTACTTGAAGAAGCAAGCCGGCACATTTGGTTTTGCAGACATGTTGCACCGGCTGGATGCAGCCTTGTCGGGCCCTCACGGCGAGACGCTGCGCCAGCGCGTGCTGGATCAGTATCCCGTGGCCATGCTCGACGAGTTCCAGGACACCTCGCCGTTGCAATACCGGATCTTTGATCAGATTTACCGCACGGCCGACCATGCGCGGCACAGTGCCTTGCTCTTGATTGGGGACCCCAAGCAGTCCATCTACGGTTTTCGTGGGGCGGACATTCACAGCTACATGGCAGCACGTCGTGCGACTGTCGGGCGCCATTACGTGTTGGACACGAACTACCGTTCGACCCAGGCCTTGGTGTCCGCAGTGAATGCTTGGTTTGAACAGGCCGAAGAGCGAGACGGACCAGGCGCCTTTCTGTTTGGCGAGCCAGGAGAGGCGGAGAGCGTGTTGCCCTTCGTGCCCGTGAAGGCCAAGGGGCGAAGCGAGGCGCTGGTGGGTGCTTCCGGACCTTTGCCTGCGATTCAGGTGGTGCATGCGCTGGATGGTGTGCGTTCAGCCAAGGACGCACTGCGGCCATTCGCGGCCTGTTGCGCCGAGCAGATCGTGGGCTGGTTGAACGACCCCGCAGTGGGGTTCATGCGAAAAGACCAGGGCTTCCAGCGCCTGCGCCCCGCCGACGTGGCGGTCTTGGTGCGCGATGGCAAGGAGGCGGAGGCCATTCGCCGGGAGTTGCGCCATCGCGATGTGGCGTCGGTGTACCTGTCAGACAAGGACTCGGTGTTCGCCAGCGAAGAGGCGCGCGACCTGTTGCACTGGTTGCGTGCTGTCGCATCGCCATTGGATGTTCGTCTGGCGCGTGCCGCGTTGGCCACCCGCATGGTGGACCTGAGCCTGGATGAGTTGGCGTATTTGGCGGCCAACGACGAAGCCTTTGACGATCGCAGCGAATCACTGCGCGAACTGCATGGGGTGTGGCAGAACCAGGGCGTGCTGACCATGCTGCGCCAGACCTTGCACCGCCTGGCGCTGCCGGCGCGGTGGCTGGCGGAGGCGGGGGGCGAGCGGCGTTTGACCAATTTCCTGCATCTGGCCGAGCTGCTTCAGAACGCCAGCACGCAACTGGATGGCGAGCAGGCTCTGGTGCGTTGGCTGGGCATGCAGATTGATGAGGGACGGAGCGGTAGCGAGGAGCAGATCGTCCGCCTGGAGAGCGACGCCGATCTGGTCAAGGTGGTGACCGTGCACAAGAGCAAGGGGCTGGAGTACCCGGTGGTGTGCCTGCCGTTTGCTGCTTCCCATCGAAAGGTGGACCCGGCCCGCACGCCGTTCGTTCACCTGTTGGACGAGGACGGGCAGCGTCGTTTGGTGCTCAACCTGTCAGACCCTGCGGTCAAGGAAGCGGCCGATCGAGATCGGTTGCGTGAGGACCTGCGTCTGTTCTATGTGGCCCTGACGCGAGCGCGACATACCGTGTGGATGGGCTTGCCGGCCGTGGGCGACGCGCGCAGTCAGCGCTGCAGCAACCACCTCAGTGCCTCAGGGTACTTGTTGGTGGGGGCCGAGCCATGCGAGCCCGAAGGCGTGCTGGAGCGACTGCAACGCTTGGCTGCGCGAGACGTGGACATGGCCTTGCTGGCATTGCCATCCCAAATTGAGCGCACCCGATTGACCCGTGATGAAGCCGTGACGGCGTTGATCGAGGCGCCGGTGTACGCGGCGCGTTTTGACAAACGCTGGACGATTGGCAGTTTCTCCGCGCTGGTGCGGTCTCTGGGCAGTGTGGTGACGTCACCGTTGAGGCCTGCCGATGACGAGTGGCCGGTGTCACAACAGGCACCAGATGATGGTGTGCCCGGTGAGCCGGGCGGCGTTCCTGTTTTGCCCATGGAGGGTGATGTGACGTTGGCGCACGAGCACGGAGCGCAGACCGTATCAACGCAGGCAGAAGCGTTCTCACAGCCGCCTGCCTGGCATCGGTTCACCAAAGGCGCCGTGGCGGGCAATTTCTTGCACGATCAGCTGGAATGGTTGGCGGCGGAAAGCTTTGCAGTGAGTCGCCCAGATGTGACCGAGCGGTTGCGTCGCCAGTGTGAGCGCGCGGGTCGGCTTGAGCAGGCTGGCGAGGTGACCCAGTGGCTGGAGGCAGTGGTGACCCTGCCATTGCCCGGTGTGGGCGCCAGCTTGCAAAGCTTGCAACACCTGCTGCCAGAAATGGAGTTCTGGTTGCCGGCCGGGCGTTTGCAGGCTCATACCATCGATGCGCTGTGTCGCCTGCACTTGCTCAGTGGTCGCGACCGGCCCACGCTGCCTGAGCGCGAGCTGCACGGCATGCTGATGGGCTTTGCCGACCTGGTGTTCGAGCACGAGGGACGCTACTGGGTGCTGGACTACAAGTCGAACCATCTGGGCGAGCAGGGGCGCGCGTACACCCATGAGCGTTTGGAAGAGGCCATGGCGGAGCATCGTTACGATGTCCAGGCGGCCATCTACCTCCTGGCCTTGCACCGCTTGCTACGTGTGCGGCTGGGCGATGCCTACGAGCCCACCGAGCATCTGGGCGGCGCGGTGTACCTGTTCCTGCGCGGCATTGATGGGCCGGAGCGTGGCGCCTATGTCATGCCACCTGTGTGGCCCTTGCTGGATGCCTTGGACAGCCTCCTGGCCGACGAGGAGCATGCGGCATGAACCCAATCTGCCAAACCCTGGACCAGTGGGCTGAGGCGGGCTGGCTGCGCCGCCTGGATGCCGCGCTGGCAGCCTTCCTCTCCGAGCGTGACCTCGATGCCAGCCCGCCCTTGTTGGTGGCCGCCGCGGTGCTGTCACAGATGGAGGGGCGTGGACACACCTGCTTGCCCTTGGCGCATGTGGTCGCGCCGCCACTGGCATTGCTGGCTGGACCGCCCGAGGCCCAGGCTGCTGTGCACGCCCTGTGGTCAACGTTGCCCACCACCTTGGTGGAGTGGGTGGCCGCCCTGCGTGCCAGCCGTGTGGTGAGAGATGCCCGCCTTGATGACGACAATGGGCAGCCGCTGGTGCTGGGGGGCAAGGAAGCCGCTCCCGTGCTGTACCTGCGGCGCTATTGGGATTACGAGTGCCGCGTGGCTCGGCAACTGCGCCAGCGGGTGTCGGATCGCGTGCCGGTGGATGAGGCGGTCACGCGCACCTGGTTGGATCAGTTGTTTCCCACAGCTGTGTGTCAAGAGGCCAAAGATGCGCACCGCGGGGACACCTTCGTAACCGATTGGCAAAAGCTTGCCTGTGCAGTGGCCTTGCGCGCACGTCTGTCGGTCATCACTGGTGGGCCCGGAACGGGCAAAACCTACACGGCTGCACGCCTGCTGGCCCTGTTGTTCGCCGTCGATGCCGATGCCCAAGGCTTGCGGGTGGCCCTGGCAGCCCCGACCGGCAAGGCTGCGGCCCGCCTGAAGCAATCGATTGACGCTTCGTTGGCGCAGTTGCAAGACGCTTTGGGGGATCGGATCAACCTGAGCGAGTTGACCCAGCGGGTCGGCGCGGCCCGTACCTTGCACGCCTTGTTGGGTGCCCGGCCGGACACGCGGCAGTTCCGTCACAACGCCAGCCATCCCTTGGATGTGGACGTGCTGATCGTGGACGAAGCGTCCATGATCCATTTGGAGATGATGGCGGCCTTGTTGGATGCCTTGCCACCGACTGCAAGGGTGATCTTTCTGGGTGACAAGGACCAACTGGCCTCGGTCGAAGCGGGTGCGGTGCTGGGTGACCTGTGCCGTGACGCGGAGCGGGGATGCTACGAACCGGAAACCCTGCGGTACGCGCGCGAGGTAGCCGGCCAGGATCTGGACCTGATTTACCAGGACCACAGTGGTGCTGCTCCGCTGCTGGCGCAACAAACCGTGATGCTGCGCGAGAGTCGGCGCTTTGGCGGCCCCATTGGCAAGCTGGCCCTGGCGGTGAACCAGGGAGACGTGCGTGCCAGCCTGAGCATCCTGTCGCAAGACAAGACGGGTGCGGTCGTCAGCTTGGCGGCGTCAGGGCCTGAGGTGGCTGTGCAACTGGCCCTGCAGGGACGAGCACACGCAGAAGGAGGCTATGCGGAATACCTGCAGGCGATGGCCACGCGCCCCGACTTTGGCGACGAGACCGCCCACACGGAGTGGGTGCGCCGCGTGCTGACGGCGTTCGATCGGTTTCGCCTGTTGTGCGCGGTGCGAGAAGGCGATTGGGGCGTCACGGGCTTGAACCGAGTAGTGCAGCAGGCCCTGGCCTGCGCCGGTTGGGTCAAGCCATCGGGCGAGTGGTTCGAAGGGCGACCAGTGATGGTGACCCGCAACGATCCGACGCTGGGAGTATTCAATGGCGACATCGGCATTGCGCTGCGGCCGGTCACCCGTGGCGCCCCCTTGCGCGCTTACTTCATGGATGGACCCGAGATTCGCTCGGTGGGCGTCAGCCGATTGGCCCATGTGGAGACGGCTTTCGCGATGACGGTGCACAAGAGCCAGGGCTCCGAATTCCGGCATACGGCCTTGGTGCTGCCGCCCTACGGTCTGGGGATGTTGCAGCGCGAACTCGTGTACACCGGCATCACGCGGGCCCGTGAGGCGTTCACATTGGTGGCGGCTGATCCGGGCGCCTTGACCAGTGCCATCCAGCATCCCACGCAGCGGGCCAGCGGGCTGTTGACCTTGCTGGCAGACGACTGAGGCGTCGCGCCCTCAGGTCAGCAGATAGTCCTTGGGTTCGGCCCTGGGTGGCAGGTCCCGGTCGCCCAGGATTTCCAATACGTGGCTCTCGATGTTGAGCGACAGGGCATCCAGCGCCAGGTCGTTGGGCATGGTGCCGAAGGGCTCTTCGATTTCGTCGCTCAGGGCCTCGATGGCGAAAAAGGTGTAAGCCACAAAGGCCACCATCAGCGGCGTCATGAAGCCGATCGAGTCCAGCAGGCCGAAGGGCAGCATCAGGCAGTACAGGTAGACCGTGCGGTGCAGGATCACCGAATAGGTGAAGGGCAGGGGCGTGTAGGCGATGCGCTCACAGCCGCCATAGGCATCGTTGAGGCCAGACAGCGAGTGATCGATTTGCGCCGCCAGGATGGGAGAGAGTTTGCCGTCATCATGCGCATGCTTCACCTGCGAGGACAGCCACATCATGATCTGCAAGATGGGTGTACGGCGATCTTCCAGTTGCTTCACCACCTCGGGGGGCAGCAGGCGGGCCATGTCGGCGCTCGGGTCGGTGCCACGCAACTGATGACGTGCCGCATGCACAAAGGCGGCAATGCCCAAGGCGAAGGGGCGTGGGTCGCCAGGCATGAAGCTGACGCATTGGCGCGCGGCATTGCGGCTGTCGGTCAGCAGCTTGCCCCAAAGCTTGCGGGCCTCCCAGTAACGGTCGTAACTGGCGCTGTTGCGAAAGCCTAGAAAGATGGCGAGCGCGACGCCAACCAACGAAAAAGGCACGGCGGTGAGCGTGACTTTCCAGTCCAGCAGTTCGCCATGGAAGATGACCACCGCGATCGACAGCGCGGTGGTGAAGCCCAACTGGGGGAGGATCTTTTTCAGGATCGACCCGCGCCAGACGAACAGCATGCGCAGCCAATTGGGACGGGGGCGAACAATCACGCGAGACCTCTGGCCACTGGGCCTATTTTCTCAAGGGCGATATTGTGTCACTCGTGGTGTGACCGTGGGGTGTCATCGCGCACCGTTCGCCCTCGTCGGCACAAAAAAACTGGCCCGCAGGCCAGTTCTCCGTTGAGCCGCGTAAAGCCGCTTCAGCCCGCTGCAGCCAGGGCTTGCGACAGGTCGGCCAGCAGGTCGTCGATGTGCTCAATGCCCACGCACAGGCGCACGGTTTCCTCGCTCACGCCGGTCTTCGCCAGCTCTTCGGGCGACAGTTGACGGTGGGTGGTCGAGGCCGGGTGCGTGGCCAGCGAGCGCACGTCGCCGATGTTGACCAGGCGAGTGAACAGCTTGAGGTTGTCCAGGAAGCGGGCACCACCTTCGCGGCCACCGGGCACGCCAAAGGTCAACAAGCCTGAAGCCTGGCCCGACAGGTACTTTTGCACCAACGCGTGGTCCGGATGGTCGGGCAGGCCGGCGTAGTTCACCCACTTCACCGCAGGGTGGGCCTTCAGGAACTCGGCCACCTTCAGGGCGTTGCTGCTGATGCGGTCCATGCGCAGCCCCAGGGTCTCGATGCCTTGCAGGATCAGGAAGGAGTTGAACGGCGAGATGGCGGCGCCGGTGTTGCGCAGCGGCACCACGCGGGCACGGCCAATGTAGGCGGCAGCGCCCAGGGCTTCGGTGTAGACCACGCCGTGGTAGGACGGGTCAGGCTCGTTCAGGCGCTTGAAGCGGGCCTTGTGCTCGGCCCAGGGGAACTTGCCCGAGTCGATGATGGCGCCGCCCAGGCTGTTGCCGTGGCCACCCAGGTACTTGGTCAGCGATTGCACCACGATGTCGGCACCGTGCTCGATGGGGCGGCACAGGTAGGGCGAGGGCACGGTGTTGTCCACGATCAGCGGAACGCCATGGCGGTGCGCGATCTCGGCGATGCGGGCGATATCGGTGACGTTGCCGGCCGGGTTGCCGAGCGACTCGACGAAGACCGCCTTGGTGCGCTCGTCAATCAGCGCCTCAAAACTGGCCGGGTCCTTGTGGTCGGCAAAACGGGTGGTGATGCCGAACTGGGGCAGGGTGTGGGCAAACAGGTTGTAGGTGCCGCCGTACAGCGCGGTGGACGACACGATGTTGTCGCCAGCTTCGGCAATGGTCTGGATGGCGTAGGTGATGGCCGACTGACCGGAGGCGACGGCCAGGGCGGCAATGCCGCCTTCCAGGGCCGCCACACGCGCTTCCAGCACGCTTTGCGTCGGGTTCATGATGCGGGTGTAAATGTTGCCCGGCACCTTCAGGTCGAACAGGTCAGCGCCGTGCTGGGCGCTGTCAAAGGCATAAGCCACCGTCTGGTAAATGGGCACGGCCACAGATTTGGTGGTCGGGTCGGGCGAGTAGCCGGCATGCACGGACAGGGTTTCAAACTTCCACTCGGGATTGCTCATTCAAATCTCCAGAATTGATCTTGTGGCGGTCTTCACGCTGAGGGGGCGTGTGAGACGAGGTGACACGATAGACGCGGAATCGATGCGCGGCAAGGAATCCCCACGCTCCGGCTTCATCGGAAAACGCATAAAGGGGCCAGACGCCATGTGCTGTCTCGGTAAAAACACTCGGGTCAGTTCATGTGGCCGGTTCTAAACTGACCCAAAACGCAACCTGATTAGAAACCTGCCTCAGCGAGGCTCACCCCATGAGCTTGTGACTCACTAATCTGTGGTCTTCTTACAGTGGGGTGAGCACCATGGCCTTCAACCAGATTCAGTTCCAGCACGGCATGTCGATTCCGGAATTCCTTCGTAGCTTTGGCACCGAGGCACAGTGCGCCGAAGCGATCAAGGCCGCGCGCTGGCCTGAGGGATTTCGCTGTCCGCGCTGCTCCAGCAGTGATCACTATGTGGTCGGCCACGGTGTCCGTAAGCTCTTCCAGTGCAATGGCTGTCGGCATCAGACCTCCCTGACCGCAGGCAGTCTCATGGCACACACCAAACTGCCCCTGACGACCTGGTTCTTGGCCATCTACCTCATCAGTCAGGCCAAAACCGGCCTGTCTGCCCTGGCGCTCAAGCGTCAGCTTGGCGTGAGCTATCCCACTGCCTGGCTGTTGCATCAGAAGATCAACCGGGCCATGGCCTCGCAAGACGCCACCCACCAACTCAGCGGCACGGTGCAACTCGATGACGCTTACCTCGGAGGCGAGCGCACAGGCGGCAAAGTCGGTCGGGGCTCCGAGAACAAGGTCCCCTTTGTCGCGGCTGTCTCGGTCAATGATCACGGGCATCCGATGTTCATCAAGCTCAATGTGGTCAGAGGGTTCACCTCTGAAGCGATCAGCAAGTGGGCCAAGTCCAATCTGGCACCGGGCACCAGCGTGCACAGCGATGGTTTGGCCTGCTTCAGTGCGGTGGCCGATGCCGGTTGCCTTCACCTCCCGATGGTGGTCGGCTCCCTCAAGCCGCGCGACCTGCCCAGCTTCAAGTGGGTCAACACCGTGCTGGGCAATCTCAAGACCACGTTGGCCGGAGCCTTCCATGCCCTGAACTACCGCAAGTACGCCGAGCACTACCTTGCTGGCTTCGCCTACAGGTTCAACCGCCGCTTCGATCTGCGTGGTCTGGTCGCAAGTCTCATCGTCGACGTCGTGAGAGCAAAGCCCATCAAGGAA